>JBELAA010000078.1:0-9262 GCA_049509315.1 Sedimentisphaerales bacterium | reverse complement strand
AGTAACGAGCCCGGCCAGGTTCAGTTTGCTCAGCAATTCTCCGACTCGGCAAAAAAATATATCGCCGCCGACCTCGAAAAGGCCGAGGGGCTTAACCCCCCGGAAAGACGTTTCAGGGTAACAATCAATCTCTTGATGCTTGTCGATGGCCTGGCTGACCCTCATCTTGCTGAAATACCGCTTAAATACGTTGACTATAATAAGCCGGCCGTCTCATACTGGGCCGTCCATTGCCTGACAAGTCCCGAAATCGTTACTAAACTTAATTCTGCCAAGGATTCCGAAGTTACGCGTCAAATATCCCGCCGGCTTGAAGCTATTGTCTCGACCGCCTCCCCGCAGACGTTGGGGCTTATCGCTTCGTTTGCCGGTAAGATACCTGACGGTTTTGACCTCCTGCTCAAAGTCGCCGACAGGCGCATCGCTTCTTATGCGGACTGGTCGGTCGAAGATGAGCTTTTAGACGCCTCAGTTTTACAGCAGCTCTGTGATAAAATTGTCTCGTCCGACACCGGCAAGGCCGAAGCCGCGAGACGGTTTTGCCAGTTGTATTCATACGTCTTTCAGCGTTACTTAAAAGGCGACGACTGGCTCAGCGATACACAAAAAACACAGCTTATCTCAGTCCTCGTCGAAACCGAGAAAAACTGCCTGCCTAAACTGACGGGTAAACCATCAATCAGCATAAAAAGGGCTATTGAGACATCCGATAACAAGGCGCTGCAGCAGGAGCATAATAACCTTCTCGGCGACGCGACAAAAGCGGGGCAGCTGCTTGCCGACCTCAATTTCGATTTCGGTAAAGACAAAAACGGCGGCGTAATAACGCATCCGCGGCAGCTTTCACTGCCGCCGGCGATGTTAAAACCGTCACAGGATGTTTCGGATTCGAACGAAGCCGAAAAATGAAATGGCAAACTGAGCGAAGTGTTTGCCGGACATTTTTAAAAAAGGATTTGGCTTGAAATGAATCGAAAGAACGCCGGCGGATTCCTACTGTTTCTTTTTCTCGCACTGGTTATATGCCTTCAAGTTTTCTCGATGATTCAATCAGACCGGCTGTATATTGCGCTTAATAAGATTGAAGCAGCAATCGAGCACGGCAGGTCGGCACCGAAATTCGCACGTGGGGCGGGGGAAAAAGATGCATCCATCCGGCAGTATCAGGGCGACGAGGGGGACTGGCTCGTATGGGCGATGCGGGTTGAGCCGAAAACAATGAACCAGATTAACGTCGATAGCGATATTTACTCGCGGTGGATAACGTTCAAGAATATTTTCGAGCCGCTGATGGTGTATGATTTCGACGAGGTGAAACTCAAGCCCAATCTTGCGGAAAGTTACGAGATTTCCGGCGACGGCCTCGAGATAACTTTTCGTCTGCGTGATGACGCTCATTTTTCCGACGGCGTCCCTGTTACGGCCGACGACGTGATTTTTACCTACAATACAATTATGGACCCCAACGTCGATGCGGCCACCATCGCAAGCTTGTATATCGACGTTGACAAGGTCGAGAAAATCAGCGACCGCGTCGTCAGGTTTTTTATGAAAAGGCCGTACTTCAAGGCGCTGGAGGTCTGCTCGTTCTGGGACATAGGCATTTATCCGAAACATATATATCAATATAAGGATGCACACTGGTTCAATCAGCAGGTAACAAATCCCGTGGGAAGCGGGCTGTATATTTTCGAGAGGTGGGAGTCGGGTAAGCAAATCGTTCTGCACAGGAACGAGAATTACTGGGGTGCCAGGCCGAAAATCAGGAAAGTCGTGTATAAGTTCATAACCAATCCTATAGCAGCAATACAGGCGCTTAAGGCACACCAGGTTGACCTTGTAGTTATTCACGATCCTGGCCAGTTCGCGGACCTTGTCGCCGACAAGCAATTTAACAAGGAATTCAAGTGTATGCCTTACTGGGCGATGGGCGACCCGTTTTATTTTATCGGCTGGAACGAGGACACGCCGTTTTTTTCGGATGTTCGTGTTCGCCAGGCGATGACGATGGCGATAGACCGGGAGTTAATCGCGTCAAAACTGCTAAAGGGATACGGCGAGATTGTCACTGGGCCGTATTTTATTAAAAGCACACAATACGACCCCAATATCAAACCCTGGCCTTATGACCCGCAGCGGGCGAGGCAACTGCTTGAGCAGGCCGGCTGGGTTGACAGCGACGGCGACGGTATAAGGGAGAAAAACGGCGTTGTCTTTCGATTCAAGTTCCTCTACGCCGCGGGCGATTCCTTATATACGCCTTTGTCAACGCTTCTGAAAGATGAGCTGGCGGAAATCGGCGTTGAGGTGATTCCTGACCCTATTGAGTGGTCGGTTCTTTTGCCTAAATTATCGGACAGGCAGTTCGAGTCGATGGCGATGGGCTGGGGAGGCGATATTGTCGAGGACAACTACCAGATTTTACACTCCTCGCAGGTGGGCCACAGCGGGGCCAACTACGTGGGCTTTCGCAACGCCGAGGTAGATTCGCTGTTAGAAGAGGTCAGGCGAACGCTCGACAGCGGTAAACGAGATATACTCTGCCATCGGATTCACAAAATTGTTCACGAGCAGCAGCCCTTTACGTTTCTTTACTCCAGGCCGATATTCCGCGCGGTTGATAAACGCTTCAAAAATGTTAAGATTCATAAACTTGGCTTGAATTACCTTGAGTGGTATGTGCCGAAAGATGAGCAGAGATATAAATAGGGGATAATTTTATGAACGGACGGTCAGGCGTATTCAAATTTTTCCTGTTTCTGTTTCTTGCGGTAATAATCTTGTTTCAGGTTCTTTCGATGATTCAATCGGACCGGCTTTATAAGCATCTAAATCAGCTTATAAGTAATCTTCAGCAGTCATCTGCCGGCAAGCGCATAATAGAAGAGCGGAGCGGCGAGACGCCCGGGACGGCCGAGGCAACCGATGAGATTATGAAACCGTATCCGGGCGACGAGGGCGACTGGTTAGTCAGGAGCATAGATTCAGAGCCGGCGACGTTATGTGACTTCCTTGCGTCTTCGTCCTGGGCCACACGCTGGATTGTGCTGGGTAATATCTTCGAGCCGATGATTGACTATCAGATGGATGAATTCAAATACAAGGGCGTGCTGGCGGAAAAGTTTTCCATATCCGACGACGGACTGGAAATTTATTTCAAATTAAGAGAAGGAATACATTTTTCGGACGGTGTCCCTGTTACGACCGACGATGTGATTTTTACCTTCAATACCATTATAGACCCCAATATCGATGCTCTCCAGTACGCCAATTATTTTCGCGACGTTGACCACTATGAGAAAATCAACGACAGGGAAATCAAGTTTTATATGAAACGGGTTTACTTCCTGTCGCTGGGCTATCTCGGCGGCATAACCATTTTACCGAAGCATATATACGAATATAAAAACGCCCGCGAGTTCAACGAGCGGAGGAGTAATCCCGTCGGCACAGGTCCATATGTCTTTGAAAAATGGAACGTCGGGCAGCAGATTGTTCTGCGGCGCAACGAAAACTACTGGGGGCCAAAGCCAAAGATAAAAAAAATAGTGTTTCCTTTTATTACCAACAGCACAGCGGAGATTCAGGCGCTTCTTGCGGGCCAGACCGATTATATGAGGCCTGTGCCCGACCAGTTTGCGGAAAAGGCGGGCGATGAGGAGTTCAAGAAAAAGTTTTACTGCCTTTCATACTGGGACGCCGGAAACACGGGTTATTTCTGGATTGGCTGGAACGAGGCGAGGCCCTTCTTTGCCGACAGAAAGGTTCGTCTTGCGATGACCTGCCTCGTTGACAGGCAGGCCATAAAAGAGCATATCCTGCGAAATTCAGAGGCGCAGATTCCGACGGGGCCGTTTAACATATATGGACCGCAAAACGACCCGAATATCAAGCCCTGGCCATACGACCCTGAGAAGGCAAAACAATTACTGGATGAAGCCGGCTGGATTGACCACGACGGCGACGGCATCCGCGACAAGGACGGCTTGCCGTTTAGCTTCAAATATATGATTGTCGCCGATTTGGCTCTACACGAGCAGATTGCCAAATTAGTGAAGGATTCCGCCGCCAGCGTTGGTATTGAGGTTATACTGGACCCTTATGAGGGTTCCATATTCTTCCAGAAGGCGCAAAGCAGGGATTTTGACGCCGTTAGTATGGCTTGGGGCGGGAATGCCGAACAGGACCCTTACCAGATATGGCATTCATCACAAATAGGCAACGGCGGTTCGAATTACATTGGTTTTAAGAACCCCGAAGCCGATGCCCTTATAGAACAGGCGAGACAAACTCTCGACCCCGACAAGCGAAACGAACTTTATCATAAGTTCCACCGAATCATACACGAGGAGCAGCCATATACTTTTATTTATACCCGGCCCGAGCAGCGGTTTCTCAATAAACGTTTTCAAAACGTCATAATTCACAAACTCGGCATTGACGAGCGCGAGTGGTTCGTTCCTAAAGACCTTCA
Organism: Sedimentisphaerales bacterium; assembly: GCA_049509315.1. Taxonomy (GTDB): domain Bacteria; phylum Planctomycetota; class Phycisphaerae; order Sedimentisphaerales; family Anaerobacaceae; genus Fen-1362. The sequence continues at coordinate 4,788 of JBELAA010000078.1, read as the reverse complement.
AAAATATAAATGACCACATATATAATCAGGCGTCTGTTTTTGATGATACCCACTCTGCTGGGTATCACGCTTGTTGTCTTCGCAATCAGCCGGGCAGCGCCGGGCAATCCCGTAACCCTGTCAATGGACCCAAGCGGTATGATGGATGCGCAGCGGGCAGCCGACGTCAAGGCGGCGAGAATGCGGCTTTACGGTCTCGATAAGCCGGTTTACGTTCAATACGCGACCTGGCTTGGGCGAGTTGTCCGGCTGGATTTCGGCGACTCAATCAAGCATCATCGGCCCGTCAGTAACCTTATCAGGGAACGCCTGCCGATTACGCTTACGCTGAATTTAATATCGTTTGTTTTGATTTACGCGATTTCGATACCGATGGGCGTCCTTTCGGCGGTGGGGCGTAAACGCTTTCTCGACCAGGCGGGGTCAGTGATGCTTTTGATGCTGTGGTCGCTGCCCTCGATGTGGGTGGGGCAAATGCTCATCGGCTACCTGTGCGGGCCTCCTTTGAACTGGTTTCCGCCTGCGGGTTTATCCAGCAACGATGCCGAGCAGTATCCCTTTTTTCCCTGGCTTGCCGACCGTTTGTGGCACTTGGTTTTGCCCGTCTTTTGCCTGACTTACGCGGGCTTTGCGTATCTTACGAAGTTAGTCAGGGCCGGCATGCTCGATAATCTGCGTGCCGATTACGTCCGCACCGCAAGGGCAAAAGGGCTTTCAAACCGGGTCGTTATATTCAGGCATGCGCTGCGGAACAGTATTATTCCAGTTATTACGATTATGGCGACGCTTTTGCCGGCGATGTTCGGCGGCTCAGTCATAATCGAGCGCATATTCAGCATATCGGGGATGGGTTTGCTTGCGTTCGAGGCGGTAACGACGCGTGATTATAACGTGGTTATGGGCGTTGCTACAATCGCCGGGTTTTTGAATTTACTCGGCCTGCTTATGGCTGATATCGCATACGCAATTGTTGACCCGCGAATCAGTTTCGAATCTTTAGAGTAATTGACTGTTATGGTAAAAACTGAAGAACAATACAAAAAGTGGGGCACCTCATACGGCGAAATGGTCTGGCATGAGTTTACCAGGAGTAAATTCACCCTCGTCTGGGTGGGCTTTATAATTGTCCTGTTTGTGCTGGCTGTTTTTGCCCCGTTTCTTGCCAACGACAAGCCCTTCTGTATCAGAATCGACGGCCGGCTTAATTTCCCGCTGTTCAAAAACCTCACTGCCGCCGATTACAGTATTTTTCTGGCGGCGTTTGTCGCTGGTGTTCAGTTGCTGCTTATCGGCCGCAATCGAAAACGCATTGACCCCTCGGTTCGCAGCTCGGTTTTATGGCGGCAGATTTCGGTCAATATTTTGATACTATTGGCTGGCATAATACTGTTTTACGTTTTCATTCCCCGCCGGCTCGATGCCACCGATTACAAAACGATGCTCGCCTCAGGCAAGGCAGCCGGCGCAGTATTCGCACCCGTGCCTTATGGTTTTGGCAGGACCGATTTGAAAGTCCGCGAGATGCCGCCCTCACGGGAGCACTGGCTTGGGACCGACGACGTCGGCTCCGACGTTTGCTGCCGGCTGATTCACGGCAGCAGGATTTCGCTGTCGGTCGGCTTTGTCGCAGTCGGCATATCGAGCATAATCGGTATAATCATCGGGGCGATACTGGGTTACTCAGGGGGCAAGACCGACTTTCTCGGTATGCGGCTCGTTGAAATCGTGATGGCTGTTCCGGTGTTCTTTTTAATCATTACCATAGTCGCGTTTTTCCCGAGAAGCTTATTTAACATAATGCTGATAATCGGCCTGACCACCTGGACCGACGATGCCCGGTTCATACGCGCCGAATTTCTTAAGCTTCGCCAGCAGGATTTCGTCCAGGCGGCGGTTTCTTTAGGGCTGCCGCTGCGAAGCATCCTTTTCAGGCATATGCTGCCCAACGCGATAGCGCCTGTGCTGGTTAACGCCACTTTCGGTATCGCAGGAGCGATATTTATCGAGGCGGCACTGAGCTTTCTGGGTTTCGGCGTTGCGCCGCCGACGCCGAGCTGGGGGCAAATTCTCAGTTTGGGCGTCAGCACGACGGGAAGATTCCTGTGGTGGCTTACGCTGTTTCCGGGTCTGGCGATATTTTTTACAGTTTTGGCATATAATCTCGTGGGTGAGGCATTACGTGACGCGATTGACCCCCGGCTGAGGGAATCAAGATGAGCAGCCCCGACAAGTTACTGGAAATCAAGGGACTTTGCGTTGACTTTTTCACCGAGGCGGGTATCGCTCACGCCGTGCAGGACGTTTCCTTTTCGGTAAAAAAGGGCGGGACTTTTGCGCTTGTCGGCGAAAGCGGTTGCGGGAAAAGTGTTACGGCCTTATCAATTATGCGGCTTATCCCCGACCCGCCAGGGAAAATCGTTGCGGGCAAAATCACTTTTAACGACCGAGACCTTCTCGGCCTTTCTGAAAAACGTATGCGGGCCGTTCGCGGCAACAGGATTGCGATGATTTTCCAGGAGCCGATGACCAGCTTGAACCCGGTTTATACTGTCGGCGAGCAAATCGTCGAGACGATTATGCTTCACCAGAAAAAAGCCGAGGCAGAGGCCTGGGAGCTTGCCGTCGAAATGTTAGAACGTGTCCGCATGCCCAACCCCAGGCAGCGAATCAGTGAATACCCGCACCAGATGTCCGGCGGTATGCGTCAGCGGGTAATGATTGCTATGGCGATATCCTGCAGGCCCGTTCTGTTGATAGCCGACGAGCCGACCACCGCGCTGGATGTAACCATTCAGGCCCAGATTCTTGACCTTCTCGACGACCTGCAAAAACAAAACCAGATGAGTATTCTACTCATAACCCACGACCTTGGTATAGTTGAGGAGCGTGCGGAAGATATAGCCGTAATGTATGCGTCGCGAATTGCCGAATTGTCCGATTGCCCGTCGCTTTTTAACCAGCCCCTGCACCCATACACACAGGGTTTGCTCAAGTCGATGCCCCGCCTCGGTTTTACCGAAAAGCGCCTTTACACAATTACAGGCGTTGTTCCCGACCCGCTGCATTTTCCCTCCGGCTGTAAATTTCACCCTCGCTGCCCCATCGGCTGCAACGACAAACGATGTCAGACAATCGAACCCGTATTACGCGAAGCCGCACCAGCCAGGTTTGTTGCCTGCTGGTATGCACCCGGTTATGAAAAACCTGATGACCCTAAATTATGAACCAAAACGCTCCCAATACGAATGGCTTTTTACTCAAGGTCGAGGACCTCAAGACCTACTTCCCGATTAAAAAGGGTCTTATGCGTAAAACCGTCGGTTTCGTTAAGGCCGTGGACGGCGTATCGTTTGCCGTTAAGCCGGCATTGACCTTCGGCCTTGTCGGCGAAAGCGGCTGCGGCAAAACCACCGTCGCACGCTCAATCCTCCGGCTTATCCCCGTTACATCAGGCAAGGTTACTTTCGACAATACCGACGTGCTTTCGGCTGACAAATTACGGATGCAAAACCTTCGCAGGAACATCTGCTTAGTTTTTCAGGACCCCTTCGGCTCGCTCAATCCCCGTATGACCGTGGGCAGCATCGTCGGTGAGCCACTCAAAATTCACAAAAACGTAACAGGCGCCGGCCTCACCGAGCAGGTCTGCCGAATCCTCTCTAAAGTGGGCCTGTCCACGGACGCAATCAACCGTTACCCCCACGAGTTTTCAGGAGGCCAGCGCCAGCGTATCGGCATCGCCCGCGCCCTTATTTTGCAGCCCAAATTCGTAATCTGCGACGAGCCGGTCAGCGCTCTGGACGTCTCAATACAGTCCCAAATCCTGAACCTGCTGAAAGACCTGCAGGATGAGTTTTCTCTGACTTACCTGTTTATCGCCCACGACCTGGCAGTCGTGCAGTTCTCCTGTGATATAGTCGCCGTGATGTATATGGGTAAAATCGTCGAGCAGGCGCCGGTCGGCGAGATTTACAGCAATCCTCTGCATCCCTATACTATTACGCTGATGTCCGCGATTCCCCGGCTAAAAGCGCCAGGCAGGCCGCCTAAGAAGCAGACCGTCGGCGAGCCGCCCCCGATGGCAGGGCAGCCGGCGGGCTGCCCATTTCACCCCAGATGCCCCTTTGCCGACGGCCGATGCCTCGTCGAAAACCCGACGCTTTCACCCGTCCCGGGCAGACCCGAACATCTTCTCGCCTGCCTGCATAGTAAATAAAAAATGAATTGATGTAAATGAACGTTGATAAATTTGCCGAAATATGGGAAAATCAGGTAAGTTAAAAGAAAGTGAGCATTATTAACCCGTAGCGGAGTTCGTATGGTCGAGGAAGTTATTGGCCAGATTTCACAGCAGGGCGACACGGCGATTGTTACCTTCAGGAAAAGCTCTATAAGCGACGTTCAGGATATCTCCCGGGCCGCGGAAAATATCGCCACGTTTGTCGAGTCCGGCAGACCCAAAAACGTCATTTTTGACTTCAAAAACGTCAAGTTTTTCTCCTCTCAGGTCCTCGGCCTGCTCCTCGAAACACGCGCCGCAGTCGGCCCTTCCAACGGCAAAGTATATATAAGCGCAATCAATCCCCAGCTTCACAGGGTATTCAAAATTACAAACCTCGACCAGGTATTTGCGTTCTTTCCCGATGTTGACAGCGCTCTCAATGCCGCACGTTTGTGATAATAAACTTATTTAGGAGGCAATGACTATGTATGTTACTACGCAGTTCTCGGTTTTTATGGTTAATAAGCCCGGCATTCTCGCCCACATCCTCAGCGAAATCGCCAACG
>JBELAA010000077.1:0-11993 GCA_049509315.1 Sedimentisphaerales bacterium | reverse complement strand
ATCGTGCTGATAACCGCCTCTTCTATTTCCGCCCCGCTGTAGCCCACTGAGGCACGTCCCAGCGCGTCGATATCGAACGCTCGCGGGTCAATCTTGCGTTTCTTCAGGTGAATCTCGAATATCGCCTTTCGTTCGGCAAAGGCAGGCAGGTCAACGAAGAAAATCTCGTCAAATCGCCCTTTGCGTAACAGCTCGGGCGGCAATAGCGATACGTCATTGGCGGTGGCAACGACAAATACCGGCTGGTTTTTCTCCGACAGCCAAGTAAGAAACGTTCCGAACACACGGGCAGACGTGCCGCTGTCGGTATTGGCGCCGCTTCCGCGCGAGCCGCGAAACGCCTTGTCAATTTCGTCTATCCAGAACACTACAGGCGCCACCGATTCAGCTACCTTGATTGCCCTGCGGATATTCTGCTCTGAAGAACCCACCAACGAGCCGAAAACCTTCCCCACGTCGAATCTCAGTAAAGGTAATTTCCAGGTGTTGCTGATTGTCTTGGCCATCAAGCTTTTGCCGCAGCCCTGCACGCCTAAGAGCAATACCCCTTTGGGTGCGGGCAATCCGTATTGACGCGCCTGGCCCGTGAACGCGACATAACGCTTTAACAGCCAGCTTTTCATTGCGTCGAGACCGCCGACCGAATCGAACCCTTCCTCCGCGTCGTAATATTCCAGTAGGCCGCTTTTGCGGATGATTTGTTTTTTCTCGCTGTGTATGACCTCCAGCGATTTTTCACCAAGGCAGCGATGCTCCACAAGCGTCTTTGCCAGCACGTTTTCCGCCTCGGTCAGCGTAAGACCTAAAAGCGCGTGAACTATCTGCTCCCGTATGCGGTTGTCCATTACGACGTTGAGCTTGGGGTTCCCTTTCACCTCATCGACAATTTTTGCCACCAGCGCCGCAAAATCGTTCTCGCCGGGTAAATCGAAATCGACGACCGTCAGGTCTTTTTCAAGCTCAGACGGCAATTCGAAAATGGGGCTGACGATGATAATAGTTTTATATGTGTTCTGCATTGACGACGAGACCTCGCGCAACCGCCGTATGACCGACATATTCTGCCCCTTGAGGAACGGGTGAAAATCCTTGAAAACGTAAAGCGCCGGCTCAACGTGCTCAATAACATTATCCAGGGCGACAAGCGGGTCCTGTGTCGCGGTATCTTTGTGCTTCTGTGACTGGATTGATGTCCCCGCCGGAACAAGCCCCGTCGTAACCGACCACTCGAAAACGCCTTTCCCCAATCGTGAGCCGATTTTCATTACGTGCCTCAGCAGCCGCTGTTCCTCCCAAGTAATAACGTAAATAAGCGGATACCTCGCGCGAATGAGGACCTCAATTTCGCTCATTTGTTTGGGGGCTGTCTGCTCGCTGTTTGTCTGCTCATTTTCCGGCATTCTTTTTACTCTCCTTATGGGGCGGCAAAAGCTCATTGTCAGGGTCGAGCGAGCCGGCCACCTGTAATAGCCGCTCATCAGGCGCCAATATTATCACCCGCCCGTCTGCCAGCACGCGGACTTCAAAGTCGCCGCACTTCCGTTTATATCGTTTTTTCTTCATTGTATCAGAGTTAGTCCCGTCTTTTGCGCCAAGCGCTCGACCCGTTTGTATTCCGCAGGCGATAAATACTCTAAGGGCGCCTCTTTGGCCTCGGCAGGCGGCACATAATTGCCTCGCAAGCTGACTTTCACTGCCGGCGTCTTCTCGGCCAGCCATTCCAGAATCGGCACGGCACAGCAGTCGCTATGACCCGGCAGCGCCAAACAGCGGACAATCACGTCGCTATGCTTAGTCGCCCTGAGAATATTTTCTTTCACTACCTCCACGTAATCCGCCGAATCGAGCAGATGGCTCGCACAATCGGCATTTCCGCATTTGAAATCGGCAAGACATATATCCATTAGTCCCGCCATCAGCTCATCGACTATCGTATTATAATACATATTCGAGTTCCAAACCACCGTCGTTGTGACATCCAGTCGGCCCAATAGCTCAATTATGCCGCAAACGTTGACCGCCGGCTCACCGCCTAACAAATTAAGGTTTTTGGCGCCCTCTTTTTTTCGCCTGCCAATTGCCTCGATAATTTTGTCTAAATCCGCCTTTGGCGCATCCTGCGGGTTTTCATTCCACTCCCCAACCGCGCAAAAGTCGCATTTCAAATTGCAGCCGGCAAAATACACCTGGTGCGACGGATTCAATTCCTTTTCTTCGCCCCAGTATAAAACTTCTCTGTAAACCCGCAAACCGTCGTCCAGCCGGCAATACCCCTTCCGGCCCGCCGTCCGGTCAACACCGCAGTTCCGCGGACAAAGCCGACATTCTCGTAACGCCTTTCTCGCAATTTCCACGCGGCTGTTCGCCTGTTTGTGTGCCTCGGGATTCATACGTCAATCGATATCCACAAAACTACCGGGTTTATATCCGCTCGACGGTGACTTGATTGCCGACGAAATCCGCCACCGCCACTTTACGTAGAGATACGCCACAAGCGCGCCTGTTACCCAAATCCACGTTATCGGCGCCGGGATACGGAGAACAATCCCGATAACGATAAGCGCCCAGGCGATATGCTGCGCCTCTACTGCCCAGAACAGGGCGAGAAACCTCTTTCTGCGGTAAAGCATTCCGAACACCGCAATCAGCCCGTAAGCACAGGAGGCCGACCCCAAACCTACGAAATTTCTGCCTAATATCGCGCTTACGGCTAACCATATAAGCCCGCAAACAACCGAGACAATCAGCCACAATAAAACAAATGACCCCGTCCGCCATTCCCTTTCAACGGCGCTGCCGACAAACAGCACAAGCAGGCCGTCGAAAACCAGCGTCCAGCCGCAGGTGTCAAAAAACGGGTATGTTACTAACTGCCATATCCTGCCCTGCAGAATACCTCCCGTCGATAACGCAAAGTAATTGATTACCCAGTCGCTTGCGTAGTTTAGAAGTGCATAACCGGCAACCAGTAGAATGAGAATAATTGTAACCGCCGGTGTAAATAGTTTTCGCGGGGAAGGGAAGACCAGTTCAAAACGTGTTTCGACCTCAGGCATTGCCGGTAGCTCCTTAATATGGAAAAGCCCCCAGCACTATTTTGAGCAAACGGCGTCATTATTTTAATCAGGTTCGTTTAAACAAACAAACCATCAACCCCTGCGGCGGTTAATTGCTCAAAATAGTGCTGGGTTTCAACCTTCCGTTAAGTATAGCTCCGCAGGCCAAATCAGTCAACATTATCGAGCAGAAAAACCAATTTCGGCGCAAAAAAAAAGGGCCTTACGCACATCTGCGCAAAGGCCCCAACTCGGAAAAAAACTTATATGGCCCCCCCAGAATATTCGCTCGCCTCCGCCTCCGGCAAACCCCTCGGCTTGTCCGCCGTCCCTTATGGACGGCGAGACGGCTCGCCCTTCGGCGAACCCGCCTGTATTCCCGGTTTATCGGGCCCAGGGCGGGTCCGCCTCGTGCGGAAGCGTTATATTTCCCGTCCCGCAGTGCGCCGTTACAAGGACGACCCCCACCGAGGGACAATCCAGCACCAATTTTGGAACCTCAAGCAGCGTCTGCTAATCGAATCCTTGTTCATTCGCGGGCACGCTTAGCAAATCTGGCCCAAGGCACCAAAATTGGTGCCGGATACTCCGCTGAGCGGATTTAAGTGCTGGATTGCCTGCCACCTCGTAAGATAAATAACACCCTCCTCCGAAGCCGGCTGAATCCCCTTTATTGCCCAGCCACTTAAAATATAAAAATTAAACCCCCCGTCGCCAAATCGTGGTGTTTTTTTGTCAATCGTCTCTTATGCCTTGTTTTACGAGCGACGAGTCACGAGTCACGGATTATCCCCTCGCTTTGGCAAACCAGTCCGGGTCCTGCGCCAGCTTATCCCTGGCCTCGGTGGTCATCATCTCGAAAGCGGGATGTGTGCTTTCCCACGCTCGGTCCTTAAATGAGCCGGTCCGCATCTTCTCCACCTCTTTGGCGGCGTCGGCGAAATAGCTGCCGTAAATGTGAAGCGAATCGCTTATATCGACGTATCTGCCGACCTTAACGGTTTTGCCGATATTTTTCGAGATTTTCTGGGCGATTGTCCTCTGCAAATCGGTCAGGGCGTAAACGTTCATAAACCATGCCTTGTAAAGGTCCCTGCTTCGCCAGTGCGTATTCATATTCAGGACAAAACCGTTTGCGTCATCTGCTATCAATCTGCACCAAATCCGCTGTAAACAGGGCGGGTCGTCGGTCTGCGGGTCAGCCGTCGGCATCCACGTTATCGCCTGCGCCCTTCGCGTGTGCGTAACCTTCGACAGTGCGTCGATGATGTATTGAATCTGGTTGACTTTCTTAAATGGCTTTTTCGACTTCGGGTTCCTGATGTCCTCCACGGGCGAGTATGCGAACAGCCGTTCGTGATACGTATAAGTCCATTTCCCCGCCGCCGGGTCAATCCAGTGGTCGTGAATCCCGTCAACCACCTCCTGCCGGTACGCCTCAAGCTCCTCAGGCCCGCCGGGAAAATTCTTGTGAATCCTCGGCTCGGCGAAAGGGTTGGCTATCGCTACCATAACCGTCGCGTCCTTGCTCGGCGGGTCGCCCGGCCGGTCATATTGCGTCTTAATTTCAATCCCGTTGTCCCAGACGGCCAGCACCGCCTTTTCCCACGCCTCCGGCAAACACCCCGCCGTTATCGTTATCACCGGCAGGTCCGCTTTCGATAATATCCCGCTCATTTAATTGCTCCAAAAATTGAAAAATTGTTTTATCAGAAAAATACAATCCGATTTATTTTTACACTACGATATTCTTTTTAAGAAACACTCATAAGCATTGAATTCCATAGAATTCTACTATTCGTCATCTTCGTCGGGGCCTTTTATACCAGCAGAACCAATTGCATAAATAATTGCTTCATCCCAAGTGATGAAATTCCCCAATTTGTCGCACACTTTTCGCACTTCGCTCTCAGACAATTTCCTGCCTAAGTAGTCTTCAGCAACGGTCTGGAAGTCTTCCACGGTAAGTGCATAGAGAACTTCGTCCTTCTTCATGTGCTATTCCTTCATAAAAAGACCAACCCACATTCATTGGTGGAAAATATTCTGTCGATGCCATCGAATCGCATTTTGATGCGGATAAAGTTCACTTTTTTTCGGTAAAAGTATTTTTATACTTTTGCTCGATATTGCTCGTATGAACTCATAATCGCCAATTTTTCCATAATCTGATGGCAAAGAATAAACTTTTGACGAAACGTTAATCGTATAGTCATCTTGCAATGTGAACCAACCGACGTCAAAAGCCCAATGATGCAGGTGACACAACGCTAATCCATTCCAAATATCGTCTCGCCCCAGAAAACTATTGGGCACAATATGGGCTGCTTCAACCTCCCATGATAAAGAATCAGGCGAATTAATTTTCATTTCGCAAATAGCACACTTGTAACTGTATGCATCAATAATTGCCTGACGAAATCCTCTTGTTCGTATAGCAGACTCTGTAGTCGTTTTGATAATTTTCTTTTCCTTATCAACTGGATTATAGTTTTCAGGCCTTGGAGATTCAATTAACTTCTTTACGACTTTCTGCACTTCGTAAGATTTAGTTGGTAAGAAGTTCTTTCTTATAATAGGTATGTTTGAAAGCTTTAGGGCTTCATCGAACCCCTTTTCCGTTAACATCCATTCTTTTTTATTCGTGAGTTGGAGCGTATGTTTTGGATTTGAAACCAATTTTTCTTTTGCCAAGGAATCCGCCGCTCGAAAAAGCAATCTATGCCAAAGATAAGCCCGCTTAGGACGATTTTCTTTACGATATATTGTCTGTAAAAAAGCAGAGCGCTGAGGTTCATTTAGCCCAAAATCATTTGCAATTTCATCGACAATTTCTTGCCCTGGCCCAAACTCTTTGATAGTCCCTCCGTGTTTAAACAATGCTTGAAGCAATGCTTGTTCAACTTTATGCCTTGTTGGCATATTAAACTGTTCTAACATTTTGCTTTCGTAACTCATTGTTATACTTTGCTGTTAAACCCTCGCTTTTTCTACAAAATTTTCGATATAGGGAGGAACCATTCGACGTATTTATCAGGATGAATGCCGCCGTATGTGTTTTTTCGGCTATCGCAATACGGAGGCGAAGTGAATATCAAGCTCGCAGAATTATTAGGCAGTTCTTTAAGCTTTTCTGTGCAATCGCCCAAAAGCAAGTTTGTAGTAACTTCCATTTTATTACACCTACGCTCCTTCGCTGTTACTATTTTGACTTGCTCATATTTTACAAATTCTCACCGCTATTTTCAATCAAAGTTACATTTATTTTGCAGGACCGTTAATTTCTTCCTGCGTGATGTTGTAGCGTTCCCACTGGTCTTTCGGGACCTCGCCCAACATTCGCCTGGCCTGATAATCGAACTTGCTGCGAGGGTATTTCTCAATTATGTCCCGGCACGACGTTACCATTTTCCCGTAACCGCCTGCTCCCGGCAGCCGCGCCATCTTACGACACTGAATAGCCCATTCGAAAAGCTGCTCAGCCCCCGCCTGCTCATCTTCAGTAAGCTCTTTGAATTTCGGCGCCTCCTCAACCGCCGGCTGTTGCGGATTCTCGGCCTGCGCGGGAACCGCGTTTGGCGATGGCGGGATGTTGGGCTCGGCACGCAACCGTTTTTCATCCTCACGCCACTGGTCGCCGATTGTCTTTTCCGGCACTGTCTGCTTCATCACCGAATTTAATGCCCAGTTTGCCGCGAATACCAGTCCTACGATTACCACAATACCTATCACCACTTTTAACCAGAAGGTATCCATATCAATAAAACCCCTTTCTCCCGGCGATTGATTATTACCCGCCGATTGCCTACAATGGTAAACCTAAAATACAAAATGTCAATTGCTTATGTTCACGGGACTGATACAAAATGTTTGCTCTGTAAAAGGCCTCTCGCGGGCCGGCTCAACCGCCACCTTGACGGCTGACCTCGGCTCATTGGCCAACCTTACCAAAATCGGCGACAGCGTCGCTATCAATGGCGCCTGCCTGACAGTTGCAAAACAGGCGGGCTCACTGGTAACATTCGATTTAAGCGGCGAAACGTTGGCCAAAACCACACTCGGCAAGCTCGCCCCCGGCTCGAAAGTCAACGTCGAGCTTGCGATGCGGGCCGACGACCGCTTCGGCGGCCATTTCGTCCTCGGCCATATCGACGGCATCGCCAAAATCCGGCAAATCGAAAAACAAGATGATTTCGCAACCTTCACATTTGCTGCGCCCAAAAATCTGCTCGCTCTTATGCTCCCCAAGGGTTCGGTAGCCGTTGACGGCATATCACTTACAATCGCCGAATTAAAACCAGATAGTTTCACCGTGGCCGTCATTCCCCAAACACTCCTTAAAACAAACCTCGGTTTTGCCAAAATCACCGCACAGGTCAACATAGAAACGGATATAATAAGTAGGACGGTAGTCAGGCAGCTTGAAAGTATGGGCCTTGCCAAAGAAAAGCTGACCGTCGATAAATTGCAGCAACTGGGCTTTTGATTCTTCCGAATAAGTCGATTGCCCCCTTAAAAATATGACTAACAATACTAATCACAATTCGATACGCGAAGAACCGGTTATCGGCATCACGATGGGCGACCCGGCGGGCATTGGCTCCGAGGTGGTCGTCAAGGCGCTTGCCGACCCCGCCATCCGCAAGTCCGCGAAATTCATTATTTTCGGTATGGATGAGCAGTTGCGTTACGCCGCCGACAAGGCCGAAATCGAGCCGTTCTGGGGCAGGCACCAGCACGAGAAAATCAGCAGAGATTACCCGCACAAGGTCGTTGTCGCTGATTACGATGAGTATTCGCTGCCCCCCTGGATTCGCGAGCCGACCGAGGTGGCGGGCCAGGCGTCGTTGAAATTCTGCACCGACGCTATCGACGCCGCAAAGCGTGAAATCATCGACGCAATCGTTACCGCCCCTATTAGCAAGACAAGCTGGAAGTTAGCCGGCGCCCACTGGCCCGGGCATACCGAAATGTTAGCCAAACTGTGCAAATCGCCTCGCAAGGCGATGATGTTTGTCGCAGGCCCCTTACGGGTTGCGCTTGCAACGATTCACCTTGCGTTATTTGACGTGCGTCATAAATTCACTATCGGCTGCGTTTTCGAGCCGATTGATTTGCTCAACACCGCCCTGAAGGAATACTTCGATATCGAAACCCCCAAAATCGGCGTCGCCGCCCTCAATCCTCACGCCGGCGAAAACGGCCAGTTCGGCGACGAGGAACATCGCATCATATCGCCCGCAATCCTGATGGCGCAGGAACAGGGTATCGAATGTGTCGGGCCAATTTCCGCCGACACGCTGTTTTTGCGTGCCGTCCAGGGCGAGTTCGACGGCGTCGTCGCTTTATACCACGACCAGGCAATGATCCCGGTAAAATTGCTCGCTTTCGATAAAGCGGTAAACGTTACCATTGGACTACCCATAATTCGCACCTCACCCGCACACGGCACTGCGTTCGATATCGCGGGCAAAAATATCGCCGACCCGTCGAGTATGATGGAAGCCATCAAAACCGCAATCCAAATGTCAGTTATAAAAAAGTCGCATCATCTCGCCCGTATAAGGGCCGCTGCCGATGCAAAGTAAATCGCAAATTTACGAATTGCTTTTATCAGCGGGCGTAAAACCCAATAAGCGATTCGGCCAGCACTTCCTCATTGACCTTAACCTTATGCGTCTGCTTCTCGATACCGCCCAGCTTACCAAAAACGATGTCGTCCTCGAAGTCGGCTGCGGCACCGGCTCGATGACCGAAGGAATTGCCGAAAAGGCGGGATATTGCGTGGCGGTTGAAATTGACGCCATACTCGCCAATATCGCCCGCGAACAGCTTGCCGACTACCAAAATGTCGAAATCATCACCGCCGACGCACTTAAAAACAAATTCGAAATCAATCCAGTCGTCCTCGACGCCCTCAATCGCGCCAAGGCCGAGTATAAAGGCCGGCTGCTTCTCATCGCCAACCTGCCTTACGCCGCCGGAACGCCTCTTATGCTCGATTTGATAACCGGCACTCTTGTTGTTGACGCGATGTTTGTTACAGTGCAAAAGGAAGTGGCAAATCGAATGGCCGCACAACAGGGGACAAAAGATTACGGAATCCTTATCAGGACATTGAAGCCGACGGTCTTCTGGCCCCAGCCGCAGGTCAATTCAGCTATGATTAGTTACGTCCGAAACGCTGAAAAAATAAAACAAGTCAAAAGCATCGAAACGCTCGGCGCCGTCGCAGGAGGGCTTTTGCAGCACCGCCGAAAAATGCTCAAAAGCTGCTGCAAACTATTGACGGGTAACCTCGGTAAAATTGAAAACTGGCCTGAAATTTTCGCCAAATGCAACATCGACCCCAGTAATCGACCCGACCAGCTCACTGTTCGGCAATTTGTTGATCTCGCCAATCTGTGTGTTTAACCACACAGATTACACGAATGAAATTAAAGATTTGGAGAAAAAGGCAAATTTACCCAATACGGCAATTGAAACTCAATTACAAAAGGACTAATTCACGGGTTCCTTCGGAATCCTGAATGAGGACTTTGGCGCCGTCTTTCTTGCGGCTCCAGAGAAAATCATAAACAGCTAATGATTTACTCACCACCTCCGTCAGGGTTTGGGCCCCTGTTTCGTGTTGCAGTTCTTCTATTCTGGCCCGGACTATTTCCGCCAGTGCCAGATTCAGCCGGCTCAATTTCGCTTTCTTTTCTATTTTCTTCTTGTCCAACATCTGTATCTTTGCCCCGCCGCAGCGAGACAAGTCCTATGATTAAGACCATACCCGCCACCAAGAGGGTGCCGGTTATTGACTTATAACTGAGATTATTGCTTCCCTTTTCAAGGAACTCGCACGCGACCTTATACAAGGCCCAAACAGTGACAATAGCCACTAAGTATCTTCCACGTGCGTTTCGGATTGAAGCAACAATGACCTCAATCCAACCTTTATTCGCTTCATTGATTCCCTGCTTATAAAAATCATAGCAAGGTTGCAAAGTCGCGTTATGGTGCGGCCGAGGGGAACTTTCTCGCGCACCATTACCCAATCCCTGAGATTTTTCGTTTATGCTCATCGGCTTCCTCAAAGGGGAGCCGACGGCACAAACGCACATCATAAAGCAGAGCCATAATCAGCTCCCCAATGTGCGTCCTGCGCGCCAACAAACCACTTTCCTCTGGGCGCCTTGGCCGCCCGTTTGTTTAACACGAGAACGAAAGTTAATAAAATTTACTCCGTCAAATCACCTGACCAAGCAGGTGGAGTTTATACTCAAGCGGATATTCCTTATTTAAAAGAATATACTCAACTTGGCCTGTATAATATACACAAATCGTGCGCAAGTCAATAGGAAAATTTAATTTTTTCAAAAATTTTTAGGTAAGAATTTTTTGGCGGCATTATTGCATTTGTAACTTCAGATAAAACAGGCACTTACATTCAGATACGTTGTTATGGATAACGTAGTAAAAAATTACAATATATTATTTTTTATTATTAAAAGCTACGAAAGTGTCGTAGAATACAATAGGCAGGCATTTGCAGGAACAACTGTAGGTTGTCCGCAAGGGCAGCAGCGCGTATAGCGTGGGATCCTACGGCCTGAGGCCTGTCATTTTTATTTGAAAGTGGCTAGCCATTTCAATGATTCCTCGCTTTCCAGTTTTAACATCGCTTCTCGTGGGGCAATTTTGAAGCCGTATCCCTGAAGGTTTTTATTTTCCCGATAGAGCACAGGCGCCATTGTTTGAATGTAACGCGGCTCTGTGTTTCCGAATTTGTCCCGCTCGAGAGCATTGAAAAAGGCGCCTGCAACTGCATCTGCGAGCTGTAAGCCCATTGATTTTCCCGGGGTTTGCGTCTTTAAGTTTTCGATAGGGACCTTCTCGAAATCAATGCGAATATCCTGACCTGCCTGTTGTTGCTTGTTTAACAATCGAAGATAATCCCGCATCTCGTCGTAAGACATACCCTGACGATTTGAGAACAGTAATTCAGCGGTTCCGTCGCCTCCCCATTTTCCCGGATTATGCTTGTCGCGCACAAGCCAGGAAATTCTCTCAATCAGATAACGAACCGCATAGAAATAAAGGCGATATCTCTCAGAAAACTTTTCCGGCTCCATCAGAGACGGCTTATGAACACAAACCGCCATAACTCGCGATTGTGTAGATGCAATAAACTGGGCGTAACGAACTTTTTGCGGGTGCTTCAATTTCTTCCAGTGGATATGTTTTCTCGGGTGATATTTTAACTCCGAACGGATTTTATCGATGATTCTTACTGTTTGAAGATCAGCTTTCTTTCGCGTAACAAATGCAGACAGAATAAACCAGTCGCTGCTTGCCCCCTCATCTGGAGCAGTGCGAAACTTGAAGCCCTCGTCACCGGACTCATCTATATATGCACAAAAAGAAACCGACATTTTCAGCCCTTTACCACATTGTAGCGCTATAATTATAATGACTTCGGATAAAAGTGCCAGTTTAATCGGCAGGTGAAACCTCTTGCGCTTTTTCGCGGTTATTCTTTAATAACCACGTTTCCGCTGCCCGCGGTGATTTTGCCAATCTTATAAACCTTTTCGCCGTATGCGATTAAATCCGTGTCTGCCCCCCAATCCCCAACAACGACATTCGAGGGCGGGCAGGACGGTTCCGTTTTTTTTCTCGTTTTTCTTAAAAACTGCATTTTTACGTCAATATCGCACATTTTGCTGTAACTCCTTACAAGATAAGGGTTTAATTCTGGACTAATACAGTTGTTTAATACAGTTGTTGGTCAAAAGCGCGCAAGCGCTTTTTTGGATTTTCCATTTTTCTGAAAATTTGGGAATTATACACTTAACAAAGATTCCTTAACAAACTGCTTTTTTATAGGTTAAACGCTTACCTTCAATGCCTCTTATGGCGTGTTCGGCTCGTGTCCCGTCATTAACTTTC
>JBELAA010000076.1:0-13011 GCA_049509315.1 Sedimentisphaerales bacterium | reverse complement strand
ATTATGGGCAAGGGGTTTTTTGTTGTCGAGACGCCCGAAGGCCCCCTTTATACGCGTAACGGCGCGTTTCAAATCAATGACGGCGGGCAGCTTACCGATTCAGTCGGCAGAATCGTCTCGGGCGAAGCAGGCCCCATCACGGTTCCCCCCACAGCCGGAATTTCACAGCTTGCGGTTACCGCCGACGGAAAAATAACTGCCAGCGGCATTAACATCGGCAAATTACAAATAATGGATTTTAAGGAAAATGAAGGCAAGCTCGTTCCGGCGGGCGGTAATTGCTTTTCAATGCCCGACAAGGACGTCCGGCCGACACCCGCGGAAAACATCGCGGTAAAACAGGGTTATCAGGAGGCCTCGAACGTCAAGGTGGTCGATGAGATGGTGGATATGATAATGGTAAGCCGGCTGTATGAAGCCAATATGAGATATGTCTCGGCCCAGAAAGAAAATTCCAGCAGCATTATGAACGTGGCGATGGGCTGATAGTCAGAAAATCAGGTAATTAGAAAAGGAGTTCGTATGTTAAAGGCATTTTCCACGGCGGCGACAGGCATGGCAGGGCAGCAAATGTTAGTGGATGTCATCGCCAACAACCTGGCCAACATCAATACAACGGGTTTCAAACGAAGCCAAATCAACTTCCAGGACCTGCTCTACCTGAAAATGAGCCAGGCGGGGGCGGAAGTGGCGTCGGGAATAAAAACGCCGACGGGACTTGAGGTCGGCAGCGGCGTCCGGGCGGTTTCAACAGCGAAGGTATTCACCATCGGCGAGCTTGAAAATACCGGCAGGCCCCTCGATATCGCCATCGCCGGCGACGGGTTTCTTCAGGTAACGCTTCCAAACGGCTCGACAAGATACACTCGCGACGGCGCCCTGCAGGTCAACGCCAACGGACAGCTCGTAACGGCGACCGGTTACTCCATCGAGCCGGCAGTCACGATTCCGACCGACGCATCTGCGATTGACATCGGCAAAGACGGCACAGTCAACATTACCGACGCCTCGGGAACACAATCGGTAGTTGGCAATTTGCAGCTTGTCCGCTTCCCCAACGCAAGCGGCTTGTCGAACGAGGGCGATAACCTCTACTCTCAGACCGAAGCCAGCGGAGCGCCGCTGACGGGAACGCCGGGTGAAAACGGTTTCGGCAGCATTCAATCGAGTATGCTGGAAAAATCAAACGTTCAAATGATAACCGAGCTTGTCAATCTCATTACGGCCGAGCGGGCATACGAAATCAACTCGCGCGCGATTCAGTCCGGCGACAGGATGCTCCAGACCGCGACAAACATCGGCAGATAGGATAAATAATATGAAAAATAAAATATCAAAAATCAAAATTAAGGAAGAAAAGAAGATTAAATTGTTCTTCTTCTACAATTTTGCTTTTTGCATTTTGATATTTACTTTCTCTTCTGCTTTTCAGCAGCAGGCCAGTGGAAACGATTCGCGTCTGACGATAAATCTGCCGGCTGAGGCAACGATAGAGGATGAGAACGTTACGCTTGGCCGGATAGCGGAAATAAAAGGCGATGAAACACTGGCGGCTCAAGCGGGTAAAATCGGTCTTGGCAGGATAACGCTACCCGGTCAAACGCTCACCATCGACCGGACGATGATTTTGAGCCGGCTGATGTGCAGCACAGACGAAATTGCCCGATGCAAGCCGGAATTTTCAGGAGCTGAAAAAGTCAGGGTCAGCAGAACGGCCCGGACAATCAAAGGCGAAAGTTTTGTTGAGTCAGCCCTGTCGTTTCTGAAAAAGAGCGTCAAAGACGATTCGATTGCAAAATGGGAGCCGGGGCGGGCGCCTGCTGATTTGATTTTGGCAGGAGAGACAAAAGACATCGAACTTGTCCCGCGACTGGTTTCAAGAAACGCAGGCGGCCAGGCAAACCTGGAAATCAGCGTAATAGCCGACGGCGATGCGGCGGCAAGCAGGCAGATTTCATTTCGCCCGAAATTCAATATCAGGCAGGCCGTAACGACAACAGACGTAAAAAAGGGAACCTCGTTTACCGCGAACAATATAAAAATCGAAAAAGTGCTCTCGGATGAGGCGCAGCCAGCGGACTGGACAGAGCCGACAGGTCTTTTGGCGACGCGAGACCTGCCCGCCGGCACGGTTTTAAGTCCGGGTATGGCAAAATCCCCTCAGCCGAAGGTAGTAATCGAACGCAACCAGACCGTAGTGATACGAATCGACAGCGCCGGATTAATAGTAACCGCGATGGGTAAGGCCATACAGCCGGGCGGCGCAGGCGACTGCATTAAAGTGCGAAACGTCGATTCGCAGCGCGTGATAACGACCAAAGTAAATGAAGACGGAACAGTGGAACCGGTTTTATAAAAAAGAGGAAATAAAATGCAGAACACAGAAGAAAAATCAAATATCAAAAAGCAAAAAGCAAAAATACGGAAAAAGACAGAATTGAATTACTCAACTTCGGCAATTTTGATTTTTACATTTTGCTTTTTGATTTACTCTTCTTGTGAGGCGGGTTCAATATGGGCAAAGAAGAACAATCCAAATACCTACGCCGACGACATCGCCAGGAACGTAGGGGACATACTGACCATAAGAATCACCGAAGACAGCAAGGTTGACAACAAGGCCAAAAGAGACCTGCAAAAAGACACCGACAGGTCAAATACTTTTAACGGAGAGATAGGAAAATTTGCAGACATCGGCGAATTCGGATTGAGCGCTAAATCCTCAAATAACCTCAAAAGCAAGGCCGACTTGAAGGACGAGCGCAGTTTCGAGGACAAAATCACCGTTACGGTCGTTGACGTCCAGCCCAACGGCAATCTCGTCGTAACAGGGACGCGAAAACGCAATATCAGCGGCGATACGCAGACCATCGAGGTAAGCGGCATCGTCCGCACAAGCGATATTGCATTCGACAATACGATAAAAAGCGAACAGGTGGCTGATTTTAGAATCGTGAGTAAAAACGCCGGCGTCGCGGCGCCATATACCAAGCCCGGCTGGCTCGGCACGATATTCGATATCATCTGGCCGTTCTGAACCACAGATTTCACAGATTACACAGAAATAGGATGTGCTTATGAAAAAATATCTGGCTGTGCTGCTTGAAATTCTGCTGTTGACCGCTCAATCCGTTAAAGCCGAGCGGATTAAAGACATCGTCGATATTCAGGGCGTCCGCGGCAACCCGCTTTCGGGAGTAGGGTTAATCGTAGGACTGGCCGGCACAGGTGATACAACTATACCCTCCCGCCAGATGCTGACCAACATACTGAGAAATTCGGGAATAGTGCTTTCGCCGAAAGACCTGACCGGAGGCAACATCGCGCTTGTCATAGTTACGGCCGACCTGGGCCCGTTTTCACGGGAGGGTTCTCGCATCGACGCCGACGTTTCGGCAATAGGCGACGCAAAAAGCTTACAGGGCGGGATGCTGCTGCCGACGCCTTTGAAGGGCCTCGACGACCAGGTTTACGCCGTAGCGCAGGGAGGAATTTCGCTTGGCGGCTGGTCGGCGGGCGGCAGCGAAGCAACGATTTCGAAAAATCATCAGACCGTCGGCAGAATACCGGCGGGGGCAACGGTCGAATTAGCTGAAGTTGCGACGTTTATCGAGGCAATCGGCGACCAGCGGATTATCACATTCAATCTGCGAAACAGCGACTTCACAACCGCCCAGCGAATAAGGACGGTAATCAACGATGCTTACGCCGACAGCGCCACGGTGGTCGATGCGGGCACAATCAGGGTCAAAATCCCCGCCCAGATAAGCCAGACGGAGCTGGCGGGCTTTATCGACAACATCACCAGCCGGGAAATTGTAATCGATACCCCCGCCGTTGTCGTAATCAACGAAAGAACCGGGACGATTGTCGTGGGTGAGAACGTCGGCATATCGGCGGTCGCCATTTCGCAGGGCAGTTTGGTCGTAAAGGTCAAGGAAACGGAAATTGTTTCTCAGCCGACGGCCCCCTTCTCGAACGCCGGGACAACCGAGAAAGTGCCTGATACAATCATCGGGGTCGAGGAAAAGCCGGGCTACCTGATTCCCGTAAACAGGGCCGTTACCGTCGCGGACCTTGCCCGGACGCTCAACTCAATCGGCGCAACGCCCAGGGACCTTATCGCGATATTCAACGCCCTAAAGAAAGCCGGCGCCCTTCAGGCCCGACTGGAGATAATGTAATAATAATGGAAGGCACAGAACTTATTTTGGCAACACCCGTTACGACGCCAGATGCGTTACGCAATACGCAGCCCTCTGCCGGAACGCAGAAGGGCGAGGAAAAGACCGAAAAGGTAGCCAAGGATTTCGAATCGGTCCTTTTGTCGCAGCTTGTCGGCACAATGAAAGAGACCCTCGGCTCAATATCCG
Organism: Sedimentisphaerales bacterium; assembly: GCA_049509315.1. GTDB lineage: Bacteria > Planctomycetota > Phycisphaerae > Sedimentisphaerales > Anaerobacaceae > Fen-1362. The sequence continues at coordinate 8,638 of JBELAA010000076.1, read as the reverse complement.
AAGACGAGGAAGAGGCAGGGTCGGGCCAGGTAAAGGATATGTTCTGGATGTGCCTTTCACGCGAAGTCGGCGACAAGGGGGGCCTGGGCCTGTGGAAGGACCTGTACCAATTTTTCAGCGATATGCAAAAAACACAAAACACAGCACAATCTCTGGATAAAAATTTATGACCGAGCAAATGACTGAATTAACGCAAAAAACCGAGGATTTGCTGGGTATTCTCGAACTGGATATCGAGCGTATCGAGCGAACCATACAGAATCTGAATAACCTTCGCGGGCTGGTTGTAAAGAGGGATGAAAAAGAGCTTGGCCGGCTTCTGGAAGCCATACAATCTGAATCACAGGTTTATTCGCATAACGAGCGGCAAAGGGACCAGCTCCGCAAAGAGATGGCCAAGCTCATCGGCTGCCCTCAGGAATCGATGAATTTGTCGGTTCTCAAAGAGCACCTGTCGGAGCCGGGGCTTATCGAGCAGGTTGGCGACCGCCAGCTAAAGCTGAGAAACCTGGTTATGCTTCTTAAAAAGGAATATGTTTCGACGGTTGCGCTTTTGTCGGATTGTGCGAGAATAAATTCTGCCCTGCTGAAATGTATTTTCGGCCGGGGCCAGGGAAAGCTGGTCTGCTACAATTCGGCCGGGGAGATTGCCAGACAAAACGACGCCGCCTTTATGAGTATGCGGATGTAACGATTTACATAGTTTCACCGCCGAGCACGCGGAGACCGCAGAGAAAAAAATTAAAGTCAACTCTGCGTGGTCGCCGCAACCATCCGCGGTCTCTGCGGTAAGAAGTGATGAGAGTAAAAACAAGATGTGGAATTTTGATATAGGACTTACCGGTCTGGATGCCGCCCGAAAGGGGCTTGACGTTATCGGCAACAATATCGCCAACGCCGCCACCGACGGCTACCATCGCCAGAGTGTTGAACTTACGCCTGCATATGCCCGCCAGGACGGGGCAATAAGCATCGGCGGAGGCGTTACGGTCGAGGGGGTAAAACGGCTGATGGACAGTTTTCTCGAGCTTGAGATTCTCAACCAGCAGTCAACATTGGGGCAGGTTTCGCAGGAATCGGAAACACTGAGCAGCGTGGAATCGGCGTTCGGCGAGCTTGGCAGCAATACCAATGATACGGGCCTAAATGCCGCGATTAATAAATTTTTCAGCGCGTTAAGCGACCTCAGCGCCCATCCCGATTCTGCCGTTTACCAGGATGAGGTGCTTTCGGCCGGCGAGGAAATGGCCGGCAAATTCAGAACATTAGGCAATTTTCTCGATAATACCGAATCGCAAATACGCCTGCAAAGCGATACTGTTGTCTCGCAGATTAACACCATTTCGTCTCAAATCGCCGAGCTTAACGGCCATATTCAGGATATCGAAATGGGCGGCTCGGACGCCAATAACCTCTTAGACCAGCGAGACCAATTGATAAACCAGCTATCACAGCTTGTCGGCATCCAGACGCAGCAGCGTGATTTCGGCGTCGTTGACGTCACTATCGGCGGCACCCCCATCGTAATGGGTACAACTACCACCCAGCTTGAATCGGGGCTTGGCAGCAACGGCTTACTTGGCGTCGGGCCGACAGGCGCTAACAATTATCAAACCGATATCGAAGGCGGACAGTTAGGCGGCCTGCTCACGCTGAGTAATACGACTATCAGCGATATCAAAAGCAACCTCGATTCGCTCGCCCGGACTATAATCAGCCAGGTCAATCAATGCCATTGTCAGGGAGTCGGTTCAGACGGCTCGTTTACGGAATTAACCGGCTGGGTAATGCCTGACGAAACTTTAAGCGATTGTGTCCCGCCGCTCAACAACGGCTCATTCTATATTCGCGTTACCGACACCGCCACAGGTCAGGCAACACGATATGAAATCGAAGTCAATCCACAGACCGATACGCTGTCAACAATTGCCTCGGATATTTCAGACAATGTCCCGGGCCTTAGCGCATCGGTCGCCGGCGGTCGTTTGAGCATTCGGGCATCCAGCGGCTATAAATTTGATTTTCTGCCCGCGGTGCTTTCATCGCCGACAAACGTCTTAATCGACTCCGGCTCACATTTGTCCGCAACCGCGTCAGGCGTTTATACGGGAACCGAAAATCTGACCTTTACTTTTACGGTCGTCGGCACAGACGCCGTCGGCAATGATAATCTTCAGCTTCACGTTGAAGCCAAAGATGAAGATGGAAATACCGTAGATATACCCGTCGATACGCTCAACATCGGCTCCGGCTACGCGGCGGGCGACCAGCTCGACCTTGGAAACGGAATAAAAATTGCCATAGGCGCAGGCGACCTTCACGCCGGCGACAAATTTGAAGTCAACGCATACGCCAGCGCCGACACATCGGGATTTCTTGCGGCCACAGGACTTAACGCCTTTTTCTCAGGCACCAACGCCTCAAATATCGCAATTGCGGGCAACGTGTCCGATTCGCCAGGCAGGATAGCGACGTCGCTTGGGGCCGATATGACCGACAACACAAACGCCCTGCGTCTGGCGGCGCTGGCCGATACTAAATCAAGCGACCTCGGCTCGCTTACGCCGGGAGATTTTTATCGCCGGCTGGTTACCGACATTGGTCAGCAGTTATCGGGTAAACAATCCTCGAAAACCAATGCCGAGAACCTTATGCAGAACCTGACCAGCCAGCAGAGCGAAATAAGCGGCGTGGATATGAACGAAGAGGCGGCACAGATGCTGGTTTACGAACAGATGTTCCAGGCAATGGCCAAGTATCTCGCAACTGTGCAGACCACACTTACAAGCCTTTTTAATTTAACGGGTTCGACGACGGGATAGCTATCCCGAGAGGTAACAACGTATGAGCGGCATAATGAACAGCATATACAATAACACACTTTTTGCCCTCAGCAGGCATACCGAGGCGCTATTTGCGTTACAGGAGCAGGCGACTACCGGCTCGCGGATTAATCGCCCGTCGGATGACCCGACTGCCGCTGCCAGCATCCTGAATCTGCAGTCCGAAAACGGGACGCTTGAGAACTATCTCAACTCGCTGGCAGACACAGTTGGCACGCTCAACATCAGCTCATCGGTCCTCCAGCAAATGACTTCCGCGATTAACCAGACAAAGACCAGTATCACTCAGGTTACAAGCGGCACTTACGACGATAACAGCCGGCAAAGAACCGCCGAGGCGATTGATAACACGTTAGAACAATTAGTCCAGTTAGCCAATACCAAAAACAACGGCCAATACCTTTTCGGCGGCGCCGACACCAGTTCGGCGCCGTTTGCCGTCAGTCGCAGCAACGGCAAAATCACTTCTGTTACCTATCAGGGCAGCTCCGAAAACCTGAACATAAACGTCGCTCCCGGCGTTACATCCAACGCGTTTTACGCAGGTTCCGATTTGTTCTACTCCGATGAAAGGAGCACACCGGTATTCTCAGGCCAGACGGGAGCCGCCGCGGGCACGGGAACGTCGAGCGTAACAGGCGACGTATGGCTGACGGTCGCTCTCGACGGGGCAAATTATAAAATCACAATCGACGACGGCGCCACATGGACACCCGTCCCATCGGCGCCAGACGCAAACCTGCAGGTTACGGATTCCCGCACCGGAAAGGTGCTTTACGTCGATACCACGGGTATAAACAGCGCCGGCACCGACCTTGTGCAGGTACCTGGAACCAACGATGTGTTCGGCGTTCTTATCACATTGCGGGACATCCTGAATAATACCAAAGGCCTGTCTGATGCACAACTACAGCAGTTACGCAGCGCGAGCAGCGGCTCTCTCGATGAAATACAAAATCTCCTCGTTCAAAAACAGGTTTCAGTGGGTTCAAGAATCGGTTTTTTAAGCAACCTGCAGACGGGCCTCGATGATATCAAATCCAATAACCAGACCCAAACCGACCAGTTGCAGCAGGCCGATATTGCCCAGGTTTCCATCGATTTGGCACGCCACCAGGCCTTATACCAGATGTCGCTTTCAGTGGCGGGCAAGCTATTGTCAATGTCGCTATTGGATTTCATCCAGTAGGGTCATACCGTCCTGTCAATCTGGGGAGCTGAGAGCATCGATGTTCGATAATTATACAGATTTTGAGGTAAACCGCTGATTTTCGCTATTTCGGCTGTAAACCAAGGCAGGCACGGGATTTGCATCAATTTACACGGTGGTTCTATAGATTCACTGTCGCTAGGTCCCGGCTCGCCGGGGTTACCACGGACTGAAAAACCAGTTAGGAGCAAGCGAATGGAAACGATTCAGACACGTAGCGAAGCGCAGGGCCCGCTTCGGAATTATTACCAGAAGGGTCTGGAGCTGGCCGACGCTGGCAGGCACAAAGAGGCGTTCGAATGCATTCGGCTGTATCTGGCAAACAACCCCAACGACGCACAGGCGACCAACGACGCCGGGGCGATTCTGCATTGCCTGGGGCGGTCCGATGAGGCGCTCGATTATTTTTGCAGGGCAAAGGCGCTTGCCCCCGACTCGGCCGAAATAATCTGGAACCTGGCCGAGGCGTATCTTGCCGTCGGCAACGCAAAACACGCCTCCGGGCTTTTCGATGAGATGGCTGGCCGCGGGATTCTCAGCGCCGACGTCCTCAATCGCACCGCCAACATACTGCTCGAACAGGGCGACAAGGCAGGCGCACTGGAGACCCTCCTTCGCTCGCTCCAAATATCGCCGAATCAGGATGTGCTCAAGCCGATGCTCGACGTCATCCGCCACAAAAGGCCCAAGCTCGCATTTTTCTGCGGGCTTGCAGGAGACGTAATGTTCCTTACCGATATTTACTCGTTTGTCGAGCAGCGTTTCGCAGTCAAATTCTACGACGGCAGGGACATCAACCATTCGCCGTAGAGGCGTCGCGACTGCCGAAATGCTGCAAAAACATCATCCGGCTTCATCGCTTCGAGGCATATTGCGACTGGCCCTCCAAAATTCAATGGGAAAATATCGATACGCTAATCACGGTGGGCAACTCATACGTGAAAGACGCATTATCGAGACAGGTGCCTGCGCTGGAAGCACGCACGCAGGTTTTAACCATACCCAACGGTATAAACCTCGACAAGTTCAAGTTTATCGAAAGGCCCAAGGGCAAAAACATCGCCTGTATCGGCTATCTCAACGCGAGAAAAAATCCGATGTTCCTGCTTCAGTGTATGCAAAAGCTGAATTACATCGACCCGCAGTATAAATTGTTCTTCGCCGGCGTATTCCAGGACGCGGCCCTGGAGCAGTATATCCGGTATATGGTCAAGGCGATGGATATCGACGACGTGGTAGTTTTCGACGGCTGGCAGGACGACGTCAACAACTGGTTAAAGGACAAACACTTTATCGTCTCGGCCAGTTTGGGCGAAAGCCAGGGAATGGGGGTCCTCGAAGGGATGGCCTGCGGGTTAAAACCCGTAGTCCACAATTTCCCCGGCGCCGACCAGATATTTCCCGGCGACTGCTTATTCAATATCTCAGAACAGTTCTGTCAGCATATATGCAGCGAGCACTACTATCCGAGGCAATACCGCGCTTACGTCGAACAAAGATACCCGCTCCGGCAGCAATTGAACACAATCAACAACCTCTTATTGCGTTTCGAGGCAGAAATCGATGCGGCTAAAGCACCGGCTATCTCTGGGAATCGACTTCAGCACTGTGCTGCCAGATAATCTCAGCGGACAGCGGTCAGCGTCCAGCGAACAGAAAAAACCTGCACGTTGCAACCTGCACGCTGAACGCTGCACGCTGAACGCTGAGCTCGCAGAACCGCTTGTCAGCGTCCTTTTGCCGACGTTCAACAGGCCTTTATATCTGGCACAGGCGCTGGACAGCATCGTGCGCCAAAACTACCGCAAAATCCAGATAATCGTCGCAAACGACGGCGGGTGCGACGTAGCCGGCATTGTTGAGCAATTTAATGACCGGCGAATCGTGTTTATTAACAGGAAAGAAAACCGGGGCTTGCCTTTTACGCTAAACGAGGCCTTAAGAAAGGCGCGCGGTAAATACGTTTGTTACCTCGGCGATGACGATATCTACTATCCCGAGCACGTCAGCACACTCGTAAACGCCCTTGAGAGCCATAGTCCCGGCGCGCCGGGATACCTCGCTGCCTATAGCGATTTATACAAGGTTTACTGCAAAGTTAATCCCGACCAGAGCCGGATGGTTTACAGCAAGGTTGTCGAAGTCAGCAGGGACTTCGACCCGTTTTTAATGCTTTATTTTAACAACGTCCTGCACGTCAGCTTAATGCATCGGCGAGACCTGCTGGAAAAAACCGGGCTTTATAACGAAAAACTTAACGTAATGATTGACTGGGATATGACCAGGCGCCTCGCGTTTTTCACGGACTTCCTTCACGTTCACCAGATTACCGGTGAGTACTATCATCCGGCAGGTGAGTGCGACAGAATATCAGTCCAGCAGCGCAAGGATAAGCAGGAATACGCCCGAAACGTCCTGACTATTCGCACCACCCGGCCCGCCAAACCCTGGACCAAATTTGCGGATTTATCAATCATTTTTTTGACTGAAAATTTTAACCGAAATGCAGGAACCACTATCGGGCTTATCTGGCAGCATACATTTTATCCCTATAAGCTTTATATCCCCCTGCCGGACGATGTTATTGGCAGGTTCAAAACCGATATGCCGAACGTAGTAACGGTTTCGGTCGCTCCGGCAGCCACACAGCTCCAGCAAATTGAAAAAACCCTTGCTCAATGCGAGGGTCAATATATTGCCGTTGTCCCGGCCGGCTTTCCGGTCCGGGATATGTGGGTCGAGGATTCACTTTACGCCCTTATCAACAGCCAAAACAACCGAGAGGCATTCGAGCTGGAGCACTCGACATCTCAATGTCGGGCAGTGGTTGCCCGCAGGGAACATATCGAGCTTGCCTGCAAAGAATACCCCCGGTTGCAACTTTATGAGGGTCTGATGGCCGGCGGGATTAAAATCAGACGTATAACACCGGAAGAAATACCGTTTCAATTCGATACCCTGCTGAAAGTAGGCCGGACGGAGCAGAATAACGGCAACCTGAAACAGGCCGCTAAAATTTACGTTCATATCGCCAACCGCTATCAAAATCAGTTATGGATGAAATCATTGGCTGCCCAGGCGTTGTTTAAGGCCGGCGATTTTCACGAGGCAGCCGAACTCGTTTCTTCGGTAAACGGGCAGCGTCCCACGGTGGACACGCTGCTGCTGGAAGCAAAACTCAGGCGTAAAGGTCAAAATTTCGAGTCGGCTCTTACACTCTTAAACAAAGCACATAAAATACTTCTCGGAACATCTACAGAATTAATCGGCGGGGTAAACCCCGCCCTGCAAATGCAAAGGACTACCAAATGAACAGGGAAGATTTATCCCGGCCCAATCCCGATGAAATCGGGACAGAACAAAATCCCGATTTCGAAGAGGAACAGAATAACTCAGTCCAGCATTACGAGGTCCTGATGGAATACGGGGACTGCCTGGTAAACGTCGGAAAATACGACGATGCACAAAAACACTACGAGCAGGCGGCGCTGCTTTGCCCGGATGCGGCGGGGCCATACGTGGGGCTTGGGGTAGTCGCACTTCAGAAAAATTTGCCGGAAGACGCAGAACTGGCCTTTCGCGTCGCCTGCCGGCTCGGCCCCCAGTGCGCAAAGGCATACGCGGGGCTTGCTATGGTCGCTCAGCAGCGAAAACAATTTGACGAGGCGTTTCGGCTGTTTCTCAAGGCGCTCGAAATCGAGCAGGACAATATGACGGCTTTATTAGGGCTGTTTCAGACGTCGATACAGATGGGCTCTTTTGAAAAAATCATTCATTACCTCGCGGTATATCTCGAAACGCATCCCGGCGACACCTCCGTAATGTTCGCATTAGCAGCCCTTTATATGAAAGACGGCCGATTTGCCGAGTCGCGTAAAATCCTGCTCGACGTTCTTTCGCTTGTGCCGGAAAACAAAGACGCAGCCGACCTGCTCGAGGAAGTCGAGCACGAAATTATGACGCGGCAGAATTCCGAGGTTTGTCACAAATGAACGAAACAAACGACACACAACTTCCGGCGGAGCTTGAAAGTAATCTCAAAAAGCAAATCGAGTTTGCCCGCCGGGGCAGTTTGGCGTCGGTGGAGAAGCTGGCCGGCCAATGCCAGGCACTCGTGGAAAAAATCAAGTCGGCCGGCCTTGTCGAAAAACCGGAATATCAATCGCAGCGACAGCGCATCGAAAAGCTTTACCAGGACCTGCATCTGATGTTGTCGAGCCAGAAGGACGCCGTCGCGGAACAATTAAAATCGATTCACAGGGGCAGAAAAACACTGGCGACTTATCGAAGCAATATATGAGTGAAAAAATCGGATGCCGATGTTATGAAACGGAGCAAATAAAGTGACCCGCGCCGGAACGTTACTTTTCGCGGGCGATACGGTCCCGAATAAGCCGTTCACGTTCGGAGGGCTATTAAAACAGCTCTGCGCCGAACACGATATAAAGGTATTTAACCTCGAAGGGGCATTTTCGAAACTTCGCAAGCCCTTATTCAAGGCAGGACCCCATATATTGCTTGAGCCGGAGTATTTCGAAGCGGTCAGGGGATGCTTTAACGTCGCTACGCTGGCAAACAATCACGC
>JBELAA010000075.1:0-18866 GCA_049509315.1 Sedimentisphaerales bacterium | reverse complement strand
GTCAGCAGATAGCGAAACGGATTTCGACGCCTAACATAGCTTTCGTAAGCGGCCAATGTAAGCAGAAAGAACAATGAACTCAGGACGTCCTTGCGTTCGGCAATCCAGGCAACGGATTCGACGTGCATCGGATGCAGTGCAAAAGCGGCGGCGACAAAGGCGCTTTGCCAGATTACACCGGTCATGTTCCTGAGCACCGCGAATAGCAGCAGGATATTTGCAAGGTGTAAAATGAGATTCATAAGATGCATCCAGCCGGGGTTTTTGCCAAATAATTGGCAATCGAGCATAAGCGAAAGCCAGGTAAGCGGGTGCCAGTTAGCGACGTGGCCGGTGGTGAACGCCCATTTGATATTTTGCAGAGTCAGACTGCTCAAAACGTGCGGATTTTCGTATACATAGTCAGCATCATCATAATTAACAAAATCGAAATTTCGGACCTGCCAGAAGACAAGCAAAGTGCTCAATATCAAGGCAGCATAAACGAAAACAACAACGCTTCTATTGGAAAATCCGGGCATATTTTCAGTTTATTGATACAAACAGGAACCGTCAATTAGTAAAAACTAACGCTATATGAGTTCCTTCCTGCTCATTTTGTATTTAACTAATGAATGGCGTTTTGAGACGGCCGATTCGAGCAGCTTTTCGACTTTCCTCCTGTCGCGGGAACGAATCGCCTTTTTGAATTTCGATAGTTCGCCTGTCAGGCGGTCGATGCCGCGTGAGATGTTTTCGGCGTTTGTCAGCAGAACGTCGGCCCATATATTGGCAGGGCCTGAGGCAATACGGGAGCTGTCCATAAAACCCTTACCGGCTAATTTTAATTCTTGTGCGTTACTTGCATTTACAAGGGCGGCTGCGGTTATGTGAGGCAGGTGGCTGACGTTTGCGAAAATCCTGTCGTGGGTCGCCGGCGTCATTACTTTCACGAAACAGCCCAGCGCAGACCAGAACTTTTTAAGGACATTGACCGCCCCGCGATTTGTCGATTTGGTAGGCGTGAGGATACACAGTGCTCCGTCGAAAAGGTCGTCCCTGCCGAACTCGATGCCCCTTTGCTCCGAGCCGGCGATTGGGTGCGAGCCGATGTAATATGTGCTTTTGGGAAGCCGCTTGGCAGCCCATTTGTAGGGCAAAATCTTGGTTGAGCCGACATCGGTTACTATGCAGCCGGGAGGCAAAGCGTCTTTGATTTCGCTGAAAATCTGCTCGAAAGTGCATATCGGCGTTGCCAGTATTACGATATCGGCGTCGGCGACGCTTTTGCGAATATCGTCGAAGACGATGTCGGCGACTTTCAGCCGACGCGCCTTTGCCCTGGTGGAAGGCCTGTGTGTAAACCCTGCGGTTTTCACGCCGGGCATTGCCCGCGATACCGCCAGACAGACCGAGCTTCCCAGAAGCCCCAGGCCGATAACGGTTATTTTTCTTAAATTTTGCATACCCGGTGCCTTAAAATGGCTCTTGATAGTTGAGCAGTAGAGCAGGCGACCGCATTTGAGCATTTGCTTGTTTTGGGTCAACTGCTCCCCTGTTCCAATGCTCAAATGCTCTGTTGGCCAAAGGCCAACGGGCCAGAATAGTGATTTTGGGGCTGCTAATCAATTTTTTTCTTGGATTTATGCTATAATGTTGTTAATATAGTTGCTCACTCGATAGCAAATATATCATTAAATTAACGCGATAAAAAGCTATCCCGGCCCGTCTCGCCAAAGGCGGACGCGCCGGGACAGCGGAGTAAGTTGATGGCGATAGCGGAAAAGGAAATTCGTGAGAAAATCGGCAACGGCGATTACCTCGATTTCGAGCAGAAGGTGGCTGACCTCGACCGCCAGATTGAGGAATTGCGCCGATTAAGCTCGATTAAGGGCATCGACTACTCCGACGAGGTTCGCAAGCTTCAGATGGGGCAGGTCGAGGAGCTTAAACGCGTATATTCGCAATTGAGCGCCTGGCAGGTTGTGCAGGTATCGCGGCACCCGAAAAGGCCTTTATTGCCTGATTATCTCAACCTGATGGTAAAGGATTTCCGCGAGCTGCACGGCGACAGATGCTTTGGCAATGACAGGGCAATGGTTACAGGGTTTGGCCAGATTGGGCGTGAAAAAGTTCTAATCGTCGGCCAGAACAAAGGCCGGGGATTGAAGGAAAAAATGGCGTGCAATTTCGGCTGCCCCAACCCGGAGGGCTACCGCAAGGCCCTTGCCAAAATGAAATTCGCCGCCAAATTCGGCATTCCCATTGTTACGCTGATTGACACCCCCGGCGCGTATCCCGGTATCGGTGCAGAAGAGCGAGGACAGGCGCAGGCAATCGCGAACAACCTCTTCGAAATGTCACGGCTGGCCGTGCCGATAATTTGTATATGTATCGGCGAGGGCGGCTCAGGCGGGGCGCTGGGTATCGGCGTCGGCGACCGGCTGGCGATGCTGGAATTCGCCTATTATTCGGTAATATCGCCCGAGGGTTGTGCCGGCATTCTCTGGCGCGACGGCTCAGAGGCGCCGCAGGCGGCTGAAGCGCTGAAACTGACAAGCAAGGACCTGCTCAAGCTCGAACTGATTGACGAGGTCATCGCCGAACCATTGGGCGGCGCTCACCGGAACATTCACGACACCGTTTATAGCGTTGAGCAATACATCATCAGAACGCTGGCGGCCCTGAAGCGAACCAATACGACCGCGCTGCTGGAAAGCAGGTATAAAAAACTGCGTGCGATAGGAAGCGGCCCGGTTATTCCCGCGGCAACCTCGCCGGCGGCAATTAAAATCGTCGAACCCGCCCGCAAAATAAAATATCAAAAATCAAATATCAAAATGTAAAATTATTGAAAGGCATAAGCCGGAAACCAGAAGGGAGAAGCTTCTGCCTTCTGCCTTTTGCCTTCTGCCTGTTTTTACATTTTGATTTTTGATATTTGCTTTTCCGCGGAGACCTCTCTATAAAGCTGCAACGTCGAAGCGACCATAGCGCTTACGTGGTGATTTTGTCGAAGGTATTCCTGCGCCTGTGCGGCGATTTGACGGGCGAAATCCGGCGAGTCCAGAAGCCGTTTGAGAGCGCTATAGATGGTGAGCTGGTCATCGGGATTGAATACGACGGCGGTCTTGTCCTCGATGATGAGGTCGTCAACGCCGCCTTTACAGGCGGCTACCGCACAGCCGCTGGCCTGCGCCGCCAATAGCGCCATATTGAAGCCCGACGACGGCCGAGGCACAACGAAAATGTCCGCCGCCGCAATCGCGGGGTCGATACCGGATAACGACCCAATGAACGTTACCAACCGCGACAAGCCCAATTCTCTCAACAGATTCCTTATGTGCTTTTCGGCGCTGTCGGCGCCGATGACGGCAGCCATAAACTGATAGTTCTCGACGCCTAATCGGTGAAAAACCTGAAAAATGTTGTCGAGGTCGCCGGCGTTTGTTAACGGGTGCGCGATAACAATGCCGGGGACGCGGTCGCGATGAGTGAAACACGCAACCGTTTCAGCGGTGAACACCCCGATATTGATTTGCCTGACACGGTCGGCGTATTTCGGGTGCACTAATACTAAATGGTCGGCGATGCTTTTGGCTGGCGCGATTATCCCGACGCATCGCGTCGGGGAAATCATAACCGGATGCCACGGCCTCGAAATCGAGTCGATATTCAAAATATACGGGATTTGAAGCTGCCGCGAAAGCCAGCTGGTCAGCGCCGCCATTGATTCGCAAAGACAGTGAAGCAAGGCGGGCCTGAATTCGGCCAGCCGTTCGAGAAGCGCCTTGCGGTTGTAACGCTGCATCAGCGGAAACTCGACCGCAGGATGCCGCACCGCCTCAAACGCCGGCGGCACTACCGCCTCGATATTGACTCGCGGAGGTGCAACCAGCAAAACTTGCGCAGATTCGTCGGCCAGACCCAATAAAAGATACTTCAGATAAAGCGAATAGTCCGTAATGGTGCGGCGCGAGCATATAATCGCCGTTCGCGGCGGCTTGGCAACCTCCTGCTCAACCTCACTGACTATTTGCTCTTCTGCCATCGACGGCATTATAACAGAAACGCGCCTCACCCGCTATCGAGCCCCTTTCGATTATCCGATTGATTATTTTCGCCCTTTTTTTGCCTAAGAGGTATCGGCCATTTCGCGATAAAGCAAATTACAAATTTTTACTTGACGGTCATAAATACTAGCGGATAATGCTATTGCAGAAAATCTGATAAATTTAAGGAGGCACAGGCAATGAAATGGCAGATTGATTATATCGAAAAAGAGGGAATTGTATCTGCTAACGCATCCGGTAAGACGACGCTCGATGAGCACAGGAAGTTTACGGCTGAGGCGATTGCCTGCGCACGCAAGCACAACACACACAAAATCTTTATCGATTTCACGAAAATGGCGCCCGACCTTACCGTGCTGCAGATTGACGACCTGCCCGGGATACTCGAACAGGCCGGCGTCACGCCCGAATACAAAATGGCTGTTTTGTTCGACTTTTCATCGCCGCTCAAAAATAATTTTGTGTTCTTCGGCAATGTTACGATTATTAAGTCGCTTAAAGTCAAACCCTTCGCTGACAAAAAATCCGCTTTTGAATGGCTCAATCAGGACCCCGCCGATAAACCACAATAACACCCTGCGCCTCAGCCCCGCCTCACCCGGAAATCTCTTAACTTTCTCCACGAATCCAGTATCATTACGGCATTGAGAAAATGAAAACAGGAGAAATTCCAATGGCGATGAGCTTGTTTGACGACAAATCGAAACAGCCGACAAAACAAATGCTTGTTAAGTCACTTGGCAGGCAATATCAACTGTGGACCGAAATCGCCGAATACGTCATAGAAAAATATGCTAAGGCGATTGAGGAATGGAAATATTACAGCGTTAAATACGGCTGGTCATTCCGGCTCAAAGACAAAAAACGCAACATAATCTATATGACGCCCGGCGACGGCTGCATAATGGTCGCCTTCGTCTTCGGCGATAAGGCAGTTGACGCCGCGCAGGCAAGCTCGCTGCCTCAGCCGATAAAGGATGAATTGCGAAACGCCAAAAAATACCCCGAAGGCCGAGTCCTCCGCTTACAGGTGCGAAACAAAACCGACGTCGCCGATATCAAAACCTTAGTCGATATCAAACTCGCCAACTAAATACTCCGCCAGCTTGTCCGGCTGATACAAAAAATCCTGATTCTGATTCATAAAATCCTCTTCCTTGAAAATCCGCAGCTCTAAATCCTCGTTTGTTGAAATCTTCATAGTCCTTTCGATTAGTCAAAAGGACTATGAACTCTGTTCTAGAATTGCTATACCCCGCTTTTAATCTCGCTGTGGTTAAATGGAAACAGGCCGTTCAGTATGAATTTTCAGGCCATAACAGTGATTCTTTGGAATCCGGCCGGTCCTTGAATCCGTGCAGGAACTTCCATCGCTGCGGATATTCGGATGCGGGCGTGTTCGCGTCGCGAAGCTCACGCAGCGTCTCTCGCTTCATAACCACCTGTGCACCACCCGCCACAATCCATAAACTTCCGTTAATGTGCCCGTATCTGTTGGTATAGTGCAAATTAAGGTAGTCGTACTTCATAACCGTGTCACACCCGGCCAGCGCCGCGGACACTTTGGCGGCGTCTTCCAATTCGAGCTTAAGATTGGGCTGATAGTCGCAGGCGTCCTTTTCCGCCCAAACCACAACATAAATGCCGTGCCCGTTTTCGCCCGTGCCCCATCCACCAAACGCGCTGTAATCCGTAATCCGCAGTTCACGACCGACGCCTGTCATTGCGGCGGAGATACGCGGCTTTAAACCCAAGCTTGAGTCGCAGCCGGCCGCGAAAAGTAACGCTGAAACCACAATGTCTAATATTGTTTTCATAGTCATAGATTCCCAAAACTTTCCTTAATATTCAAGTGTTTAAGCTTTGCATTCGGCAACAATTTGCTTTGTCAACGGCGACTGATTCCGCTGTGCGTCCTTGAACGCCTCCGCAGCATCAGGATTTGTCTTCTTGAAAATCTCATTTGCCAGCACAATTTCCTTCAAAGCATTTGATTTTGCCTTTGCGTCCTGCAAAAATTTCGTGAGCCGCGTCGCATACGCTCCGCCAAAAAGCCCCGCAACCGCTATCCCTAATTCCAAAGCCGAATCCGCAACCAACCACGCATCAGGCCTTTGCTGCGATTGAGCAATCGCGGTAGCCGCTAATTGCTTATTCGAATCGTTCAGCACGTCATCCGCCGTCCCCGCTTTCGGCAATTCTTCCGGCAATCCGCAATACGCCACAAACGCCTGGCTTTGCGTTTCCGATAGTTTTGTCAATTCCTGCAATTTCGCCGACGATTGTTCGGCTATTGCCGTCTGTGCCGCGATGGCCGCTGTGCGATTATGCAGGCGTTTTGCTTCTGCTCCTCGCTCGGCGCAAACCTCAAACTTCCACATCCGGCACAAAACAACATTCCTGCTGCCGCTACAACTGCTAACTTCTTCATAATTTTCCTCCTAAAATTGAGTTTGACTTTTTCCGCCTCATTATCCTCGCCTTACAAATAACCCTTTTAGGGAGAGTTTTATATGGATGAAAAACGTTACGACATTCGGGTTTGCCTTCTCTCATTAATATCTCTTTTCCTGTTTACTCTGCCTTTAACAACCTCTTATACGTTGTGGTTTGTAAGAGGCTTTTTTTATGGGAAATATAATTATACGACAGCTTCTTCAAACCCGTTAAAATCTTTTGAGACGCAACTATGGACAGCATGCGCATTAGGATGGGTTATCGCCATCATCACCATGATCCTGACGCGCTGGATGAAAAACCGTCTTTTAAAAACATTTATTGGTCTCATCTCATTTTTGATAATAATAGCGCCGCTTGTTCTGTATATATTTATAACGTATCTTATGCTGTCACATGCGGCATAGAACCCGTTGAATATCAATATTACTCCTGTAACCAGCCTGCTGTGTCCTTCTCAAACTGTTTCAATCTGAACTCGTGCGCAGCCTCCTCAGAAATTGCAAAGCAATTTCGAGGACTTTAGTCCCGGAAATCCTCTGGATTTCATGGGGCCGTTTTTCGGGGCGGGGCTGGAACCAAAACGGTGGGGAGCGAGAAATTAATCGCAAAAAACTTGTGCTTTGGGAGGGAAAGGGCTTGCTATTTATGAATGATGAATGATGATTGACCCTCTGGAATCTTGAAAAGATTCCGAGGACTGAGTCCCCTGAGAAATCACTTTAAGATTTCCAGGACAAAAGTCTCGGGAATCCTGCGGATTCCACGAGGCCGGAAATTCTTTGAATTTCACGGGGTGATTGATGATTTAATCGCGGATTACACGGATTTACTGATTCTCTTATTTCTTTCTTCGCAAAATGATGCCGCCGAGGGCGAATAGTAAAAGCGTGGCGGGTTCGGGAACGGAAGTGTTATAAGTCAGGTCATCCATGGTGAAATAAGTACCAGTTCTTTCACCTGAACGTTCAACTATTATCCAGGATACAGGTCCAAAATTTGCTTCAAGATAGCGTGGCGTAAGGGATAATGTTAACCACGCTGACTGCTCAGTTAAGTTTCCCATCGAATCATACCCATCAAATCTAATATAATCAGCAGTCCACTCGGTGTTTGTTTGTGTGAACCACGCGCCCGATAGAGTAGAAGTGTCGGGATTTGGGAGTGCGAAACCAAGGCCGCTGAACCCGAAGGCGTTTATCAGGTAATTATTTACTGAATGAGGTTCAGAATAGCTGGGATTGCTTGATTCCGAGCCCCAAAGCCAATATGGTGAAAATTCATCGGGCGCATCATAATAGTTATCCCATTTTAGACCTGCGTAACCAGAGGGTAAATAACCCGGAAATTGTGTGGGCAAATCTTCAAAGGTAAGTACAATCTCAGCGGCTATTGCCGGACTGAATGCCAAAATACATATCATTGCAACTAATATGTATGTTTCTCTGCTCTTCATAACTTCTCTCCTTTTTCTTTTGGCCGGAATTGCTCTCAAATCCCGGCCGCTCATTCTCATATTATATTGCCAGAAATAGCGGCAGTTGTCAAGGGTCAAGTGCGGTTCTTATCGTCTTTGGTGCAGGAATACCATCAATCTTTGGGGATGGGAGACGCCTTAAAGAGTAGGGGTTTAAGCTGCGGAGATGCATCGCCAGCCCGCTTTGGTAAACAACAATGAACTAAGAACTACCCACTAATCAGAGGGCGAGAGAGTTTTTATTTACAGGATAGATAATCGGTAGTATATTAGAGATATGAATGACCCGAGAGGTTTAAATATAGAAGGATTACTCGTCGGAGCGGTAATTTGTATCGTTCTTTTCAAGAGTGCGTTTAAGAAAAACGGGGGAAAAGCTTAGACCTGAGACCACAGAATTTAGACAGGAGATGAAATACATGGGAATCACCCGGAAAGGCCTCTTGTGGGCCATTGTATTTTCAATGTTGTTTCCGGGCTGTTTATTCGCAGCCGGATATATGGACTTTATTCCCGACAAGCAGAAGATTTATAAATATCTCCAGATGCCCTGCAAGGATGTTTGCACGGAATTAGGTCAATTACCTCCAACGGAAGCAATATCCTATTCTTTGATGCTGGCCTCAATACAGTTGTCCGAATTCAAGAATACCAGGATTGCCCAGGATTACTGCGAATATGGTCTGAAAACAGCGAACATTCATGACATGAACAGTGCCGAGATATTATATCTCCTGGCTGTCATTGCCAGCGAAAAGAACAATTTGCCCGGTTGTATAGAAATTCTGGATAAAGTGGTATCTGCCGCAAAAAAGGAAAATGAACCTAATCTGTTGAGACAAGGTTTGTCCTTTCTGGGCAATACTGCTTATCGCTATGGAGATTTCGATAAAAGTCTGGCAGCCTACACAGAGTTACTGGGACTTTGTAAAGAGCATCAGGACAAGCTGTTAGAGGCAAGGACCTATTTCGATACGGGTGAAGTTTATTATCGTCTGGCAAAAATCTCCGAAGCAAAGCAGGCGGCAAATCATTCAATAGAGATATTTAAAGATATTAATGATGAAGCAGGATTAGCAGATTGCCTCAAGCTGTTAGGAAACGTTTACTCTGCGGAAAATAACGATAATAAAGCGGAAGAGAATTTCAGATTGTCATCACAACACTACGCAAACACAAATAACTGGCACGGACAGGGTAACTGTAACTTCAATCTGGCTCTCGTTTACCAAAAACGCAAAAAGTATGATGAGGCGATGGAAGCTCTTAACAAGGCCTGTTTCTGCTATACCAAGTCCGCATCGACAGAAGGCATCGGAATTACCCAGATGGAGATTGGAAGGACATATTGCCTTCAAAAACGTTATGCTCAGGCAGAAGCATCATTTAAGCAGGCCGAATTTTTGCTCACTGAAAGTAACGCTAAATTTCGCCTCGCTCAAACACAGGATCTTATTGGCGACTTAAAGGTCTCTCAAGACCAGACAGAACAAGCTGTAATTTATTACGAGAAGTCTATCGAAACCTACAAAGATATAAAACTATTTGCCAACGCGAAAATAGTAAGAGAAAAATTGAACAAATTGAAAAAGTAACGACGAAGCGAAGAGCCGGCTTCCGGTTCTATCGACTAATGACTAACGACTAATTCAGAGGGCGAGAGAGTTTTTATTTACAGGATAGATAATCGGTAGTATATTAGAGATATGAATTACCCAAGAGGATTAAATATAGAAGGATTGCTCATCGGAGCGGTGATTTGTATCGTTCTTTTCAAGAGTGCGCTTAAGAAAAAAGAGGATCCTTCAATATCGCGAACAGAGACAAATATTGATCAGGAACGAGTTATGTGGAGGAATAAAAAAAGAGAGGGCAATCAAATCCCTCTCCATCTTAGGGCATAAAGCCTTTATTATATGTGTTGACGATTCAAGCAATCCCAAATACACATATATTCTAAAAATAAGGTATTGAATGATTTGGGTTTTGTCAATAAAATAATTTAAATCTAAACGATTTTTTTGAGGGAGTATCAATAATGAAATACAGGTTATCTTTAGATGTCGGCGTCGGCTCAATTGGTTCCGCTATACTGTCTTTAGATGAGCAAAACAGAGTAACAGATATCAAGGACAAGGGAGTTTGTGTTTTTGAGGTATCAGAAGGCGCAGAAGAAAGACGAGTCAAGCGAACTCAGAGAAAAAACACGGAAAGAACAAAACAAAGAATTTATTTGCTTTCCCATGCCCTTGCCGAGGCCGGTCTTTGGAGTTTTAATGATGATATTCAGGAGCACCTCATCAAACTTTCACCGTACGCAATACGAGCGCAAGGCGTGAACGGAAAATTGAACAATATTATGGAGCTTGGCCGGGCGATATTGCACCTGGCAAAACATCGCGGCGCCAGTTTCATCGAAATGCAAAAGCTTGAAATGGAATTAGAAAAGAACCGGGAAGGTGGAGAGGATGGCGAAAGTAAGAAGCAAAAAGAGCCTTCGGAGTACGCCAAGCTGGTTAGATATCTTGAGGAAAGCAAGGCAAAGACCATAGGTGAATATTTTTTCATGCGTCTTCATAAAAGTTACAAGAACAATAATCTTGATGTAGATAACGGCGGCAGACGATATGTGCGACAAAGAAAAACAGGAGACAAAGTCAAAGTGGATTACGCGATACCAAGATATCTTGTAAAAAAAGAATTCAATCTGCTATGGGATACACAGGCCAAATACTATAAACAATTAAAAGATGAAAATCTGAAAAAGAAAATCTGCGACATATTATTTTATGAATATGACCACAGACCTTACGCGACAGGCAATTGCATTTTTATTGAAAATGAGAAGAGATTAAGCAAAGCGCATCCATTAAGCGAAAAACGCAGAATATACGAGGCCGTCAACAACATAAGAATTCAAACACAAACCGAACAAAAACGATTAGAAAAAACGCAGCGTGATTTAATAATAAATGAATTGCTGCTTAAAGGCCAAAAAGCAGGCAAACGGTCTATTTCTAAATTGCTGACCTTGAATAAGACCTTCAAGGTTGTGCTTGGAGATAGCAAAAAAGATTCTGACGAGAAAGGCACAATGATAATGCCATATTTGTATTCGACGCCGGAATATAAAGAGATTGATTTTCTTGCCAATATAAACGATGAGAAACTGGCCGAAATTGTTGAATTTATGGCTGAGCCAATAAAGCCGAATAAAAAGAACTATCTTTACAATGACGAACAGCTTATTGAAATACTAAAGAAGAAACTTGGAACTAATGACGAACAGAAAATATCCCAATTACTCGCGATGCTTCCAAAAGGCAGGGGTTCTTTGGGGAAAACAGCGACCGTTAAAATACTCGAACTGCTTGAAAGAGACGTGATTTCCATTCGGGAGGCAACAGATAAACTTGCCGAGACAGATAAAGGATTTGTATCTGAAGAAGAAATAGCGAGAGCATTACAGGGCAAATACGACAAACTTCCATATTACGGCGAAATATTGAAAACCGATACGCAGCCAATAGCCGAATGGCAAAAACAAATCAACAAGTCACTGAATCCGCTCGAAGCAAAATACGGCAAAATTGCAAATCCGGCGGTTCACAGAATTCTTAATCAGCTTCGTAAATTAGTCAATGACATCATTCGTATTTATGGCAGGCCATACGATATCAATATCGAACTGGCCAGAGAAGTTGGAATGAGCAGCAAGAGGAAAGCTGAGTATGAAAAACAGCAAAAAGAAAACAGGGACAAAAATGAGAAAGCTGTTGAGTATCTCAAGAAACACACAATACGAATTATCCGTGACAATATATTAAAGTGGTGTTTGGCTGAAGAGCAGGGCTGGAAAGACGCTTTCACATTAGAAAGAATACACCCGAAATTCGAAGGATTTGAGATTGAGCATTTGATACCGGACAGCATCGGCGGAGAAGATGCACGAATAAACAGGGTTCTGATTTCCAGAAGCGACAATCTTAACAAGGGTAAGATGTATCCTTATGAATACCTGCAAAACAAGTACGGGGATAAAATCTACAAGATACTCGAATTTGTCAGAGGCAGTGCTATGCCAGAAGGCAAGAAATGGCGATTCGAAAGCGACGCTAAGGAAAGATTTGAAAGCGGCGATGCGGACAATATAACGCGCTATTTAACGGATACGAGATACGTATGTAAATTGGCCGCCAGATACCTTAAGGTCATTGTCGATTACAAACAAGGCGACCCAAATAATACAAGGATATTAACTATTAACGGCGGGCATACGGCAAAATTAAGAAGCATCTGGAATCTCGACGGTATCGAATATGACTTGATGGGGCTAAGTGATGAAGTGCCGGAGTATGTGCCGGATAAGACCCATTTCGTAAATCTTGACACCGGCGAAGTATTATATCAGGACGAACTCGATGTTGACGGAAACTGGGAAAAATGCACAGACAAGAAGAATAAGAACTGGCAGAGAAAGCCGAGAATAGACCATAGACATCATATTGTTGACGCAATTACCATTGGCTTTGTAAGTCGGGCCGATATGCAGAATATCAACTGGCACGACAAAAGGGGCTATGAAATTCCGTTTATGCAGTTACCCGTGCCATTAAGCGGCGAGAAAGGTCAAGAGCGAAAAAAACAGCTTGTTATCTTCAGAAACAAGATGGTTGATTCGCTTAAAAATGTTAATGTCTATCACAAGCCCGAGCATAGTAAAAACGGGCAACTGCACAAAGAGACGGCACGATTTGCGTTTATGACAAATCCTACCGATTCTGAAGAGAAGATTACCCGACACAAAAGGCCTATTTCGGCAGTCATAAAAACTAAATCAGATCTCAATAAACTACTGATAAACACCAACACGATAAAACCGCAGTGGCATGATGATATAAAAAGAGATGCCCTGGAAATGATACGATTAAAAGCAGCGATAGGATCACACCTTGGCGAAGCAGAAGAGCAGCTTAAACAGGAAAACCAGCAATTTATTAAAAAAGGTAAAAAAGAAAAGAAAATCAGTGAGGCAATGATCGTCCAGAGAGCTTTTAATATCACCCATTCCAAAGGGGAATACAAATATACAACTTTCCCGGAATACGAAAACAAAAAATCATTTATCGATATACCCAAGCACAAAGTAGTTTATGACAGCGGAAACAATTATTGTATGGATTTTTATATAAATGACAAAGGTAAGGTGGGCTGGGAGTGTACCAATCAATTCAACGCCAATAAAAAGGGCTTTATCCCGCTATGGAAAAAAGACGGTTTCAAGGTAATATGGTCGATTCAGCAGGGAGACATGATAGAACTTAATACGCCAAAACAATGGAAAAAATATACACCTAATGATAGGTGTCTGGCTGTTGTTAAAAAGTTCAGAAATGGAGAACTTGTTATAAGACATCAAACTGATGCTAGAGCCGAAAATGACAAGGAAAAAGAAAAGATGTATATCAAGCAGGATTTTATCACGGGAGGATTAAGTTTTTACACCGAATCAGGCGCTCGTAAGATTGAGTTAACGTCTTTCGGCAAAATAATGCGAAAACATAAGAAGCTCTGGGATGGCAAGAAAAAAACGACTAAATAGTTTAAGCGACTGGAGGTTTATGTGGGTTTTCTGCATGTTCGATTTGCCCGTCAAAACAGATATACAGATACGAAGAGCAACGGCTTTTCGTAACCTGCTTTTAGACGAAGGTTTTGTGATGAAACAGTTCTCAATCTATATAAAACCAACAGGGTCATTTTCAACAGCAAGGATTCTTGTAAAAAAATTATCAACATTCGTCCCTGACGGCGGACTTGTGTCATTTATGTATGTTACAGACAGGCAGTTTGCCTTGGTAGAGAATTTTATAGGAAATTTACCTGCTACCAACGAGGAAATAATCCGGCGGCAACAGGAACAGCTTACCTTGTTTTAATTGCCTGAATATGAATTTAAATAAGCCATAACCGGAAGGTATAGTTTTTTACTTGTGCCATCATAAACACTACCCAAAGAAGCCGCGGTTTTATGCATAACCTGATTTGGTGTAGTCGTAATTTCTTCGGTTTTTATCGACTGATTTAGAAGACCAACAAACCGGGTTTTGTTTTCAGTATCTAATTCAAACTGGCCTTCTTCTATGAACATTTTATAAACTTCCATATCAACAAACGGCCTGAACGGCTCTATCAGATCATCAACCAGCGGCATCGGATTATTGGGATTACAGTGCCTAATTCCAATAGAGGGATTCAAGCCGTAAGAAACGGTGGCTCTGGCAATTGCACTGCGGAATACGATATATCCGTAATTCATCAGGCCATTAACTCCCGGTTCATTTCTATCCCGCTTGAAATCACTGCCGAACAATTCGGAAAAATAATATTTGGCACCCTGCGCCTCGCAATTTGTCGAGTCGCCGGATTTAACTTCTTTTACCAGTTCCAGAAGATATTTGTGTCCTTTTCCCAGTAATTCAAGCGTATATGCCTGCTGAGTCAACTTGGCGGAAACTATCGTTTTCCAAAGCTGTTTATTCAATGGTATTTTAGTTTGTGCCTGACACATAATTCGTCTGCTCTGGTGAAAATAGCTGTCAAAAGGCAAAATCATGCTTACTGGGATATGCTTTTCATTACAGAATACCACGGGAATTTTTCGTTCTGCGAATTCATTTAGTAGATTGTGAGAATAACACAAATCATAGGCATTAAAAATAATCGCTTGAATATCATCAAATGCAACCGAGGCGACTTTTTCGCCATCACGGTAAACTCCCATAGAACCTCTTTCTTTTTTGAGGAAATATTTTAAACCTGAAATTTCAACTATTCTGCCGCAATTATATGTTTTCACGGGGTGGCTCCTAAAAATATCTTAATTTTTTACGGCTTAAAAAGCCCTCTACATTAGGTAATAATATGAAAAAGGCGTTGGTAAAAACATGAAAGGGCTATATTACGACAGAAATGATTATTTCTGATTTTTCCTTAAGTGAAAAGGCGTTAAGTCCTTGTTTTATATGAAGTTGGCGCAGTGATATTATATTTGGGATTGCTTGAACCGTCAACTATAACTATAACGGCTTAATGGATAATGTGATGATTATTATATTTGGGATTGCTTGAACCGTCAACTATAACATACATGTTATAATATAGGTAGAAGTGAACATTATATTTGGGATTGCTTGAACCGTCAACTATAACTCCTCGAAGATAAACCCAGTGATATCTTGCATTATATTTGGGATTGCTTGAACCGTCAACTATAACATTGGCAGGTACCTGATGACTCTAATATAATTATATTTGGGATTGCTTGAACCGTCAACTATAACTGCGTCGCTGATTGCTTGTTGCGGGATGCCATTATATTTGGGATTGCTTGAACCGTCAACTATAACACGCTTCAAAACCATAAACGCCACTTGCTCATTATATTTGGGATTGCTTGAACCGTCAACTATAACCGGCCTGATATGTTATCCAATTCGTTCGGTATTATATTTGGGATTGCTTGAACCGTCAACTATAACTAGAGAGCCAGTCGCAACATCAATTTGTTGATTATATTTGGGATTGCTTGAACCGTCAACTATAACCATACCTCTAACTGGGCAAGCATCCTGCCCATTATATTTGGGATTGCTTGAACCGTCAACTATAACACGGCGTTAAACCTATATGCTTTAATTTATATTATATTTGGGATTGCTTGAACCGTCAACTATAACCGGCGTGCCTTTCGCTTACATATTTTCCGAATTATATTTGGGATTGCTTGAACCGTCAACTATAACGTGGCTGTCGGTGATAATGTTATGATTGTATTATATTTGGGATTGCTTGAACCATCAACTATAACTAAGACCTTGAAACTCTGGTTAATTCTTTCGTTTAACGGCTCAAAAGGATTTTTTCCCCCCCCCCCCCCCCAATTTATCTATATTATCTATTTTCAAATTATTTCCCCAAAATCCGCGTAATCCGCGTCTAATACCTTCGTGCCTTTGTGTCTTCGTCTCGCTGAAGCGAGATTCCGCAAGGCTCCGTGGTTCCCCCGCAATATTTTGCTATATTAATTTTATATTATGATAAAATACGACGCGAGGGTCTCCGCTACGCTCCGAAAACTCGCTTTTTACGCTAAAAACGCTGTTTTACATATTTACACCGTGGTTTTCGTCTTTGCAGGACGGTTTTCCTCTTTGCAGAACCGTTCTCGTCTTTGCAGAATGGCTTTCGTCTTTGCAGAACCGTTCTCGTCTTTGCAGAATGGCTTTCGTCTTTACAGAATGGTTCTCGTCTTTGCAGAACCGTTTTCCTCTTTGCAGACGAAGTCTCGTCTTTGCAGACAGAGTCTGCACTTCGCGAAAACGCCTTTGCATATTTACATCGTGATGATGCAAATTCGACTTACCGGACTTGAGGGGACTCCACCTAAAATATTCTAAAAATTATTCTGGATAGCGTAAACATTGTTTATCGTGTCTATAGCCGGTGTTTACGTCAAATCAGGCCAAAGCAGGTGACAACAAAAATTAAATAGACCAGCAAATTTATCCGACAGGCGGGGTAAAGATGTCCGCCGGGCAAATAATAGATTGCCCCATCAGAGTGACAGATTCTGTCACCGGCGGGCGAAAATACGTAGCGAAGCGGCCCTCAGAAATTGCAAAGCAATTTCGAGGACTTTAGTCCCGGAAATCCCGTGGATTTCTCGGGGAGAGCCGTTTTGCGGCTCTAACTACTAAATACGAACGACTAAATACTAACATGAAAGGAGAAATATCATGCCCGCATTCCCAAGGACAGAATCGGAAGTCATAGCTCTGGCGGAGGCCATGGTGGCCGGTTACACAGCGCACGCCGCCGATTTCCCATCTGTAACAGTGGCGACGCTATCTACCGCGCTATCGACCTTCCAGACCAACCGTCAGGCGCAAATCAGCGCCCAGTCACAGGCCCAGCTTGCAACCGAGACAAAGGGTGATAAGCTCGATGCCCTAATTGAGCTTATGAAAAATGACCTCAAAAAATCCGAGGTGGACACGGCTTCCGACCCGACTAAACTCGCTGAAATCGGCTGGGCGCCTCGGTCTCAACCAGCGCCGGTGGACCCGCCGGGCCAGCCGGACAACTTCCACCCGACAGCCGAAGGGCCGGGCGATGTATGGCTGGAGTGGGAAAGCCCCGCAACCGGCGGACTTGTCCGAAACTATATCATCGAATGCCGTGAAAGGGCCGCGGGCGGCACGGAATTCGGTGACTGGTCCGTAGTGGGAACATCGCTGAATACCGATACCCACCTGCTCGAACAGCCGCGCGGAACGCAACTGGAATACCGTGTAAAAGCAGCCAACGTATCCGGCGAGAGTATGCCGAGTAATACTGCGGCGGTCGTTCTTTAAAAAAATTAAACAGCCCGGCGCCTGCAAAAAGCGAAGGGCTGGGAATAATAAATAGAAGGATACTCGATATTGGATACTCGATGCTGGATGCTCGAGCGAGAATCGAGAATCGATTAACGAGAATCAAGTAACAAGAATCGAGGAACGAGAATATGAAATTCCCGACAAAAGAACCGGATATAATCGACCTGGCCGACCTTATGTTTGCCGGGTATACGGCACATCCTGCTGATTTCCCAAGCATCAATCGTCACTCTTTATTTATCACGATCAATAGCTATCGAGGGATACTGAAAAGTCAAAAAAACCTGTCTGCACTGGCGCAACAGGCAACAGAGACCAAAAACCAATCTCTGGATGCGCTGAAGGAAGAAATGATAAACTGCCTTAGAAAATCGGAAGTGGATGCAGCAGATAATCCGGAGAAACTTACCGAAATCGGCTGGGGACCAAAAACAGTACCGCAGCCGACTGAGCTGCCGGGCGAACCGAAAAATCTAATCGTGACCAAAGAAGGGCGAACTTCCGTGCAATTGAGATGGGATAGACCGCAGGCGGAAGGTTTCATCCGCAATTATATCATTGAACGCAGACAGCTTGCCGGCAGCGGCTCTTTTGGCAACTGGACTGTCGCAGGAACGGCTTTGGATACACAAACCAATCTGGCCGGTCAGAGGCGGGGAATCTGTCTTGAATACCGCGTAAAGGCGGCTAACAATGCCGGAACCGGCCCATTCTCAAACACCGTTTCGGTAGTTCTTTAAAACCGTGCCAGTTTTTTATTCAGCCACTGATTGCACTGATGACACTGTTTTGTTTTAGACGCTGGTTGCGCAGAGAACGCTGTTTTTTTCTGAACGCTGCCCACTACCCGCTGATTTTTCCCTTGACGCCTCTCTGAAATTCAACCAACGATGCTTATTCCTCTTTACAATCCGGATTTTTTGCTGAAATTCCGCCGTTGAAGCCGACAATAAATGATATATTACCTTGTTGTTTATCCGCTGCCGGCCCGTCCAGAGCGGGGATGTTGTTTTTTGTGGATGTCGAAAGAAGCAGGCTGATTTGTGTTGAGCCGGTCAATGAGACCGACAGCAGAAAAGTGCGGGGACATGTTTTGAAGGTTATGGCCGAGGTTGGGGCACAAAAGCTCAGCGCTGATGAGCTGAGTGTATATGAGGGTATCGTTGATGAATCGAATCACAAGATATGCCTGGCGCACTGGCGAAAGAGCAAGCTAAAGAGGGCTTATGAGATACACAGGCAACTCAAGACAGAAGGGCTGGAGTGTGCTGAAAAGGATATGCTGGACTTGTCGGCATTGTTGTGTCATGACCCTATGCCTCAGAAGATACCGGAAGGTATTGAGAAGCTGGTGCGTAGATACATAAACTGCCGCAGCGGTGTTTTATGGAAAGTCAATCAGTTATTGCAGCACATAGAGCGAACGTGGGACAAGGTAAA
>JBELAA010000074.1:0-13938 GCA_049509315.1 Sedimentisphaerales bacterium | reverse complement strand
CCGTTTTATGCCCACGCTTTCGTGTCTCAGCGTCAGGACAGGCCCAGTGCAGCGTCTTCACCGCCGGCGTTCCTGTTGATATCTACGCATTCCACCGCTCCACCAACAGTTCCCCGCACGCATACCTGCCTCAAGCCAAGTAGTCCGCGAAGCAGTTCCCCGGTTAAGCCGGGGTATTTCACAACGCGTTTGCCTGGCCGCCTACACACCCTTTAAGCCCAGTAACACCGAACAACGCTAGCCACCTCTGTCTTACCGCGGCTGCTGGCACAGAGTTAGCCGTGACTTTTTCTGGCATAGATCAACCCCTCTTGCGAGGGGCTTTCTTAAACCTAAAAGAGGTTTACATCCCGAAGGACTTCATCCCTCACGCGGCGTCGCTGGGTCAGGCTTTCGCCCATTGCCCAATATTCGTTACTGCAGCCCTCCGTGGAGGTCCGGGCAGTATCTCAGTCCCGATGAGGCGGGCCGACCTCTCAGTCCCGCTACCCGTCAAAGCCTTGGTGGGCCATTACCTCACCAACAAGCTGATAGGAGATAGGCCGCTCTCAGGCCGACAAATCTTTGGTCATCCACCTGTCGGAAGATGACATTATCTGGTATTATCGCCCCTTTCGGTAGTTGCGGTTTCCCGCAACGGCGCTATTCCAGAGCCCGAGGTACGTTACCTATCCATTACGCACCCTTTCGCCACTGGCCGGTCGTCTGATTGCTCAAAAAACCGGCCCGTTCGACTTGCATGTCTTAGCCACGCCGCCAGCGTTCGTTCTGAGCCAGGATCAAACCCTTCAGTTTGATTCATCGAATCCACCGGGGCTTGCGCCCCAATGGAGGTCGTCTTATTGAATTAACCCCCTGCAATGCAGGGGGCTAACTTGGCTCAACACTCTCTGGTTTTGAACACAACGAAAGTGCTGAATCCCCGAACCACATTGGGTTCGGGGTTACGCATCCCCCGTAGATTTCTTACGAAATCTCGACACGGGGAATTCCGTCCAAAATCCATTGGATTTTGGACTTCACTTTCGCTGCTGTATTTTGGCTCAACTGTTAACTTGTAAAAGAACGAATTTGATACTCGATACCTGATACTCGTTACTCGTCAAGATAACAATGGTCAAGCAGGCAGTGTATATAACCAATGTGCTTGACCATTGAGAAAGTCAATTCTACTACATATACGACAGAGGTCAAGGGGTAAATTAAAAAAATTTTAAAATATTTTTTTAACCTCCCCCGCAAGAATTTTCCTATGGAAAATTCAAACGTCTGCGGGGCTGCGCAAGGCACCAAGACACTAAGGAAAAGGGGGTTAATAGAAGAAAGAATGCAGGTTCTCCAACGCGAAGGAAAAGAAGGAGGCACGAAGAATTTTTTAATCGTGGATTACGCGGATTTTCACGGATTTTTTGTTACTCACAAATTAAAGGACGGCGAGCCAATATTCGGCAAATTCAGCAAAGTCGAGGAAATTTACCACGCCGTCACCATCGGGAAGCGGTGCAATATCCACCAGTGAATCGCCGTGCAACCAATCATAGGCCAAAAACAACAAATCTTCAAAATCTACTTTGCTGTCGCCATTGAAATCACCGATGTTGTGAGCGATTGTAGGCCCCCATCCCCAATGTTCTGCGAGAACAGCAAAGTCAGCAAAATCAACAGAACTACTATGATTGAGGTCGGTCCCTTCGCACCAGTTCGGGTCTGAGCAGCCCATCTCAAGCCAATGAGCACAGAACAAAGCAAGGTCTGGAATGTTCACGTAGCGGTCGTGGTTAAAATCGCCATCAACATCTGGAACGAGCGGATTATGGCCGGTTAGATATTCCTCTAAATTTGTCATACCATCACCATCATTGTCTGCCATTGCATCATTTGCCGTAGGGTCAAGACCATTTGCGGCATTCGAATATGCAATTTCCCAACTATCAGGCATTCCGTCTGAATCCAAGTCTTCAGGGAGAATATTCACAAACACAATCTCATTACCGTAGCCGCTTTCATTTCCAGACATATCATAAGCAGTGACAGTAATGTAATATGTGTGTTCAGACCTTAGCCCTCTGAGGAAATGGCTGTTTGCATCGGCGACATCGACCGGCGAATTGCTTCCAGAATAATAAGCCACGCCATCGTATGGTGGACTATTTGCGTCGTCATCGAAATAGATTTTATAGCCTGCCAGGTCTATCTCGTTGTTATCGTTCCAGGACAGTAAAATCTTCCCATCGATAATTTGTGCCTGCAAACCTGTCGGTGGCTGAGGTGCATTGGAATCCACAAAATTAACATCACCGGTTACAACAGCTAAATGATTTATACTTACCGCCTCTGCTTTTACTTTCATTCCGATCTGTGGGGCTTGTATTGCGAACTGCAATATACCAGATAGAGTCTCAATCTGGTTGCCATCGATAAAGGCGTTTGCATCAGCAGTTATGATTGTGCCGCCTGAGACAGATACTGTAAATAAGGTTCCATTGGCCACCTGGTTTCCATCGTTATATTTGATTATTTCGCTTGTAAAGGTAACGATACTATTGCCATCCGACGGGGCTGCATTAGGTTCGGCAGAGAATTTGAAGTTGCCATATTCAACACGAGAACCGATTGCATAAGTGCTGAACCTGTTAATAGAGGCCGTAACTGTATTGTTAACAACATCTACGTTCCCGCCAACAAATTCCCATGTGCCGGTTGAGTCGTTCCATCGGTACATTCTGAACAAAGATTCATCCTTGGAACCAACCTCGCTATCCAAGTAAGTTATTGTAAAAGCAGCTGGTGAAGGAATATTCAAATCTGCCGACTCGAGCCGATAGATGCTGCCAATGCCAAAAAAAAGCTCATTGACCTCGCTAATTGGCACAGCCCCAAATACATTAACTACTCGCTGGCCCTCGGCAAGGACATCAGCGTCAATATGAAGCACGGAATTTCCGGCATTAAGAACGAGCTCCTGGCCGGCATGGGCAATTTGTTCACTGTAAGGCAGTATGTATGGGATAACCGACTGTCCCACATCTGAAAGCGCTTTCGAGTAAACATCGGCTAAATTAATATCGATTGGATTGTAAATGTCCTCACTGTATGTTTCCGTTGGGTACGAGTTAATGCCGCAAACTTTGCCTTCTTCAACGGTTAGTTCGTTTGTTTCGCTGATTTGCCCTCTCAAATCAGCATTAAACCCCACACGAATTCCAACACCGCCGCCTATATCCAAGGTAAAAACAGGGACATCAATAATGCTCGCAGGTAATAATTTCATTTTATATGTGATGACAAGCTTAGAATCTCTTTGGACATTTAAGAAAAGGGTGTCAAGCTCCCCGATAAGGCCTGCCGGGGTAACCTCGACCGGCTCTATCTGGTCAGACCCTATTGAATTTGCCAACATCTCAAATATACCCGATTGACTAAAAAGTCTTTGTAGATTTTGCGATGGGCCTTTAATAACAAATTCGACTTGTTGCACATCTGCGCTCCGGCCGACCTGTGTATTCATATTAAAAGCCAGTTTGATTTCCTTTAACGTAAAATCTGGGTTACGCACCTCCTCTAAACGCACCTTGATTATTTCACTTCTACTATCGACTTGATAAAGATAAAAATTTCCGCACGCCAACCAAAGTGGTATGCCGCCTGCCCCGGCTCCAAGTTGACCGTGCAAACCCTCGGTATATTCGAACACTAAAGATATCGTGTCGTCATATTTGTGCCATAAACACTTCCCTGCACCAACAACATCAACCCCAGTTTCAAAATCTGCAAAACCGAAAGAGGCAAGATTAACAATGGGAAGCCCTAAACCTGCCTGGGCACTACCAGCGCCTTTAATGTAAATCCCGGCTTCAAGCTCTTCACAATACTCAGGAGGAATCGTATCCACCAGACCATTGTGGATTATGCGAAGCTGAGGGCTGAGGAAAGAAACGGGGTACAACAATAAATTGAGTTTGTCGATGTTTTCATTCAGGTCATCCGTATCGTAATCATACCCATACTGGTCCCGCACCCCTCCTCCGCCAATAACCCCTGCGCCGCCCCCTGCTCTGGGGCCAATAACGATGTCAGAAACCCGGCAATAGGCAGCTACACCTGCTGGCGAATACTCCAAACCGCCTCCAAGCAGCGCTTTGCGGGACAAAGATATTAACTCCGGCTCACTATCGCTATTCTGTTTATCACGCAGACGAATCTCAAGTGTCCCTTCGCTCTCTCCAACAATCCCAATCACCCCCAAACCCGCACCTAATTCTGTTTCTGTCTTTAACTCCCACACCTTTTCCTGTTCAAGAGGCACAATACTTACGACAAAGGATTTTTGCTGAGCCTGAGGTAACGCAATTCCGTTAAGGTGCGTGACCGTGATGGTTTGGCCATCAGAGACTTCTAAAGAATTTACACTAATATCTACAACACCACCACGAATCGACCCACTGCTGAAAAATGGGCCGTGAAGCGGAGGACTCGTTGTAACAGAAATACCATTTCGCGGCACATTGTTCTCATCGACGATTCTGTAATACCTGTGGCCGATTCCTCCCAGCATAATTTTCATCGGATTGGAATTCGGATTCGGATTTATTTCTGTAAGCCAAAGAGATGACCAAGGTGAAGGTATCAGGTTTATATCGACGGTCTGCACAGAATTTGCCTCTGTAACCTGCACATTATTCGTATATGATGTCTTGTAGCCGGCAGCAGAAGCAGCAAGAGTAAATAACGTGTTATAAGGCACTCCATTAATCTCATAATGTCCGTTAACGTCGCTCTTGGTGCTCAAGTTCGACATACCAGCGATAAGCACCTCTGCATTTGCAATTGATGTGCTTGTATTGGAGTCAGACACTTTCCCGACCACACGCCCTGCCACATTCGGTTCAGAAGGCGTGAAGCCAAATACTCTCAAAAAAGGATATGTATCATTTTCAATAATGTTCCAGATATTATTGAAGTCCCAGCCGGCAAAATTGCTTTGATGCTTCATTTGTGCATCCGTGAGCGGAATACCATAGTTATTATTCGGACCGCTGGTTACAAGGAAATAGCAGTTACTGGTATGGTCGCTATATCCCGCAAGACCGCCAACATATATAAAACCGCTTACTGTACCCGTCGAATAACAATTGCTGACAAAGGCAAATTCGTTTGCTCCAATCAACCCTCCAACATATTGTGAATTAGACCCGCCAATAACAACGGCTGTCGAATAACAATTACTAATTGCACCGTAGCTGTTAACTCCCGCCAGACCGCCGAGGCATTCTGAATTATCTCCGCCAACGACGTCGCCTGATGAATAACATTCAGAGATAACACCCTCGCTATATCCCACTAATCCACCGAGATACTGCGAACCATTTCCTCCGGTGACGGTGCCCATCGAATAGCAATTTATTATGCTGCTTCCCCAGCCGTTATATCCCACAAGCCCGCCTATCATGTATGAATTATTACCGCCTATTACGCTGAAGTTTACGAGGCAGAGATTTTTTATATGGCCGTAGACAAGACCACCCCAGGAAGCGCCGAATAGACCTAAATACTCTTTTTCGGCACTATTGGTATCTATTATCAGGTTGGTAATTTTGTGACCCGCCCCGTCAAAGACGCCTTGAAAGGAAGGTCCATCGAAAATCCCTTTATAAGTACCCAGATCAGGTGCGATGACGGCGGTTGTGAAGCTATAGCCGGAAAGGTTAATATCTGCGGTAAGGACAAAATATTTACCATAATCGCCTGTATTTACTGCCAGGGCCAGCAGGTCGGCAACCGTACCGATTTGGTAGGGATTGTTCGGTTCGCCGGTTCCGCCGGAATATTTGGCATGTGCAGGTATCGATACAATCGCGGTAATCAGGACTACAAACACCATCCAAACGAAGGGGTGTTTTACCATTTAGTTTTTCTCCTTGCCTCGATTTGTTATTCTCCTCTTATTTACTCATTGGCTGATTCTCCGTTAAATAGCCGATTTATTATGAACAATTTCTAGGTAACAACCGACCTCTTGCCCCCGTCGGCGAGTCAAAATGCCCATTTTGCTTTCCTCCATCCCAAATATTGTCCGAAAAACGACGACCAAATCGAACATACATTAAATATACCGCATTGTTTGCACCATTAGCAAGAGAAATTTTTTGTTCATTGTTCGTAGTTCGTTGTTCATTGTGCGATGTTCATAGTTCGATGTTCGGTGTCAATCGAAACATGAAGAGGGGGTAACATCTTGGGATATAAGGACTTATGGAGAAAAGAAATTTTTGATTAAATTTTAGTATTTAGTTGACAAATTCGTTTTGTTTGGTATAATTTGAACTTGCTGGACCCTTCGGCAAGCTCAGGGCAGGCAGAGGGGTCGGCAAATAGTTCGCGCAGAAGCGCAAGGTAGCAGGACAGTCCTTCGA
The DNA here is from genome assembly GCA_049509315.1 of Sedimentisphaerales bacterium. Classification (GTDB taxonomy): domain Bacteria; phylum Planctomycetota; class Phycisphaerae; order Sedimentisphaerales; family Anaerobacaceae; genus Fen-1362. The sequence continues at coordinate 7,525 of JBELAA010000074.1, read as the reverse complement.
CGCGACCTGATAAATCAGGTCTTGCTCAGGATCTCCGCTACGCTCCGAGAGGGGCAAGAGCAGTGGGGAGAGAAATCCCGCCAAGTGCCTTATTAAAAGGCGAAACTTAAATCATTTAAGATATGGATCCCCTGCTGATTGCCAAAGCTGGCAGGCACCCGGGGACAGGTGGGAGAATTAAGAATGAAAGTTAATTTAACAATTGGGATACCGAGTTGGTTAGACAGAATATGCGCGTGGCCGATGATGGTTTATCGAAAGTGGAAGTATGGATATACATATCGGCGGATTTATCTGGGAGAGGGGAAATGGGCGAAGGTCGATGAAGATATTTATTACAAGTTCGGGAGTATGAAATGGTGCGCGGTCGGCGATGAGGGCAAGAAATACGCGGCAAGAATCGTGGAGGAGGCCAATTCGAGGCGAATAAAGACGGAGTATCTGCACAGAAAGATTATGGACCCGCCGGAGGGGCTTTTAGTTGACCATAAAAACGGGGAGAGGTTAGACGACCGGCTGGATAATCTGCGATTGGCGACACATTCGCAGAACGCATGCAACAGCAGGAGGGACAAGACGAAAACGCTATCGCGATACAGGGGAGTCAGCTACAGCAAACGCAAGGGGAAATGGTTTGCCGCAATAAGGAACAAGGGGAAGAAGGTGTGGTTAGGATATTTCGATAATCAAATCGATGCGGCAAAGGCATACGATGACGCGGTGAAGAAATATCAGCCGGAGTTCGGAGTGATGAACTTTGCTTAACCAGCGGGTAGCGTATAGCGGATAGCGGATAGTGGGTAGCGGACAGGGAAAAAGTTTTGAGTTTTGAGTGTTTAGTTTTGAGTGGCTGGTCGAGATTGCTTCGCTGCGCTGGCACCACACAAGCAATGACAGGAGACCCGGCTTCGTTAATGAACTACGCCGAGGTCTTCGCTGCGCTACGAGAGGACAGAGGACAGTAGGAATTGCAGATTGTCGAATGCCCTCTGGAATCCCGGAGGGATTCCGAGGACCTAGTCCCGGAAATTCTTCGAATTTCTCGGGGTCGATTGTCGATTTAGGGATGCTGATTAAATAAATGCCGATTTGAGATTGCTTCGCTACGACGCTGCCCCCACAACTTTTCCCGACTCCGCCCCGCCCCACAGGGCGGGACTCCGCTGCGCTGCGCAAGGCGGGACTGCGCGGGAAAAACGACGTGGGGGTCTCCGCTGCGCTACGACGCTACGCTACGAAATTGAAATGGGAGAGGTCCTCTACGCAAGGAACACACTCTCCCATTGTTTTTGTGGCTCTTGCCTTTTTTGCCGTTAGCCGTATGCTTGCTGCACCCAGAATCACCATCTGCCTTGCGTGCAATTTGCGTGTCGGGTGAGTAAGGCCTGGCTAATTATGGCCGTTTTGGTCATTTTTCAGAGCCACCGATTTTAACTTTTCAACAGTGCTCTTCATCGGCAATGACTTTAGAAATGCTATAATTATTTTAACACTTTTTGAAATGGGAAACAAGAGCATTTGACGTTTAACGAGGCGGCGAAAGGCGGGTAATTTAGGCAAGCGGTTTGAGTCCAATAACCTGTTTTTGAAAGTCCGATAGAATTAAAAGACAACAAGTTATCGAACAGAAATCCTAAAAACGTGGTAAGATAACGATATGAGTAATTCACAAAACAGCAATAATTTTCTGCCAACGACGGGCGAGGAGATTAAGCGGCGCGGGTGGGAACGGCCGGACGTTATACTTATAACTGGCGACGCATACGTTGACCACCCGTCGTTTGGGGTTGCGCTGATTGGTCGGCTTTTGGAAAGCGAGGGGTACCGGGTAGCGATTTTGTCGCAGCCGGACTGGCGAAGCGTCGAGCCGTTTCGGGCGATGGGTAAGCCGAGATTGTTCTGGGGTATAACCAGCGGGTGTATCGATTCGCGGCTAAACGATTACGCATCATTAGGCAACCGCCGACGGGAAGACGTTTACAGCCCCGGGGGTCGTTTGGGTTTGCGGCCTGACAGGCCATTGCTCGCGTATTCAGCGAGGGCACGACAGGCGTATCCTGATATGCCGATAATTTTAGGCGGGCTTGAGGCGTCGCTTCGGCGGCTTGTGCATTACGATTATATCGAGGATAAACTCAAGCGTTCGGTGCTAATCGACGCCAAGGCCGACCTATTGGTTTTCGGAATGGCGGAACGGCAAATTGTGAAAATCGCCCGGCGGCTGAATGACGGCGAACCAATCGAGCGACTCACCGACATACCGGGGACGGCATATCCTGTAAAAAGCAATACCCCCCTGCCGGCAGATACGGTGATTTTACCATCGCTGTGCCGACAGCAGGCCGACAAAACCCTCGTAATACAAGCGCAAATTGAGTATCAAAAACAGGCACACCCTGCGGGAAAACCGGTTGTGCAGGAGCAGGACCCGTGCAAAATTGTGCTAATGCCCCCGGCGGAACCGATTGACGCTGAGGCGTTAGACCGGCTTTACGATTTGCCGTTTACGCGGCGCTGGCATCCGAAATACGACGTGGCGGGCGGCGTGCCGGCGCTTAAGCCGGTGCAATTTTCGATAACGACGCATCGCGGCTGTTTCGGGGGGTGCTCATTCTGCTCGATATACTTCCACCAGGGTAAGGACGTCACCTCCCGCTCGACTGAATCGCTCATAGCCGAGGCCGATAAGCTGCGCTCGCATCCCGCCTTTCGGGGCACGATTTTCGATATCGGCGGGCCGACGGCCAATATGTTCGGTATGAAATGCGATAAGGCCAAAACCTGCAACAGGCCGAGCTGTTTATATCCGGCAATTTGTAAAAATATGAAAGCCGACTATACTAAGCAGTTAGGTATGTTTGACGCTTTTTTGAAGTGGAAAACCGCCGGACAGAAAAAGACCAAGGCGGGCATCTGAAGGTCGCGCCGGAACATTATTGCCCGCGTGTGCTTGAGCTGATGGGCAAGCCCGGTTTTGAGGTTTTTGAGGAATTTGAAAGTCGGTTTACTGAAGCAAGCAAAAGAGCGGGAAAGGAACAGTATTTAGTGCCCTATTTTATAAGCGCACATCCCGGCTGCACAACCGACGACGCGATTCGGCTGACCGATTACTTAGTGCAGCGAAACTGGCAGCCCAGGCAGGTCCAGGATTTCGTTCCAGTGCCATTGACATTATCGACGGCTTATTTTGTCAGCGGCAACGACGCGGAGGGGAGGGAAATTTACGTCGCCAAAGGCAGGGGTGAGAAACGATTACAGGCGGCCTTATTACATTACTGGCAGCCAGGGAATCTTAAAACCATTAGCCGGCTTCTGATTTCAAAAGGGCATAAGAAATTAATGGCTGAAATTAAGCATAATCGGCCTAAAAAATTCGCCCAAAAAGAGCAAAGTTGGGATACATAGCCCTAGATTTTTAAAAAATAAACGCTAATACGCCCCAAAAAGGCCGTTTGTAACCCGATTCAGCCCGTTTGTATTGATTTAGAAGCATAAATTTGATAATATATTTTTACCACGCCTGTCTAAAAATTAAATAGATGAAAGATTATAAAATGAGTGCCTGCTGGAGAAAATATCGTTTTTTGATTCCCGTTATAATTTTAGCATCAGCCGGTTTTGCATTTGCCAGATGGTGTCCATCGGCCGATCTCAACGGTAACTGCTGGGTCAACATCTATGACTTGAAAATATTAGCCGACCAGTGGCTTAACTCTCAATTCTGTGAAGAAACGGATACCTGCGCCGATTTCGACGGTTTTAACAGCATTAATTTCGCTGACTTTGCATTCCTGGCAAACCAGTGGCAAACGCACGGAAGCATGCTTTTTATAAACGAGTTTATGGCATCAAATACCAGTGCCTCAAGCATTCATGACGACTTTAATGATTATGATGACTGGATTGAAATTTATAATCTCGGCGATTCGCCTGCGGATATGGCCGGAATGTATCTCACGGATGACCTTGCGAATCCGACAAAATATCGTATTCCATCCGGTTATACTTCCCAAACCACAATTCCTGCCGGCGGATATCTGCTGTTCTGGGCGGATGACGAAATCTCCGAAGGCCCGAGGCATACAAATTTCAAACTCTCGGCCAGCGGCGAGCAAATAGGACTTTTCGACACCGATGGCGTAACTGTGCTTGACGAGATTGTCTTCGGCGAACAGACAGCAAATATTTCCTACGGCAGATACCCGAGCGGCGAAGAAAACTGGCGATTTTTCCCCATTCCAACTCCCGCGGCTGATAATAACGGCGGCTATATCGATGAAATCGATAACGTTGAATTCAGCAAAGAACGCGGCTTCTATGATACATCTTTCAATCTTACAATTGCTTGTACAACATCGAGCGCAAAAATTTATTACACCACAGACGGGCGCAATCCAATTGCCGGCGAGGTCAATTCACCAACAAGTATCCGTTATACGTCACCTATAACTATAAACAGCTCGAAAGCGGTAAGAGCAGCGGCGATTAAAGTTGGGTGGAAACCGTCGCCAATAGAAACACATACCTATATCTTCGGTGCAAACTCCGCCATAAAAGCTATGCCGGCCATCTCCCTTGTCGGCGACCCAACTCAGGCACTCTACGAACCGAACGGCATTATGGCCATTGTCGGCGGCTCTTATAATCCCGACGGAACCTGGACGGCAGGAGGAGACCCATCTGCTTACAATAATCCAATCCATCGCGGAGTCGCTTACGAAAGGCCTGTTTCTTTCGAGATATTCAACGCTACGGACGGAAATTACCAGGAAAACTGCGGAATCCGTGTTCACGGCAGCGACTACACCCGGCCTCGATATACAAGAGGAGACGACTGGCTCTGCAATAACAACAAATTCAGCTTTAATCTGTTTTTCCGTGACAGCTATGGTAATAACCGGTTTGAGTATCCATTCTTCCCATTTACGCCGGAGGTTGACCGCTTTCAAAGCATAGCCCTGCGTGGCGGCCATAATGACCTTTGTGCGCCGTTTGTAAAAGACGAATGGACCAGACGGCTTTTCAAAGAAATGGGAAATGTCCAGGTTACGGGAACATTCGTTAATGTCTATGTCAACGGCTCTTATAAGTATTACTACAACCCAATTGCCCGCGAAGATGAACAATTCTTCCAGGAATGGTATGGCACAGATAACGCTTTTGATGTCATTACCAACGGCGGGGTGAGGGACGGTGACCCTACTGCTGCTGAATGGAATAATCTTGTTAATTATGCAAACAGCAACGACCTTTCCAACGCTTCCAATTATAATTATTTCGCCAGTAAATTCGATATCATTACATTCATTGATTACATGATTCTTGAAATTCACTCAGGCAACTTTGACTGGCCCGGGAACAACTGGACGGTGCACCACGAGAGGACGGATTCCGGCATATTCAGGTTCAGTATATGGGATGCTGACGGCATCGCTGACTCGGGGATATTCGGCAATAACTGCGAATACTGCGATAAGACGGCATTCGAGGACTTCCCTACCTGGACAAGTCCTACCGGCCTGAATCACCTGTCCTGGGATGCTACTTCAATAATTTACCGAGCCCTCAAGGCAAATCCGGATTTCAGGCAGTTATTTGCTGACCGCATACACAAACATTACCATAACGGCGGCATAATGACCCCAGCACACCTGATAGACAAATGGTGGGAAGTTCAAGCCGAGGTGGCTAATGTCCTTCCATGGCAAAGCTACTATGTTCCAGATGTCTTTTTACCGAAAAGAGAGCCGTATGTATTGGCAGCGTTTGAGACCAATGGGCTTTTCAACCGTGCGTTCGGCGCGCCCGTATTTTATGTGAACGGCGGCTATAAATTCGGCGGTTACGTCTCAACAAGCGATACATTCACTATTACAGACCCATGCAGCTCAGGCGGCATCATTTATTACACAACCGATGGCAGCGACCCGCGCCTGCCTACAGGCGGACAGCCAAGAACATACATAATAGAAAATGCCTCGAAGAAAGTGCTGGTCCCGACGAGCGATATTGGAACAACGTGGCGTGGCGGCAGTGAGCCGTATAATGATTCCGCCTGGACAAGCGGTACCGGCGGCGTCGGCTATGAAAGAGAAACCGGCTACGAATCGTATATCGATATCAACGTCGAATCAGCTATGTACAACACCAACGGCACCTGCTATGTCCGCATACCCTTTAACGTGGATGCGGCCGATGTCGGTCACGTCTCTTCGCTTATACTAAATATGCGATATGACGATGGTTTCATCGCTTATATAAACGGAACGGAAGTTCAACGTGTTAATTTCACGGGCACGCCACAGTGGAACTCTACGGCCAGCAACGGACATGAGGCCTCCTCCGCCTTCGACTCTTACGATATCTCGGCTTACACCGGGAACCTGCACGCAGGTACCAATATCCTCGCCATCCACGGATTAAACATTTCGACGACAAGCTCGGACTTTTTGATTTGCGCAGAGATGATTGGTACAATAGCAGGCAATATCTCGCCTGCGGCAATCCAATACACTGGTGCCTTCAACATCAACAAGAGCACTAATCTCAGGTCACGGATTTACAAGAGCAGCAATCAAACGTGGAGTCCGCTTAACGAAGCCGTCTATGAAGTTGGAAACGTTCAAAATGCTCTGCGGATTACTGAAATTATGTATCATCCCCTTGATACAAATAATCCCAACGACCCGAACACCGAATATATCGAGTTGAAAAAAAGAGGTCCAGGCACTATTAACCTCAACCTTGTAAGATTTGACAAGGGCATCGATTTCACATTCGGACCTAATACGCCTTTAGCAGGCCAGTATATCCTCGTCGTTAAAGACACAAATGCCTTCCAGGCCAAATACGGCACAGGCCGCTACATCGCAGGACAATATACCGGCTCGCTGGACAATGCCGGCGAGAGAATTCGACTGCTGGACGCAGTTGGAACGACAATCCTTGATTTCAATTACAAAGATGGCTGGCGGGATATTACCGACGGCGACGGCTATTCGCTTACCATTGTCAACCCATCTGATTCCGACCTCAACGACTGGGGTAAAAAAGACAGTTGGCGGGCAAGCGCATACATAAACGGCTCGCCCGGCTGGGATGATTCAGGCATAATTCCCAATCCCGGCGCAGTCGTCATTAACGAGGTTATGGCGCATTCACACGCCGAGGCCTCTGACTGGATTGAGCTTCGTAACACAACGGCATCTCCAGTCAATATCGGCGGCTGGTTCCTCAGCGACAGCGACAGTAACGTTATGAAGTATCGTTTTGCCGCGGGCACAACCATTCCAGCCAATGGTTACCTGACCGTATATGAAACTAATAATTTTGGGCCAAACAGCGTTGACCCCAATAAACTCATCGGTTTTGCACTAAGCGAAAACGGTGACATGGTTTGTCTTGCCTCAGCGCTCGACGCTAACGGTCTGCTTACCGGTTACCGTGAGAAAGAGGAATTTGGCGCATCCGAGACAGGGGTATCCTTCGGCAGATACTATAAAGCAAGCACCGACAGCTACAATTT
>JBELAA010000073.1:0-9563 GCA_049509315.1 Sedimentisphaerales bacterium | reverse complement strand
GCTCTGTTGGCCAAAGGCCAACGGAGAGGGTGGGATTCGAACCCACGGTACTCAATAAAGAGCACACTGGTTTTCGAAACCAGCTCGATCAGCCGCTCCGACACCTCTCCGGCGTCATTGATTATTTATTATTTACAATTGATTATTCGGGTCAAGGGATTTATTTTTAAAGCAGTCGATATGCCCTGATTATCAGGAGAAAGCTATTAAATTGTGCTTTATGAATCAAAAAATATATACAAGCGCTGTTTGTGCCCTGTTTTTAATGACGGGTGTCTGCGTAAGCTCCGATATCGATAAAAATAATTCACCACCGGACGCCAACGACAGCAATGGGCCGACCGTTGCGCTTAGCTACAACGAGAAGGCCGCCCCCAAAAACCCTTTCACTTCTTTTATGTATTTCGTTCCGCTGGTATCCCTGACGGACGTCAATGTCGATATAAGCCCAAATAACGACCAACGGGTAAGAACAGTATCCTACGAAAGAAAGGTCTCCGCAAAATCATTTTATGTGAGCTGCGAATTTGAAATGACGGGGAGGGGTTTTCACAAATACGTTTTTGACCCTGTCGAAGTTATTGCGTCGCACGCCAGCGGCGCAAAAAAAGGCGAGACACTGGACAATCTGATTGATTACATTAAGTTCGAAGGTCCCGGTTTTGGGCAAATTGAGGTCAAGGGGACAATTTCCGGCTCCTCGCGGACTGTTGACGAGGTGGACCTGCATTTCAACGCCAGAGGTCATAAAAGCCCCGTAACGCTCGGCCTTTACGATGTCTCGCCCGAAAACGGACAATATAAATACGAAAACAGAACCGGCGAGCTGATTGCCCGCGTCGATACCTTCGTTTTCAAAAAGACCGTCGGCGAGCCGAGAATGGGAATTAAACTGGCGTCGATTAACGCCGCGGAAAAACCGCAGGGTTTTCTGGCCGGCCTCAAAGGCGCAATCGCGAACCTTTTCATAAATCCCCCGAAGGCCGCCAAATTAGGCAATGACACAATGCTCGATTTCGGCCTCGCCCTGCTCAATGAAAAATCCGCCTTCACTTTCCCCAAAGCCAATAACATCAAAAAAGTTACACAGGAACCGGCGACTGGTAATTGATAATTTTGCCTGACTGCGGTTTAATAATCCTGCTGTTTTACTAACGCCTCGCCTGAAATATCTTGCATCGTAAAGCCGATGTTTCTACAATTTCGTTTGTATGATTTATAAAGTTTTGAAGGGCGAAAAATGGTAATCATTCCTGCTATTGACCTTCGCGGCGGTAAATGTGTCCGCCTGATACAGGGGGACTATCACCGCCAGATAAACTACGAAGAAAATCCCGTTAAACAGGCCCAGGAATTTATCAAACAGGGCGCCGCCTGGGTTCATATTGTTGACCTCGACGGCGCAAAAGTTGGCAGGCCCGTCAATACATCGACGATAAAAGCAATAGCAGCCCTCGGTAAATTGAAAATCGAGGTCGGCGGCGGCTTGCGTTCCGAGCAGGACATAAAAACACTGCTCGACCTCGGCGTAGAGCGGGTGATAATCGGCACCCAGGCGGTAAATGATTTTGAATGGTTCAGTGATTTAACTATGCAATTTCCCGCCCGAATCGCCTTGGGCCTCGACGCCAAAGGTTCGCACGTTGTTACCGGCGGATGGTTCGATGAGCATCCAAAGTCACTGTTAGAGCTTGCCAGTGAGGCATCAGGGCTGCCGATTGCCGCGATAATTTATACCGATGTTACCAAAGACGGTATGCTGGCAGGACCGAACATTGAAAGAACGCAAACTATCATCGAAGCCGTAACTGTGCCTGTCATTGCCTCGGGCGGAGTTACAACAATCGAGGATATAAAAAAGCTGGACTTAATCGGTGCTGCTGGCGCAATTGTCGGCCGGGCTATCTATGAAGGCAAAATCACACTTCCCGAAGCAATTAACGCGGCAAAAGGAAATTAACCCCCCACCATTAGTCCCAGTATCGCAAACGCAAATATTATCGGACGCATCTGTTTTTTCTTTGTAATAGGTGTAAATAAACCTAACTATGCTTATAGTTTTAATGTTCCCTTATTGTTTCACGTGAAACATCTAACATTTAGCGGAGATTATTTTGATGAGCCAGGCGATGAAACCTGTTTCATATTTCAAGCACTAAACATTAGCCAAGTTGCATCTTCAGAAATACTAAATATCAAAATGCAAATCTAAAACAAATTTCAAACATTAAATCGCCTTGTAGAAAAGATGATTTGTCATTTCTCCCATAAGGGACGCCTCCTGTTAGGGATGGCCAAGCCCATTACGGCGGACTGGATTCCCGCCCCTATACGGGACAAAGCGGAGAGAGCCATAAAAACAAATTCCTCGACTCCCCCTCGGCAAGCTCAGTGTCGCTCTCCTATTCCCGTAATTCTGCCACAAACAAGAAATGTCTAACTCCCGTCAGAGATACTTTATGGCAGGCAAAGGGAGACCTCCCATTAGGAATGGCCAAATCATTATGGCGGGAATGACGTTTTCTGCAGAGCGTTTTGGAATTTTAGCCACAGGTTCGAATCACACCAGATCTTCATTTGTAAGCAGGTCGGTCAAGGAGTGAACCACAAGGTAGGCAAAATTGTTGTTTCACGTGAAACATTTTTTACAAAACTCAGATTTTTCGCTTGCGGACACTATAGAATTTTCATTAAAAACTCCGACATACTAAAAGGCAGTTATGATTTATGAATTATTATTTATGATTTTAGGATTACGAATACACAGTATCGTTTCGCTTCGCTCACCAAAGCGAGGGCAAGGTAAAAAATAATGAATATGTTGACAGGAGCTTTAAGATGACCGAGAAATTGGAGAAACCAAAACACTTAGGCAGGGGACTGGCATCATTGTTAAGTCCTATAATAACAAATCCAGGCGAGACACCATTATCGATTCCCATAACGGAAATTGGCTCTAACGTCTTGCCTGATAAGGGTTTAGGTAGTTCACTTAAAGATATAAAAGTCGATGATATCCAGCCGAATCCTTATCAAGTTCGTTCGATTTGGAACGAACAAGAGCTTGCAGAGTTGGCAAAGTCAATAAAGGCCAATGGCGTGATTCAGCCGATTATCGTCAGGCATCTTAGGGCGGTTTCGACTCCTTCGACAAGCTCAGGACAGGCAAGCTCACCGCAGGCAGGTTACCAGCTCATAGCAGGCGAAAGACGCTGGCGGGCATCTAAACTTGCCGGTATCGAAACCGTGCCGGCCATAGTTCGGGAAGTCAAAGATGATGAAATGCTGGAACTGGCGTTAGTGGAAAATATCCACAGAACAGACCTCAATCCAATCGAGCGGGCAAACGCATATCAGAAATACATAAACACGCTTTCGTTAACGCAATTGGAGGCGGCGGACCGTCTGGGCGAGGACCGCTCGGTTATTGCTAACTACTTGCGATTACTGGACTTACCGATGGAAATCAAGCAGATGCTAATTGATAATCAGCTTACAATGGGCCACGCCCGCGCAATTCTGGCTTTGCCGACAGATGAGCTTCGCAGGAAACTCGCAAATCGCGCAATGGCAGGCCGATTGAGCGTCCGGGAGATTGAGCGTTTGGTGCGAATGCAAGAAACCTTCGATGAAAAACGGCTCAAACCCGCCAGAATCAGGTCCGCTCACATCCTGGACCTCGAAAGCCGGCTGAGTAAGGAATTGGGCACAAACGTTTCAATCGAGACCCGAAAGAAAGGCAAATGCGGCAGAATCGTAATAGAGTTTCATTCGCTCGAAGAATTTGATAGAATTATGCAGCAGATAGGTCTTACAAGTGCTGAAGAAGTATGAGCTGCAATTGAAAGGTGATGAACTATGAAAGGCAGTAAAATGGCAGTCGGCAAATTTGTAAAATATTCTGTTTTATCGATATGCACAGCAGCACTATGGCTGGCTTTATGCCCGCCGGCGTTGGGTGAGACGCTCGGTGAAGCGGTTACGACTATGGAGGTACAACAGGAGCTGATGGGAAGCGAATCGCAGAAACGCATAGCTGAGCCGAATTTGAAAACCACAGGCAGCAAGGAAAAAGAGGAAGCGACGCCAAAAGCCGTCGCCAAACAGCAGGGCATTGAGAAACTTGAAAAAGCCGCTCAAAAACTGATGCAGTCATTGAAGTCAGGTAAATATGACCAGGGTGATTTTTCGGCAGTATGGAATACAGTTATTCCGAAAGACACCAACTTTAACGACGGTGTGAACACTATATTAAAACCGCTTTTTGAACAATATGGCAAGGCGGAAAAGCTCGGCGAAGGTAAAATGGCAGGAGTAAACAGGGCGGTGTTCCCGGTTCAATTTACCAAAGGAATGTTGAATATGACCGTATCTTTAGACCCGCAGGATAAAATCGTCGAATGGACACTGCTGGCACAGACGGTCGGCGCCGCTACCATAAAAGATACAAATACGGCTGATACCGGCGATTTCAACGACTACAAGCAGGAAATCAGCCGCATAGATATCGAAGCGCGAGGAGAGGAAAGCAAGTGGCTCGGCAAGCTTGATAAAAAAACAGACCTGGCAAAGGCGATGGATGACGTGGTCGTCGCCGAGTTGAAATTTCTGCGAAAAATGGCCGATACGGAAGGTTCGCAGAAAACCGTCGAGGCAATAGACCTGATTTTGAAACGCAGACAGGACAGGTTAGCCAAGCTGACAACAAAACTTGACGAGGAAGCAAAAACCGAGCGACGCGAGAGAAGACCGCCTCGCACGGGTGGTGCGGGCGCCGGCGAACAAGGTCAAACCGGACGTCCTCAAAGGCGCACCAGAGAGCCGATGCAGCCGGCTAACACTAATACCAATACAAACACCGAAGGACAGCAGCAGCCGTAAAATAATACAAACGATTCGCCAACATATATTGAATCCGTTATCGACAGTGACCGTCTGAGTGATGGGACAAAAAGCGAAAATCAGGACGAAAAGCCGGATTTTTTGAAAATTTTTCAAATTTTTTTCGCAAACAGTCGCTTACTCAAGTTATTGTAATATAAGGAGTTACATACTCTCTCTCTCTTAAAAAATGCAAAAAAAACGCTTGATGGCGAGGACAGGGCGAGGTAGTTTTTGATTGTCGATTTAGTTACTCTTGTTATATAGAGTTAAACATTAACACCAACTGCACCAATGAGGAACGGCAACAGGGGAATTGTCGATAGGAGAAAGGAGGCCGGGTTATGGCCGGGAAAGTAGTTTCATATTTCATTTCAGGTATTTTATTGCTTTCAATAAGCACGCCCCTTGGCTTAGCGGATGAGGACGCCGAAATTAACAAGCAAAAAGAGAATATCCTTTCACTTATAGAGGCGGGCAAATTCAGCGAGGCAAAGGCGGCTACGGATAAAATGGTCGTCGAGTATCCCGGACAGGCCAAATTGCCGGATATGCTTTACTGGATTGCGGGAAGATTCCAGACGTTTGACAGGTTCGAGGATGCAAAACAGATTCAAGAGCAAATCATCCGCGATTACCCCGATAGTCCCTGGGCAAAAAAGGCGAGAATGGGTTACGCAATGACAGAGGCGATTTCGCTTGTTGTTTCGGGTAAGTTCGCGGAGGCAAAAGAAGTAACAGACAAAATGGCTGCTGATTTTGCCGGAAATCCCGATTTGGCGGAGACGCTTTACTGGATTTCGGGAAGATTCCAGGCGTTTGACAGGTTCGAGGAGGCAAAACAGATTTGCGATTAAATCATCAGAGATTTCCCCGAAAGCCAATGGGCCAAAAAGGCGAAGATGGGTAGCGCTATGTCGGAGGCAATGTCGCTTGTTGTTTCGGGTAAGTTCGCGGAAGCAAAAGAAGCGACGGCTCAAATGGCTGCTGATTTTGCAAATAAACCGGAATTGCCGGAGATGCTTTACTGGATAGCAGAAAGATACGAGAGGGCGGGCAGAAGTGATGATGCCAAACGCGATTATCAAAGGATAATAGATTTATTTCCAAAAAATACCTTAGCAAAGAAAGCGAAATTAGGGATTCCACGGGCGGAGGTTACGGGGCTTATTGTAGCCAAGGACTTCAATAACGCCGGTATCGCACTTAATCAAATGGCATCCGATTTTGCAAATCACCCTGATTTACCTGAAACATTATATTGGCTGGCAGTAAGGTATAATGACATCGGCAGGATTGAAGATGCAAACCGGCTATATCAGCAAATCACGCAGAATTATGCGGATAGTCAGTATGCGAGCAAAGCACAGACAGCGTTAAGCGGACAGCTTTCAGCGGACAGTATCAAACAAGACACGAAATACGGGATACGAGATACCAACGACGAGAAGGCAGCGATTGAGGTTTACAGGGTTGCACGGGGATATGAGGATTCGAATGATTTTGAATCAGCCGGTAAAGCGTATGAGCAAGTCGTTAAGGATTATCCTGCGACAACTAAGGGTAACAACGCCATTCTGGATATCTGACGGCTGGAAATATTGCAGTCACTCGATGCTAATGACGCTAATCTGACGGATATTCTGCTGGCTAAATATGTCGATGATTTTAATCAGAATCAGTACGCAAGCGACTGCTTAGATTTGCTTATAGATAAATGTTATTGGACAGCGACGGAACTGAAGAAACAAAATAAACAGCAGCAGGCAATCGGCCGGTTCGCAAGAACGGAAAACATCCTGCAGCTAATGATAGATAAAAAGACAGCAGGCAATTCAACAATAGGAACAACGGCTACTTTCGCTGCGCTGTATTTTTATGCAGCCGGGTGTCGTCAGCAGCAGGAAAAATGGGAAAAGGCGATTGAGTATTTGCAGAAGATTGTTCAGGAATATCCTTCTTATGAGCGTGCCTGCAATGCACAGGCGGCCATCGGATGGTGCTATGAGGCGTTAGTAGGCAAAGAAAACTGGCCTAAAGAGGCGGTTAACCCGCTTATTGAGGAGGCCTATAAAGCGGTTTTGGCTCAATATCCCAATTGCGATATGGCTGGCTACGCCGCGTATCGGCTTGCAGAAATGAGCGTCGAAAAGGGCGACAAGACAAGTGCGCTCATGTATTACAAAAAGTTTCTGGAACTGGCCAAACAGGATGACATATGGGTAAGAAATGTAAAAGCCAAGCTGGCGGCGCTTGAGGAGGATAGCAAATGAAGAACAAATTTTTTGAAAATAGGGACAGCATATTGTATTTTGCTGTATGTATGAATTTGTTGCTGATTGGATTTGTTTATAATACTTATGGCTGCTGTAATAATCCGCCTCCGATTTGTCCGCCTTGCCAATCCCCGGGCTGTTACGGTTGTAATCCATGCGGCGGCACCTGCTGTCCAGGTGGGTGCTTCCCAGGCGGAGTGAGCTGCTGCGGAAGCGGATACTGCTGGCCGGGTCAGCACTGCAGTAACGGCTGCTGCGTACCTTCGGGCGCGACCGGCTGTGGAATTGACTGTGGCTACTGCTACTCGGGCACGAACTGCTGCACGGACAGCAGCGGTTTCTTCGGCGGCTGCGCCGACCCGTGTCAGTGCCAGGAATGCAAGGAGGGCTATCCCCAAAGCAAGTGCAACTCGAATCAATGCTGTGTAAAGGGCGAATGCAAAGATCCGATATGCGATAATTGCCATACTGTGGATGAGGAGATGTCCGAATGCGGTCATTGGGCGAACGATCCAAATGGAAATGCATGCTTTACTACTGAATGCATACAAAATATATTGCATACTGCTACTTGTGATTATAAAGGACCTGATTGGCCATGCAAAAAATCTAACTGTAATACAACCCTGGTTTTGGATCCGGATCTCCATTCAGTACATCAGCTTGTTCATGATTCTCCGTGTCCTGGAGGAACGGTTAATTGGATTCTTTGGAACCAATTTTATGAAGGGTGTATATCGTGTTATGAACAGGTACCTACGAGGAAAGCGTGTCAGACTGCTTGCTGTGAATTTAATCCTATTTCAGAAATCTGGAGAGGCGAACTGTATCAATGTGGAAGTTGTCCTCCACAATGCCCTCCATAAATATTTTAATTAAACATTAAAAAAAATATTTGTACAGGAGAATAAAAAATGTGCTACTTTATTTCTGTTATGAGATTCATAAAAATAATCGCTATTATCACCATAATATTTTTGCCAACGATACTGTTAGGCGAAGTAAATGATATGAATATTAAAGATAAAATGATAGTCCTTGATAAAGAATTATTCCCGTCCGGTTATATAGTTTCGTTTTTGGTAACTAAAGCCGACAATCAATTTAACGATCCTAATCAGGGTAAATCTTTTAATTCTTGTGAAGCAACATGGCCTGATGACGGGGCTTTTGCAATGAAAATTATTTATAATTACGAGCACCCGCCGGTGTATGCGCCACCTGGAAAACTTGATTATAATCCCATTGATTATACAAAGGAAAACTTTTTAATTATATGGAGAGCTATGAAAGAATATGTATTGTGCACGTCTAACACTAATGACAGAATAGTTGAATTGGAAAAATTAGTTATAGATCCAAACAATAAGGTTGTAAGGAAAGGGACAAATTCAGAATTGACCCATTTTCCTATTGATAAACCGTACACCCGTTATCAGTTTAAATATTTTCAATTACCAATGGGAATAGGATATTCAAAACGATTAGAGACAATATCTTCGGTCGAATCCTTGCCTTCAGGTCTAATTGAACTAAAATCAATCGGTTCATTCGAACCATCTTTTCATGGAAACTGGGATTTAAAATTGGACCCTAATGCAGATTATCTTGTCAGGGAAGCCGTATTCACACGAGATAACGAAACAACACCGATAAAAATAGTATCTACAAGCGGTGTTGTGAAGAAAGATAAAATAACTCTTGCAAAAAGAGGGGTTTATAAATCGGCAAGTGGATTTGAACTATCCGTTGAAGTTGAAGATATAAATAAAGTTGAAGGCGAAAATCAGCTATTTAATGATATTTCTTCTCGTTTTCAGAAGCCGTTACCAAAAGGTTCTTCGATAACGGACCTGCGTGGCGATAAGGCTAAAACAATCAAAGTAAACTAAAAGATCTGACTAAGCAAGGTAAGACATAAATCGCTATTTTTTGTTCGGCTGGTAAATTTTGAACGTGTTTTTGCCGGTCTGTTTTAATCCCTTCGGGGCTGGCATTATTGGTTACTGGACAGTGAGCCGGGCATTGCTTTTATTATTGGCATCGCTTGTGGCCTACACTTATATAACTTTTTTCTGCGCAGAAAAAATGACAATTGACATTGTCAAATGCCAATTGTCATCCCGCCTCCGGAACCACGGGCATTTTGCGGGCGGCGCCTCCCTCTGACTTTATAATAACATTCGGCTAAGTGGTTTCTTCCTTGCCCTTGCGCTTCCACCATTCGGGCTTGGCCGGCTCCTGAACCTTCTGCTCCCATCGTTCGCCCTGCTTGTCGAACTGGACTTTGTCTGTATTTATGTCGTTTATTTTCACGTCGTGAATCATATCCCCTTCGTGCAGTATCTGGTCCTCGATAAGGACCGACGGGTTCTCCTCACAATACAGAATAGCAGTAACGACTCC
>JBELAA010000072.1:0-10689 GCA_049509315.1 Sedimentisphaerales bacterium | reverse complement strand
TGCGCCTGCGGGGCCGATTGGACGGGCGGTCAATGGTTACGAGCATCGCAGGCAGCAGGCGGAGATGGCTTCGGCCGTGCAGAAGGCGCTGTCGGAGAGGTATCACCTTGTGGCCGAGGCGGGAACCGGCGTCGGGAAAAGTTTCGCGTATCTTGTGCCGGCGATAGAAAGGGCAATTTCCGGCGGCGCCAGAATAGTCATAAGCACGTTTACCATCAGCTTGCAGGAACAACTGATAACCAAAGACGTTCCCTGTTTAGACAGGTGCCTGCCGTGGAATTTCAAGGCGGTGCTGGCCAAAGGCAGGGGCAACTACCTGTGCAAACGCCGGCTGGAATTCGCTATACGAAGGCAGGCGGGGCTTTTCGACCAGTTTGGCGACGCGCTTGCCGAGATAAGCAACTGGGCGTCGAAAACAAAAGACGGCTCACTCAGTGATTTGCCTTTTGTTCCCGATTCACGCGTCTGGGACGCGGTCAGGGCCGAGCACGGAAACTGCCGGGGCAGAAAATGCGGGCATTTCTCAGGATGCTTTTGCCAGAGGGCAAGACGTGAGCTTGAGAATGCGAATCTTATCATTACAAATCACGCGCTACTGTTCAGCGACCTCGTGCTGCGGGAGCAGGAGGTATCGCTGCTGCCTGATTATAAATGGGTGATTATCGACGAGGCGCACAATATCGAGCGCGTGGCGGAAGACCATTTCGGAATCGATATAAGCACCGGCTCAGTGAAATTCCTGTTAGACGGGTTGTATAATCCGCGAACACACAAGGGGCTATTGGTATGGACGCAGTCGGGCCAGGCAGGCAAATTGACGAACCTGGTCGTTGAGGCGGGAGAGTCGGCAAAGGAATTTTTCAGCAGCGTTCGCCGGTGGTATGACAATCACAAAGAACAAACTAACGGCAGATGTTACGTCAATTTCGTCGAGGACTCATTATCGGCGAATTTCAAAGGATTGCGCGCCGGCTTGTCGGAGCTGGCTAAGCAAACAAGAGACGAAGATGAGCGGTTCGAGTTTATGCGCTCCGTCGATAACTGCACAGTCCTGCTGCAAAACCTCGAGCAATTCCTGAAGCAATCCAAACAGGATTACGGGGGCGAAAAGAAAACGTAAGATTGAAAAGCGCACCGCTGAACGTCGGGCCGGACGTTAAAAAATACCTGTTCGATAAGTTCGATTCGGTGATTATGACAAGCGCGACATTAAGCTGCGCCGAGGATAAAAACAAAGGCGGCTTTGAGTTTTTCGCAGGCAGAGTAGGACTTGAGGATTATGAGGCGTTGAAATTAGGTTCGCCGTTTAACTACGAAAAGCAGGCGACGATTTTTATTGAGAAGAACCTGCCTGAGCCAAATAACGAAAAATTTACCGAGGCCGGCTGCGAGGCGGTGAAAAAATATATACTGCGGACACAGGGCAGGGCGTTTGTGCTTTTCACCAGCTACCAGATGCTCGAAAATTTCGCCCGGCAATTAGCGGGCTGGTTCGAGGAGAACGATATCGTGCTTTTGCAGCAGGGCGTCGGGCTTGACAGGTCGTCGCTATTGAGGCGGTTCAAGTCGCGTCAGGCCGGGGGACGATTCGTGCTTTTCGGGACCGACAGCTTCTGGCAGGGCGTCGATGTGGCCGGCGACGCGTTATCGAATGTGATAATCGTTCGGCTGCCCTTCGCGGTGCCTGATACGCCGCTATTGGCGGGTCGCCTCGACCAAATCAGGCAGCAAGGCGGCAATCCTTTCCTCGATTATCAACTGCCGATGGCGATAATCAAATTCAAGCAGGGTTTCGGCCGGCTAATCCGCACAAAAACCGACACCGGCATCGTCGTGATTCTGGATTCCCGCGTCATAAACAAACCCTACGGCCGCAGCTTCCTGTCGGCGATTCCAAAATGCAAAACTGAAATTATCACATCATCAAAGTGATACAATTTTACGCAAGTTTCCGCCTTTTCCTGAGAGCTAAAGCCCCAAGTCCTAACAACGCAAGCGTCGCCGGCTCAGGAACATTGTATGAAACATAAATGTCCGGGTTTGTTCCACCGCAACCAAAATATAACGCCTTGCCGTTACCGCTAATGCTAATATCCGGCCAGGCAACGCCGTTCGGCATGTCAATGGGCAAAAGCATTGGATTACCGAAAGGGTTATTAATCGATTGCCGTGTCGTTTCAAATATTTGACTCAAACCATTACGATCGGAACTGAAATATAATGATAACCCGTCTGGCGAGAGAGATGGAGAATCGTCACTGGCTGACGAGTTAATCTCGGATAAATAGCGTATATTTCCAAAAGACGAATTCCTGTCTGTTCTTGATGTAATATACAAATCCCGACCATTCGAGCCGTTTGGTGCGTCGAAGACCATAGTTAATTCATCTTGAGATAATGTTTCGTACACAATGGGGCTGGGAAGTCCAGATACAACTGTTCCAGCCGACCACGGGTCATTCACTGAAGTCCGCTGGCTCATTTTTACCTGCCAGGAGCTTGATTCCACGTGGTAATACATTCTAAGATTGTCCGGAGACACCCAGGGGTGCATTACATGACAACCTGAAGAACTAAGAACTTGATTTACAGACGTAAAATCCCCCGAGGGCTGACTTCGTTTTGCTTCATATATCCTGAAGTAATAACCTGAGTCATATCCCCTGCTAAAATACAGAGAAAGTCCATCGGATGATAAAAACGGGGTCTCATCGGCATACTGAGTGTTAACCCCGGATGCCACCGGAACCGGCGTGGTCCATTCGGCGGCCAGGGCCTGACCTGTTAAAAAAACAAATGTCAATGTGATGACTGCAATTACTCTTTTCATTTTTTCTCTCCTGAAAAAAGTGTGAATAATATGGGTTTTCTGGGATTTTTCACAGATTTCGACTAACAAGGAAGATAACAGAAAAAGACAGAAAATTTCGCAGGCGAGGCATCTGCGCTGCCAAAAAGACCAATGAACAGATAGAACCCTTCTGCTTTTCTTCACCGCCAGTTCTTCCCTTCTTGCTATTTACAGACAATCCGCTGGAATACAGAACATCCCTGGCCGAACCGGCAAAGTCAGATAAATCTCATTCTCTCAAAATGTGGCGCCCACCCAAATCCGTTCGCCTATTATAGGATTTTACCAAAACTGTACCCGGTTGTCAACCTCTGAACGATTACCAATTATGCGTCATTCGTTAATAACCAACTATAACAACAGTCCAGAAACAAAGCATTGCGTTACAGTTTTTCTCAAAAATCTCGAAAATCCGCGGTTTTAAGCCAAAAACTGACAATCTAATGTTGCGTCAATCCCCTTCAGCCATACCTCGAAAAGTCCCATTCCAGTATTGTTACCTATAAAATTATCGGATGGATGGCCCCAAAAACTTTCGGCAAAATCAGGAGTGGCCGCAATGAAAACCGGCTGTTTTGACATCCCGTGCTTGATGAGGAGACGAATCGCTGGTATGTTATCCAGACCATAATGCGCATTTAGGCAAAGCCCGTATGCTAAATAGAATCAAGAAACAGTTAATTGAAGGCAAGACCCTGCTGCTGTTCGGCTTTCTCAAGGGGCTGGCGCAGGTCGTCCCGCTGATAATCGCCTATGTTTTCTCGGAGAATACGTTCGGCACATATTCTCTGGCAAAAATGGTGGTGTTCTTTTTTATCACAATGTTAACGACACCGCAGGTGCCGTTTGTAGTTTACGCGGGCAGAGAACGGGCGGAAACCGGGAAAATCAACAAGTCGTTTTCGATACAGGCAACATTCTTCGTTTTCAGCATTGTGCTTTACGTGGTCCTGGCAGTGATATTCAATGGCCCGATTCGCCGTTTCGCGGAAGTATCGGTTTCTGATTTAATATGCATGTCGCTGGGCTTTGTGGGCATCGCGTTAAGCTCTTTTCTCAGCAATTTGTTCTTAGCTCTCGGGCAAAGGGTCAAAAACTCGCTGTCGGACCTGGCCTACGGGGTAATTATGTTAGCGATTATCGTGGGACTGGCCGCAACGGGGACGCTCAGCATTAAAACCGTTTTCCTGACATATTTCGTATCATCAATAATCACACTGCTTATTTTTGCTGGAACCATCCCCTTGAGAAATCTCTTGCCTTTTGATTTTTCGATCATCTATTTTTGGAAGATGTTTGATTTTACAAAATGGGTTTTTATGGGGGCGACGGCGAGCTTCTTTATCGACTGGGGCGATAACGCCATTCTCAAGATTTTCCACGCAACCACAGGCGATATAGGCCAATACAGCTTCGCATACCAGATATTCAACGGGCTGGCTGCTATGATATATGTCCTGAACAGCTACTTTTTGCCTTTCGTATCCGAGAACGTGCGAGACAGCGGTAAGATGCGGAATTATCTATACAGCAAAAAGCCACGTATTTTACTCTTTGGCCTTGCTATATTAACGGTGGTCTTTTTTGCGTGCCCATACGCTTTCCAGATTATCTATAAAGGTTCGTATCACAGCTCAGTAAACATACTGAGAATCCTGCTCATCGGCTGCGCACTGGTTTTATATAACACTTTTTATATCCCCCTGATGAACGCAATGAAACTCTACAGGTTCTCTCAAATGGTGAATGTTGTTCATATGATAATAAAGGTTATTCTCAGCTTGATTTTAATACCTATGTACGGTTTTTACGGCGCGGCCTGCGGGACTATCGTTTCTTATCTCTGTCTGACAGTTATGTATGAGTATTACTACCAAATTAAAATTAAACGACTCCTCTTTGGCTCTTAATCGTGACAGCCTCGCTGGTGCAACAGGTGCGTTTCGGGCGTTTATTTAAGGATGCATATTACGGATGAATGAATTAAGTAATAAAAACTACTGGGACTCTGTTCATGACCAGCAGGCCTCTGAGGAACAAGCGGAGCCGCAAAGACACGGATTGAAGCTTATCGCGACAAAACTGCTTGGAGAGCGGTGCCTGAGATACTATTCTGAATATCTGCTGTGGGATGTTATCCTGCCCAAATATCTTCCAAACAAGAAGGGCCTTAAAATCATAGAAATAGGCAGCGCCCCCGGTGAAATGCTGGTCAGATTGAATAAATCGTTCGGTTATATACCTTACGGCGTTGAATACTCGGAATCCGGCGTTGAGCTGAATAAAAAGATTTTCATCCAAAATAATATCGATCCTGCAAATGTAATTCACTCAGATTTTAGTGCTGCTGAATTTCAGGAGAAATACAAAAACTATTTTGACATAGTTCTGTCAGCCGGTTTCATTGAACATTTTGATAATGTGGAAGATGTTATTAAAAACCATATGAACCTGTTATCGGCAGGCGGTTATCTTGTCGTCATGATTCCGAACTTGAGGGGTATCAATAAATTTTTCTTCCACATTTTTAACAATGAAATTTTGCGGCTGCATAACCTGAAAATAATGCGAAAAAGTGAATTTGCAAAAATTTTCAATCCCCAGCTTCTGGATATCAAGCTCTGCGACTATTATGGTACTTTTAACTTTGGTTTATTTAATACTAAAGAAGGATCGCCTCTTCGTTTTTTGCTCGGTTTTTGTAAAATATTGCAGGCCTTTCTAAATGTCATATTCCCCTTCTTATTTAAAGATAAAGGGGCAGAGAGCGCCATTTTCAGTCCGTATCTGATATTTATTGGCGTAAAAAAATAGTGCAATTAATCGCTGGACTCTGTGTTGGCTATAAAATGTTCCTTGTAAAGCTCAATTATTTTACTTATATCATGATTTTGCATGACGTAAGTTCTGGCGTTTTCACCCGCTTCGATGTATCGATTTTGTTCAAGCATAAATTCCAATGATGTCGCCATTTTGTCCATATCACCGTTACAGCAGATTCCGCAATTGTATTTATCGAGAAAGCCATCGGGATTAACTTTAAGCGTAAGAATGGGAACAGCACATTTACCCGCCTGGATAAAGGTGCTGGGAAAACCCTCGGCCTGACTGGTATTTACAAAGACCTTCGCTCGCTGAAAATAACTGTCGATTTCGTGAAACGGCACATATTCGATAAATTTCAGGTTGCTGACAGCGGAGGCCGCCGCAACCAATTCGTTGTAGTTCCTGTCGCCTTTTGCTTTCTGGCAAATCATCACGAACTGCTCCGACGTAACTTCTTTTGCGAGTTGTATAAAAGGCGCCGGCTGCTTGAGCACATCGGTTCGTCCGACCCAGAGTATGGAATCACGATTAAGGCCATGCAATTCGACAATACGATGACCGTTGGGCACCACGACAGCAGTAACACCGGCGGTATTAAACATCTTTGAAACATCCGTGGCCCTCTGGACAAAAACACGTTTTGCCTGCCGCAGCGACCATAGATAGGTTCTTCCTCTGAGCGGAAATTGTTGTATATATTCGCCGTTGCATTCGTAGTCCGTCGCAGTTCGCAGAAAGAAGGATTTGCGATTAAGGCGGCAGAACAGGGCAACAAGGTCAGTGGTAATAGCGGCGCCCTGCCTGAAGTAAATGTCGGCGTCGGCGAGGCGCATTGCTTTCCAGAGAGCGACATATCCTGAAAACAATTTTCTTTGAAGGTCACCTGCCTTGTATAGAGTGATATTTCCGAAGGTTTCAATATCGGGTTGTCCGAAGTCGCCTGTAACAATGCTGACTCGAAAACGGTCATCCTTTGCCAATTCGGTGGCAATCATATAAAAGTCAACTTCCGAGCCGCCCTGCACGCCTCTGCAGCAGGGATTAAACAACGGATATATGTCAAGAGACACAAAACAAACGGATATGCGATTTATATCATCCATTTTTTGAACCACAAATTGAACATCATAATGCTCCAGAAGATACGATAGTAGTCGTGCTTTTTGCTCTGGTGGCGGTCCCAGTAAATTTTGAGCGTGTCTTTGTCGAAATAATTAAGCCCGTCGAAGCCGAAAATCTCGTTGTATGCGAAATGCCTGAGCTCATTTCTGAAATAATGTATCAGCGGGACGCCGAAACCCTTCTTTGGCCGGTATAAAATTTCGTGCGGGAGGATGTTTCTGAAGGCACTTTTAAGGATATATTTTTTCTGGCCGAATCTGATTCTTAGCCGGGGAGGTATTTTCGCTGCGAACTCCGCCAGCGTATGGTCAAGGAAAGGCACGCGTGCCTCGAGGGTGACGGCCATCGATGCACGGTCTTCTTTTACGAGCAGGTCATCGGGCAGATATTCGTTAAGGTCACAGTTCATCGCGTTGTTGATATCGTTGGGATAAATGAAATGTGTGGCGATGTGGTCCTTATAAGGCAGCAGCTTGTCTGAAGATTCCTCTTTTGTCCGGAACATATAACTGAACAACCGCATATACAAGGTCGCCGGGTCTTCCTTTTTGCCGAGAAAACCGCGAAGCTTGTTGAATTTTTCTTTTCTGAACAGGAGATTTGCCAGTACCGTTGAATAATCCAGAAGACGTTTTGCCGGCACCGGCAGATTGTTAAGGGTTCTCAACAGGACATAATCGTTATAGTGCCCATATCCGCCGAAAAGCTCGTCGCCACCCGTGCCGGAGAGCGACACGGTGACATGCCGTCTTGCAACCTGGCTGACTAAGCAGGTCGGAATCATAGAAGGGTCACCGAACGGGTCGTCGTAATAATACGGAAGCCGGGCAATCAGCTCCCTGACGTTGTCGGCGTTGAAATCTATTTCGAAATGACGCGTGCCGAATTTGTCGGAGATAATTTTGGCGTAGTGCGACTCGTTGAAATCCGGGCGGTCAAACCTTATCGAAAAGGTATTTAGGTTTTTGACGTATCTGCTCATAATGGCGACGAGGATGGAGCTATCTACGCCGCCCGACAAAAAAGCGCCGAGAGGAACATCAGATACCATCTGCATTTTCACCGCCCGATCGAGCCGTTCAACGATTTGTTTTTCTATTTCTTCCTGACTGCAATCGAGCTGTTCAGCAAACGAAAGAGTCCAGTAGCGGCTGAACTCTTTTATTTTTTTTGAAGAAAGGTCATAAATCATGAAATTTGCGGGGGGAAGCTTTTTGACGCCTTCGAGAATCGACCTGTCAAATGGCGTGTTCCCAAACAGCATATAATAGTCCATCGCATGCTGATCTATCTTTTTTTCGATATCGCTTTTCAAAAAGACCTTAAGCTCGGAACCAAAGATGAATCTCTTGTCGTCACAATAGTAAAACAGCGGCTTTATGCCGAAGCGGTCTCTGGCGAGAAAAAATAAGTTTTGTTTTTTATCGAAGATACAGAAGGCGAACTGGCCGTTGAGACGTTCGAGAAGGTCGATTCCCCATTCCTCATAACCGTGGGCAAGCACCTCGGTATCGGTATGAGAGATGAAGACGTGGCCCTGTTTTTCGAGCGATTCCTTGATTTCGGGAAAGTTAAAAATCTCACCGTTGAACGTTACACAAACTGAGCTGTCTTCGTTATACATCGGCTGCCTGCCTTTTTCCGACAGGTCAATGATTTTGAGCCGTTTGTGTCCGATTGATACGCCGTCTTTGACGTGGAACCCTTCCTGCTCGGGGCCGCGATGGTTAAGCAGCTCAGCGAGCGTTCTGACCTTTTTTTCATCTTCCCAGTTAAAGCCGAGTATCCCGCACATCTACGTTATTCTTTCAAAAACAAACTCATTGCAGCCGGTGAAACCCTTTGTCTTTACCAGTTTCCTCAGTTTGAAGCCGCGTTGTTCGAAAAACTGTGTCACTTCCGCCGGCGAGGCGTATTCGTATGGGTAACCGCCGGTCCAGTCCACGATGTCGGTGTAGTAGCTCATTCCTCTTTCTTTATTGAAGGGATTTTGACGGGTTATTAACAAGACGGCCGGGAATTTAACCATCAGCACCAGCCACACGAGGATTTTTTTGACAATGCCGGGGCTTTTTACATATGTGAATTTTACCATTTTCCACAGGGGCGAAGTCCAGTGCTTGTTATAAATCGCTATTACCAATAATCCGCCTTTTGCAACCAGCCGGATAACGGCGTCAAACGCCTTATACATATCCCCCGTATGATGAAGGACTCCCCAGCTATAAACCACGTCAGCAGACACTGCGGGAAGGTTTTTATCGAGTATAGAGCTGACCGAGAACTCAATAGCGTCTTCTTTAATCTGCGGGTCCCACTGACGTATATGCCCGAGGAGATTTTTCGCCGTTTCAACGCATTGGGGATCAACATCAAAGCCGGTAACCTTTTTTGCTCCGAGGGCGTTTGCGGCGATTGAAAACAGGCCGCTGCCGCAGCCGATGTCAATGAATGTTTTACCGGAAAGGTCCCCGATGAGTTGCTGCAGCGAGCTTTTGGCGCTAAAATACGCCTCGGGAGCGAGCTTCTTTACAAAGCTTTGCCAGTTTTCACCGAACGCGAACTTATCCATTTTTTCTCCTACGGGCGTTGACAATTGTATTGCCGGATTTCCGCCGCTTACTTGTTTTTAACCAGCCCGGCAAAAATATGCTTATACTCTCCGGCGATTCTGGTTATGTCGTGATTTTGTTCGACGTATTTCCTCGCGTCTGAGCCAAACTTGACATAGCGATTGTTTTCCAGCATAAATCGGAGGTTATATGTTAGCCGGACGGCGTCGCCGTTACAACACAAACCGCAGTTACAGGTATCGAGAAAGCCGTCGGGATTCACGTTGAAAGACAGAATCGCGGCTCCTGCTTTGCAGGCCTGGATGAAAGTATTCGGGAAGCCCTCTGAATCGCTTGTATTGACGAGAACTTTGGCACGCTGGAAATAAACATCTATTTGATTAAACGGCACGTGCCTTATAAACTCCAAATTCGCAATTTTACCGGCCTGCTCGACAAGATTTTTATAATTAGTATCGTTATTCAGTGTCTGGCAAACCAATGTAAAACGCTCATTCGGGAACGCCCCGGCAAGGTCGAGAAAACGTTCCGGCTTTTTTACAGGGTCATCCCTGCCCACCCAGATAATCATATCTTTGGGCTGTTGCCGCAGCGGGGACAGTGGATGGCCGTTGGGTATCATACGAGAGGATAATGCCAGTGTTTTTGCGAGGTTTTCCTTGTCGGTTGAATTTTGTGCGAAAACCATTGCCGCGCGCCTCAGCGACGCGGCAAAAAGCCGTCCCAAAATGGGGTGCTGCTTGATGTAAGCTCCGTCGCTTTCGAGCACGCTTGCGAGCCGATACAGGAAAATCCTGCGATGTAATTTGCAGAACGCTGCCACCACCGGCACGCCCGGCGAGGCGCACTTGAGAAAATAAATATCCGCGTCGGCTTTTTTCAGCGCACTCCACGTTCGCAGCAAACCCGACAGCATATTCTTACTGAAATTCAGGGACTTAATTACCGTCACGTTCTCGATAACCTCAATATCTTTTTGGTCGTAGTCGGCGACGACGAAGCTGATTTCAAAATTATTGTCCCTGGCAAGTTCA
This sequence comes from Sedimentisphaerales bacterium, assembly GCA_049509315.1. Lineage (GTDB taxonomy): Bacteria > Planctomycetota > Phycisphaerae > Sedimentisphaerales > Anaerobacaceae > Fen-1362. Next base: position 283 of record JBELAA010000072.1, on the reverse strand, counting down.
GTGGCGAGATAATATAAATCAACTTCGGCCCCGCCGAAGTAATCGCCTATGGCCGGATTGAAAATTGGATAGGCCTTCGGTGCAACAAAACAAACTTTGATTTTTTTAACTGTTTCTGCGGTCATTGTCCCATTGGTCGTCAAAGACGCCTCGCTATAACGGTAATCGGATAATAAAGATTGGCACGGGTCACAAGATATAGCACAATTTTTTTAAGCACAGGCACACTGAGAATTATTTTCAGAATGGCTCTAAGGAATTTCTGGTTTACTTTATCAATCTG
>JBELAA010000071.1:0-21727 GCA_049509315.1 Sedimentisphaerales bacterium | reverse complement strand
TCCCCAGGTTGCCGATAATACTCCCCAAACTCAAATTGCAGATACATTGATTATCAATGGCCCCTCATTACCAGTCCAGAATCAGCCATCTGCCGCCTCCGATAAGGCCGCAATAATCCCAAATCAACCACAATCCCCTCAACCGGACTCATCACAGCAAACCCAGCCGGCTACCTCGAACCTGCCGGCTTCAGCTCCATCACAGTTAATCACTGCCCCTGATAAACCCAATGTCCCCACACAACAAAAAACAGAAAACATCGTCTCACCGGGGCCGTCCGTCATCCGTAATCCGTCATCCGATAATTCAATTCCGAATGCAAATTTAGAATTGAAGCCGGCCGACATTGCCTATCACAAAACCCCGGCTGAAGAACAAGTAACACAAGTCGATTACTCGTCATCTGCTCATCCCGCTTCGAATACCGATTCCACAAATTCGACTCAGCAGAACTCCGCGATTTTGGCCAAAGACCAGCCGGATAACCCCGCTGCCGAATCCTCTGCCCCACAGGTAATCAACAGCGCCAAAGCAAACCCGGCCCCCGATTCCAGGTCTGCAAAAAACCGGGAACAAATCCGGCTAAATCAGCAATCTCCTGTCTCTTCAAAAAATCAGCAATCAGCAATCATAAATCAGCAATTAAATCAGCCCCCTGTTTCACAGGGTAAAACCGCCGCCTCACCGGAAAAGCCAGACGCTCCAAAAGAGGATTTGCAAAACGTAAATACAACTCCCCAAATCACCCGCGGCCAGACAATACCCGAATCGAACGCCAATGTCACCAATACCGTTCCCGCCAAATTGCCGACCGAAGCCCTCCGTAATTTGTCCGCAACTGATAACGACCCTGCCGCCGCCGTCCGCGAGCAAATCTCCCAGTCCGTTACAACCGCGGCACAGCAGCTCAATCGCCAGATTACTATCCAGCTTAATCCCCCCGAACTTGGCAAAATTTCCGTCAAATTCACACAGGCCGGCTCCGAGCTTACAGGCCTGCTCGAGGTGTCAAATCCCCAGACCCGCGCCGACATCAATCAACAAATTCCCGAAATCCTCCGCTCCCTCGAACAGGCGGGCGTTACCGTAAAACACATCGACGTTACGCTTTCCGACCTCCCCGGCCAGTCAAACCCCGATTCACAGCGCGACAATTCCTCCCAGCTCAACTGGGACCGTTCCGCCGGCAACTATAACGATTCACCCCGCCAGCACTTCTCCCCCGATTCCTTCACAACCCCCTCATCGTATTCTACATACGAGTCCTACGAGTCCCGACTTACGAGTCCACATAGTTTAGCCGTCGCCGGAACGGCGACGGGTTACTCAGGCCTCGACGTCCTGATTTAAAATTAAAATCTTCTCTCTGTGTTTCTTCGTGGTTCAAATCGGCAATTGGCAATTGGCAATCGAAAATCGGTAATTGGTTAATCCGGTTTCCGTCTTCAATTCCTAATCCCGCACAGTTCCTCATACGTTTCGCAATGTTCCGGAAAATTCAGTCGCGCCCCAAGCCAATTCGCGAGGCGCGAATTGAAACGCCTGGGACTCCGCTCAATTTCCTCTGGAAAATTGAGCTTCGCAAATATCCCGTGCTCCCTTTTCGCCGCCTCGTCGTATGCCCTGGCCGCCTCGATTTCATCGTTGAATGTCCCCAACCATACCCTTTTCTGTCCATATTTAATATAGGCGCACCATTTTTTGCGACGTTTGTCTAAACAAACATCCCTGAACCGTGACGAGGTTTTTGATCTAATCTTTTTCCTGTTATACTGGTTCTGTGAGCGCGTCGCAGGCCGAAGATTTGCCTCCCTGTTATCCAGAGTGTTGCAGTTTTGATGGTCAACAAGAAGACCCCTTGGTTGTTTCATAATTACCCTGTGCATTGAGGATATTTTTGAATTTTCGTCAAGGTCATTAATGAATCGAACAGCATAAATACAACGGTCATGTTTCCTGGCCATCCAGTGGAATTGATTTAAATAGTAATAATTTTTCTGGTCAACAATTGCGAAAAGATTATCACCGAGATGAATTTTGCGAAAGGTATAGCCAAATTTGAGGTGACGATACAGCAGAATTGGCCAGACAAAAATGAGGTCGAGCCATTTCGGAATCGTTATTTGAACGCTTGTCATTTTCTCACCCTCTCTTTCTTCCATTTTTTAAATAACCAACCGGATAAATCCGGGGGCTAAACACCCCCCAAACCCAAACGGCGGGTTTGAGGGCTAAACACTTTTCGAGAGGCAACGAGTCCCTCTGTCCTATGGCGCGAACTTGCGCGCTTTTGACGAAAAAAACAGTTTTTGAGAGTCGCCGAAATGCACTTAAGTCCTTATGCCATAAGGAATAAAAAAAATTTTCCGGAATTATGCACTTGACAAAGAAGAAGGATATATTATTATGATGCTATGCGAAAAAACACAAAACCAGTTAATATGCAAAAAACTCAAAAATCTATTGAGTGGTGGGAAACGAAGTCCTTTGCCGTTGGGGAATTGATTATGTCAATACTAATAGGCGGGACATTTTCTTATGTGAAACCACTTATCGGAGTGCCGTTATTGGTGGGGCTGTTTTTTATTAGTTGTCTTTTGATGTGGCACGCTTACTCTAAAACATTTGTTGCGATTCCGCCTTTACTGACAATTCTAATCCCATCGATATTGAATATATTTTGCATTATAGGGTTAGTGGTATGGCAATCATATTATAGCGAACCCAAACAATTAAATTTTGCCGCGCCCGATGCCTTAACTGCTCTTGTTTTGCAAAACATGGATATACGAATCGCCGACCTTGTAAGAGAAAGCCCTGTAATTCGGAATAAATCTTTTAATAATTGCGTCCTTTATGGTCCAGCAGTAATTGCGCTTAAAGGAAAAGCTGATTTAATTCGTTGCACACTTCTTACAGATGATATTAATGATTGCTTTATGCCTTCCGAAGAAAAATTTTATTGGGGAGTTATAATGTTTGATGATTGCACTTTCATACATTGCAAGTTCCGCAGTATAAGTTTTGTTGGTTCTCCTCGAATAATAGAAAAAATAAAACAACAAACTGTATTGGAAAGAAATTAATTATGAAATTCATCCCTCCAAAATTCAGTAAGTTAAGTGAAATGGCCTCAATAGACGTAGGGCGTTTAACTGAGGACGAGGCAAGAACGATACTCGAAAACCTGCGTTGGCCCAAAGGCCCTGCCTGCCCGCATTGTGGTAGTATAAAGGTAACAAGGATACAGGCCAAATCAGATAAGGTCAGGGACGGCGTTATACAGTGCAATGACTGCCACGGCCAGTTTACGGTTACGGTCGGGACAGTAATGCACCGTTCGCATATCACTTTGAGACAATGGGTGCAGGCGTTCTATTCGATGTGTTCACATAAGAAGGGAGTATCGGCTTTACAACTTCAAAGGAATCTTGGATTACATTCCTATAAATCCGCTTGGCACTTAGCACACCGTATCAGGGCGGCTATGAATGAAGGGCCATTGTCCGGTAAATTAAACGGCGTCGTCGAATGTGATGAAACATATATCGGAGGCAAGCCGAGACGCGGGGGCAGAGCAATGCACATTGACCACCGCAAACTTAAACGTGGGCGCGGGACGAAGAAAACTCCGGTAATGGTTTTGGTGGAAAGAAACGGCGAAGCTGTATCAATGCCGATTGTGCGAGTAGATGCAGAGCACTTACAATCAGCTATAAGGGAAAACATTGATAGGCAATCTACGATAATGACCGATGAATGGAACGGATATAACGGAATCGGTAAATACTATGTTGGCGGTCATCATTCCGTAAGGCACGGCTTGGGCGAATATGTGAACGGGGACGCTTCAACAAATACGGCTGAATCGTATTTTGCCTTGCTTAAGCGAGGCGTTCACGGCGTATTTCATCACGTTTCAAAACAACACCTAAGCCGTTACTGCAATGAGTTTGAATTTCGGTGGAATCACCGAAAAGTTAATGACGGAACGCGGGCCGAACACGCTATTATGGGCGCGGAAGGCAAGCGTTTAACCTATAAAAAAGCTGTTTGTTAAGGAATCTTTGTTAAGTGTATAATTCCCAAATTTTCAGAATTTTGGAAAATCCAAAAAAGCGCTTGCGCGCTTTTGACCAACAAGTGTATTAAATTTTGGCGTCAAATTGCCTATTTTAACACGGAGTTACTATCCCCCGCTGATTCCTTCGGAATCAAGACGCGGGGGACTCCGTTCACCCCGAAACGGGGTTCACTTCGCTTGCGCGCTTTCCTCCAACAACTGTATTAGTCCAGAATTAAACCCTTACAGTGCAAGCCGTTACAGCAAAATAACGCCTTAAAATCGCTCAATAAAACTCGTCCCCTAATTTACGCAGCGCAGCGAAGTCCCGCCTTTCGGGGCGGGACGCCGGCTTACACGGATTAAACCGTAAGTATTTGTCTTTTCAGTATTTACACGTCTCAAACAATTTCCGCATCCCCCCAAATCGAAAATCATAAATTGTTATGCCCTGTTTTTTATGCAGAAATTCGCGATACAGTGAACATCGCCTGCATAAAGCAAGGTCGAAGTGCCTGTTCACTTAATACTGAACGCTGTATGCCGAACGCTGTTTTTTTCATTTTTCTCTTGACATTTTCCGATATTTCTGATTAATATTAATCAGAGCTGAATGGTAGGAGGCCTTTCGGCTGAAGAAGGAGATTGAGAGATGATGAAAAACATAAATCTGTACGCCGTTTTAATTGCCTTTATAATGCCGATTCAGGTCTTATTTGCTGACTGGGACCCTGGTGACCCCGCCCTGTATTATCAAACTCCCGCAGAATCCGACGCCTGGTCTGTAAATGCCGACTGGGGAAGGGATGTTCCGTCAAGCGATACTTACAGAGTAGCCGATGACTGGACTGCCGCTCAAACCTCTGCAATTACTGGAATTTCCTTCTGGGGCGGCTGGAAACACGATTTAGTCGGCCAAACAACAGAAATTTATGTCCGCATTTTCAATAACGACACATCCACTCCCGGTTTTTTCAAACCAGGCCAATGTGTATGGAGTTGCCTTGTCAATCCAGGCGAATATACGCACCGAAGATATAATTATGATTCCCAAGATCAGATCTGGTATGAACCCCAAAGCGACTATTGGTTCGCAAACGACCATCGCTATATGTATCAATACAATATTCCTGTTATTTCCAGCCCTTTCGTCCAGCACGCCGGACTTACCTATTGGCTGATGATTACAGCCAATGTCGAGGGAGGTGATTGGGGCTGGAACACCGCGCAGACCGTCACCGGCAGCTCAGCGGTTTACTGGAACAATAGTATATCAGACTGGTCGCCGTTAATGACACCTTCCGGCTACCAGGACCCGCAAGCACCTCTGGATTTGGCCTTTGTCCTTGTCCCCGAACCCGCTATGCGAAGAAAAAAATAAAAACCATTTTCAATACAAGGCCGTGAGTTTTGGTTACGCCATTCCTCACGGCCTTTTTACTTGTGTCCTTTTGCGCCTTCTTGTGGCAATAAAACTTCTCCCTTTACGCAACTTTGCATTTTACATTTTAATTTTTAAATTGAAAACCTGTCCGCTAAACGCTGTCCGCTGAACGCTGCCCCTTCCCCCTCGCGGTCCTGATTTAAAATTTCATCTTTTCTCTGCGTTCTCTGCGGTCTTCGCGCCTCGTTTTGTTTTTCAAAACGGCGGGGGACGGTGAAATGTTTTCTTCTCGCCGTTTCTATTGACCGCCAAAACGCCTCCCTGAATCGCGATATCGAGAATTGCTCAATCGCCGACAGCTGCGCCAATTTCAATGCGTCTTCCCTGTCGTTCTTACGCCTGATGTTCTTCCATCGCCACGCCTGCCCGTTGGTATTTGCCGCCTGAACCTCAGTATCCAGACCGTGGTCGCCGCAACCACAATATCATAAACCCATCCCGCCGCCGAGCATATTTCAAACACCACCCTGCCCGGCTCCTGCTCCATTATCAAATCGTGTATTTGCTGCGGACCGGTTTTTATCGTCTGATATTTGTGCCTGCCGCTTTTCTGGTCGTAAATGCAAACCACCGTCTTGCTCTTTCCCAAATCCATCGCTACAATCTTCATAGCCAGACCTCCTTGTGAAAATTTATTGGCACTCGATGCCGACAATAAAATTTTGAGCGGTCACAGCGACCAGCTCGTCTGGCGGATTATACCGCCCACATCAAGGCCTGGCTTTCATAGTTTCTTCGTGGCAAAAAAAAAGAAAGAGCGGGTCCGTAAGCCGAGTTCTGTTTTAGACAGTCATTTATCTGGGCCGACTGTTACCAGTCGGCTCAAGCGACCTACCCGCCGGTAATGCCCGGGCCAAGCACCGGCATTTTGGTCTTGCAGGCGGTGGGGTTTGCATAGCCGGAATTGTTACCAATCCCGCGGTGCGCTCTTACCGCACCATTTCACCATTGCCTAATCCCGGTTTCCCGGGGCTTCGGCTGTGTATTTTCTGTTGCACTATCCCGTCCTCCGTTCTTGCTTTCGCAAGAAAGTCGGAGGAGGCGGCCGTTAGCCGTCACCGTGCCCTGTCCTGCTCGGACTTTCCTCCCCCGCACCTGTTTTGAGTTTCTGAAAGCCCCCAGGTTTATCCTGGGGGTTAAAATAAATGTTCATAATCTCAAAACAGGTGCGGAAGCGACCGTCCGGCCCGCTCTTTCGATTTATTATTTTCTATTTTCTATTTATTATTTAGTTCGCAGGTGCGGGAGATATTATACCAAAAATCAGCTATTCTGTCCGCTTAATTTCTGTGTGAATTTTGAAATTCTGGTCGTCGGTGTCGGGGTAATCGCGGCGGAAGTGGACGCCCCGGCTTTCCTTTCGGGCAAGGGCTGATTGAGCGATGAGCAGGCAGACGGTGAGCATATTCTGCAATTCCCAGCCCTGGGGGTTATCGAACTGCTTATCCATAACGTATCGCTGCCAGAAGCGAATCTGGTCAATGGCGACTTTGAGGTCGTGGGCTTTGCGGGTGAGGCCGACGTTTCGCCACATAAGGGCACGCAGGGAATAACGCAGGTCGGCCATATCTAAGTAGGCGAGTTTGGAATGGGGGATTTCGTATTTGATAAGGGGCCGCCTGTTTTCGGAGGGGCGGGCGGCGATAGCGGTCTGGCCTGCGATTCTGCCGAAGACGAGGCCCTCAAGAAGCGAGTTGCTGCCTAATCGGTTAGCGCCGTGAAGGCCCGTCGATGAGACCTCGCCGCAGGCAGTGAGGTTTTCGATATTAGTCCGGGCCAGCTCGTCGGTTTTGACGCCGCCAACCATATAATGGGCGCTTGGGCGGACAGGGATGAGGTCTTTGCTGATATCGATTTCGAAGCTCTCGCATATTTCGCTGATGACGGGGAATCGCTTCGAGAAATGCTCTTTGTCAAAATGGCGGATATCGAGGAAGACGTGTGTTGATTTGGTTTTGAGCATTTGTTCGAGGATTGCCCGGCTGACGATATCGCGGGGGGCAAGCTCGGCGGCGGGGTTATAGTCCTTCATAAACGCCCGCCCCTTTACGTCGCGCAGGACGGCGCCTTCGCCGCGAAGCGTTTCGGTAATCAGTGCGCGGGATGCGCCTGCGACGTAGAGCGTGGTCGGGTGAAACTGGACAAATTCGAGGTCCTGCAGGACTGCGCCTGCGCGGTAGGCGATTGCCAGGCCGTCAGCTGTGGCGCAGGAGGGGTTTGTGGTCTCGCGGTAAAGCTGACCTCCGCCGCCGGTGGCGATGATGATGTTCGACGCCCAGATGATTTGCAGGCCCTTGTCTTTGTGCCAGCCGATGACGCCGAGACATTTATTGTTTTCGGTGGTTCGACCTGGTTCGACTCCTTCGACTCCGCTCAGGACGGGTCCGCTCACCACAGGTTGCTCACCATCGGTCGTGAGCAAATCAATCGTGAAAAAATTCTCAATAACGTTGATGTTTCGCTGCTCTCGTGCCTTTGCGATGAGGGTTTGGGCGATGATTCTGCCTGTTTCGTCGCCGTGAGCGTGGGCAATACGCGGATGACTATGACCGCCTTCGAGCGTTGTGGCGATTAAACCATTGTTCATATCGAAGGCGCAGCCCCAGTTGAGGAGCTGGCGGATGAGCTGCGGGCCCTGGTGGACGACGATATCGACGATTTTCTCGTCGGACAGGCCGCCGCCCGTGCGGAGCGTATCGGCGACGTGGGAATCGAATGAGTCGGCCTTGTCTAAGACCGAGGCGATGCCGCCCTGTGCGTGCCAGGTGTTGCTGTCCTCGACGGTTCCTTTGGTTGCGAGGGTAACTTCGCCGAGTTGTGCGGCTTCAATAGCGGCGCGCAGGCCGGCGATACCGGCGCCGATGATGAGGTAATCGGTCGATTGCTGATGAGTCAGGGCCGAATTAATATCAACAAGATAACGTCTAAACTCAGATGACTGTGTCATTCAATAATCGCTTTCTTCAAATAAATAGCCGACTTCTATAACAACTCTGATTCGCAGGAAATTTTAGTATTGTAGCGATTTTTCAGGCGGCGGCAATGAAGGAATACACAATACCGGCAAGCGATTTTTAAGTAATTAAGCTGTTATTCGAGCCATCTGTTGCTTTTCTTCAGGGCCGATTTGAGTCAGTATTATTGCAATCAGGCGTTTTATCGGACATCAAACGTTCCAGGACAAGGGGCTCGCCAAATAATGCTTCATCATCAGTGTGTGATTTTATAAAATTCTGTAGCTCCTTCGTGGAAGCTGTTAGGACAATAAAACTACTAATCGTTTCATTTTTCAGCAAATTTGGGTCCTTTTCTAATTCCTTGGGGAAAAACAACTGGACTTGTAAGTTAGGGTCGATTGCCTTGATTTTCATTAACATATGGGTAGGCAGGAACAATGGATTTGGCGGCTTATCAGAATTGGCGTCGAGAATCGCTGGAGAAATATCAAGATATAACTTATTGTCAAGCTTCAGGAGGTGGGCGTCAAAAGCCATTATAGTATGCCCTTGTTCAGTTAGAAATATCTCATAGGAATTTTCGCAGGGATTTTCAAATCGCACTATGCTGTTTGAGTCGCCCATTTTCCAATTGCCCAGCAGACGCTGGTCAAAGGTGATTTCCTTGTCAGTGTAGAGAGGGTGTAAGGAGACGGGTATTTTAATATTCAGGTCAAAATTTCCACATCCGGCAAGGACTATGGTTAGCAGAAACAACGGCAGATTTTTGATGTTCATTTCGGCACTCCTTAAATTTTATGATGTTATTCTAACCTTAAAGACAGTAAAGACAACACAATAAACAACGACAAAATGATTTGCACAAATGAGGGTTTCGGGGATTATTATCGTAATTTATTTCGGGGGCCGCTGATTGAATCACAGCTTCAGTTTGGCTGCACTAATACACAACTTACCAAACCAGGCCAAAGTCGGCAAAATCCTGGAAATTAACTATGCCGTCGGCTGTTAAATCGGCTTGATTGTCGGGTTCCGCCGCCAGCCAGTTTTCTGCCAGTACGCTGATGTCACCCAGTTCGATAAGGCCATTGCAGTCGAGGTCATACACATTGTTAGCTGCGTAATTTTGGCCTGATTTGTCTGCCAGTACCTCGACATAGTCAATCGCTGCCGGTGCGAACGTATGATACTGTTTATCAGGAGTGACCGTGCCCGACCATGCGTAATCTACCCATATCTCGTATAAGCCCTCGGCATTGGTAGTTCCCTGACCACCGCCGTTATTGGCGCTGACAAGCACTCCCGCTATGGGCACGTCGCACTTGTTCTTTATATAGCCGGTGATTCTGAAGGTCATCAGTGTGCCGGTATAATTCTGGCCCGGCTGGTCGGCCAAAACATTGGCGTACGACGCGCTATTGGGCTCAAACGCGTATGCGTATTTGGCAGGCGTGACCTTACCTGTGTAGTTGTAATCTACAACAACTTCGTAATATCCGTTTACATCTGTTTTTGAAGTCCCCCCGCCGTATTTACTCGTCCAGGGTCCGCCGCCGTTCTCAGCGGACATATTTACGTCGCCAATCGGCGTGATATGGTCGGGTCCGAACACGCGACCTGCGATTACAAATGTCAGAAGTTCAGCCGTGTAATTCACATCGGCGTAATTCTGCGTAACGCCGGTATATGTATCGCTGTTGGGTTCAAAAATGAAACCATCCTTCTGCGGCGTCACAACGCCTGACCAGCCATACTCAACCGTAAATTCGTAATAACCATTAGTGTCGGTTACGATATTTACGTCGCCCACTGAGACAAGCGTTCCTGCAATCGGCGTATTGCCATCCGGCTCAATTACATAACCGGAAATTGTGAAAATTGCCCGTTTAAACGTAACATAAACCGTATGGTCAGCCATGATATTCTCAAGTATGTAGGTAGTTCCACCGGCCTGGACGTCCAAACCGTCAACCTGCCACTTATCGACCTCGTAGCCGGTATCAGGTGTGGCGGTAAATAACTGGCTTGTGCCGTAATTCCTGCCGAAGGTCCAGCAGGGGTTGATTGAGCCGTGGTTACCGGTGGAGGCGGTAATGTAAAAGGTCTGCACTGTAAATGCCACACTTACCGTGTGGGGTGCGGTGATATTACTCAAAGTATAAGTTGTGCCTCCGGCCTGAACGAAGTTTCCGTCAACCATCCAGTAATCAACCATATAGCCGGTATCAGGCGTGGCGGTAAATAACTGGCTTGAGCCGTAATCCTTTGTTATGGCGCCTGCGGGGTCGATACTGCCGCCGTCGCCGGCGCTGGCCGTTATCGTGCACTGGTTTACGGCGAAATTGGCCTGCACAGCATAGTCGGCGTCGATTGTAATTGTCGTGGCCGCGGAATTGGGATTGGCAACCTTGCCTGCCGTAACGCCGGTGCCCGTCCAGTTGACAAAATGATAATGAGCGTCGGCCGTCGCAACCAGATTGACTACCATGCCGTTGTCATACTGGAAAGCACCTTCGCCGGGGGTCGTTACATCACCGCCTGTTGCTGAGGAACTTGTCAGTGTGTGTTTATAAATAGTGGTGAAACTCCAGATGTCGCCGGTGGTTGTGCCATCGGCGTTCTTCTCGTCGATGCGCCAGTAATAAGTCGTGCCATTGGCCATCGTTCCCGTGTCATAAGTAGTGCCTGACTGATTACCCCGCAACGTCCCGGGGCTTACAGTACCGAAATACACGTCGTGCGACGTCGCGCCTGAACCGGCCGTCCAGCTAAGGTCGGTTGTTACGCTGACGCCTGTTGCACCATTGGCCGGCGCCGGGGCAGTGATGGTGCAAAGGCCGCCATTGAGTGAATCATCGTTGCGCTGCTGCCGCTGAAAGTCCAGGTTATTGTATTTGCTCCAGGGGAAGTTATCGCTTTGGTGCTGCAGGCGCCGGAGTTATAATTGCTGTTTTTGTCCCATCGTTCGGTGGCTGTGGAAGTCGTAAACGTGCCGCTATTACTGTGGCCGACAACATCCACAATCCAGGCGCCATTATTGGGGACCATAAGAGTCGTTGAGATTGCTGCTGCGGTCGCCCCATTGGTAATAATCGCTTCGGGGGCCTGCTGTTTCACATTGGCCAATGTTATAGCGCCGCCGACGCGGTAACTTATACTGCCGTTGTATGTAATAAGAACGGTATAAGTGCCGGCGGGCGGGTTGAGCATATAATACAAATCATTTCGCAAAGTGCTGCTATAAGAAGAGCCGCTGTAAACAACCCTGCTTTTTGTCGAGTTGGGAACCGCCGTCATATTGACGCCGTTAAATTTTACGCTGCTGATTCTTTCGTCAGCCGCGGTGCTGTCCTCACTCACGACCCCCACAACCAAAATACGATTGTTTCCAGTGCCGACGGTATGCGACCAGCTTAAAGTTGTCGCTGCAGAACTGCTGCCGGCGCTGCTGGCAGCATCAAACGTGATAGTATCAGCCGTAGCGGCTAAAGCCGTATAATCCTGCGCCGATTGATTGCTCCTGACGTTATTATAAGTTCTTTGGGAAGGGTTAAAAGTATATCCCGATTTCAAAGGCGTAACCGTGCCCGACCAGCCGCCGCCAACCTGTGCGGTATATGCCCCGCCGCACATCGTCACACCTGCCAAAGGTGAGCCGCCTGTTGTTACAGTTCCCGAAACAGTATATTGCAGGAGCACAGAATCAAGCTGACTAATTAGGGCGCGCAGGGCGGCTTCAACAGCTGTAGTGCCGTTGGCAGGGCTGACTCCCGCGGCAAGATGTGTAAAACCGGCAGCCGTACAATAGTATTGGTCGCAGGGGTCGCCGTGCAAGCTTTGATACCATCCATCGTGATACGCCATATACTCGCACAAAAACGCCCCCGGATTACCATCCCAGTCAATCCAGGCATTTATACCAGTCCCTGAACTGTTAACCGCCTCAACAATTGCATCAACGGGCAAAGTGGAATGGCGAACGTATCCGGATGACTGAGTGGTATCAGGCGGTGAAGGCGTCGGCTGTGTCGGGGATAGGTAATCGGAACTCCAGGATGACAGGTTCCTGGCGTTGTATTCCATTTCCCATGGGCCGTCTCCCTGGCCATAACTCATAATTGCCACGGGGTGAACCGTGCCTGTAATCCGCCAGAAATCGCCTGTAGCCGCTGAAGGCGGCTGCCAGGAGCCGACATCCTGATAATCAATCTCAAAATCGCCGTTACCTTTGGGGTTGCTTCCGGTTCCGCCGGGAAATTCAGGAAAAAAGGCATAAATATCGTAACCCCGGCCTTCCCAATTCTGGCCCTGCCAGCCGCCGGGGTTTTGATTCGGGTCGGTGCTGAATTTACGGAGCATTTCGTTTGTCGGGGGCCAGTAACCCGTGAGGAGTATGTTTTGTGTATGGCCTGCAAGAGCAACATCCGCAGCCAATACCAAAATAAGAAGTCCTGCATAGAAGCTTGAACAGGATTTCCTGTATTTAAAAAAACTATTTGTCACCTGTTTTCTCGCCCCCCAACCGCGCATAGCGCCTATCCATCCTTTAGTTTATAAATAGAAACGGGCTGGACTTGTGAATAATGTTGTTGAGCACGCTCTCCTACTTTTACTCCTTTTTTAAAGAAGCTACGTTCAAATGGGTGGTATAGAGAATATGGGTATGATAGCAGATACAGTAGGATAAGTCAAGACCTTTATATAGCGTTGGGAAAGTCCGATAATATCGCATTGTCAGGGTTAAAAACAAGATGCATAACCAATGAAAGGGCAAAATGATATAGCAGAGGCTGGGGTAAAGGCCATTGTCGCAGTGACGGTGATTAATCTGTGGTTTTAGGTGATAGTCTTTGGCAAATTGATTTGCAAAAAAGGGTGGTTGGGGGGATTATAATTGATATGGATTACGAGTCGGCTGAGAACACGTTCGAGAACCAGCGTCATAAAATGGTGGAGCAGGACCTCAAGGGCAGGGGTATCGGCGAGGCGGGGGTGTTATCGGCGATGCGGCGGCTGCCGAGAGAGGAATTTGTGCCTGAATCCTACAAGTCGCAGGCATACGCGGATGGGCCTTTGCCGATAGGGATGGGGCAAACGATTTCGCAGCCATATATTGTGGGTTTGATGACGCAGGAGCTTCGGCTGAATAACTTTTGTGAGGTGCTTGAGGTCGGGACGGGAAGCGGGTATCAGACGGCCATACTGGCGAAATTATCAAAGCGGGTTTACACGATTGAGCGGTTTTCGGAATTGTCGGCGGGGGCACAGGCGGTTCTTGGCCGATTAGGGATTAACAACGTGGAATTTTACGTTGGCGATGGGAGCGCAGGATGGCCTGAAAAGCGAAAATTTGACAGGATTATTGCTACGGCGGCGCTGCCGGAAATACCACAGACCTTGACTGAGCAACTTAGTGAAGGGGGAATAATTGTGGCGCCTGTCGGTGAGACGGGTTTTCAGGAGCTTGTCGTCGGGGTGAAAAAGGAAGGTAAACTGATTGAGCGGGTGGTTTGCGGAGTCAGGTTTGTCAAACTGATTGGTGAGCACGCATTTGAAGAATAAGGATTAAGTGATAGATACTACCTCAAAAGCAACGGGTGATATTAAATTGTCGATGTCGGTGCAATACCTCAAGGGGGTGGGGCCGGCAAGGGCGGCGGTGTTTGCGAAACTTGGTGTGCAGACGGTAGGGGATTTACTGGAGTATTACCCGCGGGACTGGGACTTTGCGCCGCAGCCGGTGAAAATTGGGCAGTTGCGGGAGGGTGAGACGGCGGCGATTGTCGGGCTTGTTGAATCGACGGATTATCAGGCGTATCGTAAGCCGCAAATTTTCGAGGCGATGGTGGCTGACGAAACGGGAATTTGCAGGATAATATGGTTTCACGGGGGGTATCTGCGAGATAGTTTGAAGCCGGGGCAGGCGGTGATTGCGTGGGGAAAGGTCGGCGAATACAGGCACAAACTGCAATTGACCAATCCTAAGTTTCGCGTAATCGAGGAGGCATCTGCTAAACAGACAGACCCGACGGAGATGGCGGAATATTTCAGCGGGGGGATATATTCGGGTAGCGCCGGGTTATCGAGCGGGCAGATTAAGAAAATCATCAGGCCGGTGCTGGGAAATATCGACGGGCTTATCGGGGAATTTTACGAAGATGAGTTTCGTAAAAAGACGGAATTGATAAGCAGGCAGGACGCGTTTCGCTGGATTCATCAGCCGGGCGATGAGGATAAGCTGACCAAGGCGAAACGCCGGCTGAAATTCGACGAATTGTTTTTGATGCAATTGGGTCTTGCGCTTCGGCGGCACAGGCATAGTCAATTCGCATCGGCTGTCGCGATGAAATGCAGCGAGGAAATCGACAGACGGATACGCAGGCGATTCCCGTTTTTATTGACGCAGGACCAGGATGGCGCAATCGCGGAAATTGCGGCAGATATGCAAAAAGCGATGCCGATGAATCGCCTATTGCAGGGCGACGTCGGGTCTGGGAAAACGGTGGTTGCGCTTTACGCGGCGCTACTGGCGGTTGCCAATAAGACGCAGGTGGCGATTATGGCGCCGACTGAGATTTTGGCAAATCAGCATTTCATTAGTATCGAGCGATACCTGCGAAACAGTGAAGTAAAGCGTGTTCTTATTACAGGGGGACTGGCGGGACAGGAAAGAGCGGAAATCACGGGGGAGATTAAATCGGGTGAAATCGATATTGTTGTCGGGACGGTGGCGCTATTAGAAAAGGACATCGAATTTAAGAAACTTGGGCTGATAGTGATAGACGAGCAGCACAAGTTCGGCGTTCATCAGCGGGCGGAATTGCGAAAAGACGGGACGCCTCACTGTCTTGTTATGACGGCCACGCCTATTCCGCGGACATTGGCGATGACGGTATTCGGCGACTTAGACGTGTCGATTATCAGGAACAGTCCGCCGGGAAGAGGGGAGATTGTTACGCGGTGGGTTGCGCCGAATACCAGAGACAAGGCATACGAATTTATCCGGGAACGTCTTAAGGCGAGAAAGCAGGCATATTTTGTTTACCCGCGAATAACCGGCGTTGAAGAGGAAGGGGACATTAAGGCGGCGACGGACGGCTGGAGGGAGTTATCGAAGGTGTTTGGCGAGTTCAGAATCGAATTATTGCACGGGCGGATGAGCTCCGAAAAGAAGCAGCAGGTGATGGCGGAATTTCGCAGGGGCAAAATCGACGCGCTGGTGGCGACGGTGGTTGTGGAGGTGGGCGTCGATATTCCAAACGCGACGATTATGGTAATCGAGGGGGCAGACAGGTTCGGCCTGGCGCAAATGCACCAGTTACGAGGCAGAATCGGCAGGGGGACTGATAAATCGTATTGCTTTTTATTTGCTGATAAGGAGTCCGAAAATGAGGTTGCCAGAAGCCGGCTTGAAATGATGGAGCGCAGCAACGACGGCTTTGAAATCGCCGAGCACGATTTGAAACTACGCGGCCCCGGCGAGCTTTTCAGCACGCGTCAGCACGGCCTGCCCGATTTGAAAATCGCCGACATCATCGATGATTACGATTTATTGGTTATGGCCAGACGCG
Source organism: Sedimentisphaerales bacterium (assembly GCA_049509315.1). GTDB lineage: Bacteria > Planctomycetota > Phycisphaerae > Sedimentisphaerales > Anaerobacaceae > Fen-1362. Next base: position 5,691 of record JBELAA010000071.1, on the reverse strand, counting down.
ATGCGTTTGAGCTTGTTTTGGCCGACCCGATGCTGATTAGCCCGATGCATAAGAACATCAGGCAGTCGCTTCTAACTAAATTCGGCGAGTCATTAGGTCTTGCGGACGTGGCGTAGAAAGGTATAAACAGTTTTGTAAAATTATTGCAGGAGAGATATTTATGCCGAATGCATACGACGAAAGATATAAAGGAACGACGAATTATTGGGGGCTTAAGCCATCGCCTCTTTGCCTGAAGGTTCTTTGGATGATGCCGTTTGGAAAAAGAATCAAGCTGCTCGATATCGGATGCGGCGAGGGAAGGAACGCGGTCTTTTTCGCAAAAAATGGCTATGAGGTAACAGCATTCGATTTAGCGGTAGCGGGCGTAGAAAAAACCAGACGTAACGCCGAACAGGCAGGGGTGCAAATAGACGTGTTTCAGGCGGATTTGAATGAGTTCAGGTTAAAAGAGAAATTCGACGTTATATTCAGCATCGGCGCTTTGCATTATATTCCGCCTCAATTGCGAAAAGACATTTTTGATAACTACAAGGATTTCACCAATGACGGCGGACTGGGTGTTCATTCGGTATTTGTAAAAAAACCGTTTATTCCAAGGGCGCCGGATGCTGAAGACACAGCTCATTTATGGCTTTCAGGGGAAATATTCGGTTATTACGGTGATTGGCAAATTGAACACTGCGAAGAAGAGATTTTTGACTGCAATTCCAGCGGAGTCCCGCATAAACACGCTGTCAACAGGATAATCGCAAGGAAAATATCGCTTTAGCTACACCTTTCGATATTTTCGCAAAAGGTCGAGGAGGTTCTGCATATCGGCGGGCAAGGGGGGCTAATTTTACAAATGGCGGTAGATGTCTTTTCGGTGGGCTATGCGGACGACAAAAACGACGAGTATCTTTTCTCTGATTGTATAAACTATTCTGTAATTGCCTGAAGATATGCGATATAGGTTTTCGAAACCCTGTAATTTTTTGCAACCCGGCGGATGTGGGTTTTCGGCGAGAGTCCTGATATTATTGATAATCTGACGTTGTATGCGTTTATCCTGTTTGCGGATAAACTTTGCGGCGTCCTCTGCTACTTTAACCTGATACATCCGTGATTATAATCCTAATTGTTTTTTAAGAGCTTCGAGGGTAATAAATTTGCCTTTTTTGAGGGCTGCTTTGGCTGCCTGAATGTCAATCCGGTCTTCAATCGCCTCGAGCATCTCAAGGTCTTCGATGGGCACGACGGCCACGGCGGGCTTGTTATTCTTTTCGATACATATACGTTCTGAGCCGAACATAACGCGATTGGCTATATCAGTGAAATCCTGTCTTGCCTTTGTCATACTAACGCGAGTCATACTATTACTCCTTCTTCATATATTATCGCAAATAAAGCGAGGTGGTTCAAGGAAAATATTGAAAAGTTTATAATATTTTAAAAGTTTATAACTTTTAATGGAGATTCCCGATTTTTCGATATTTTCTCAGCATATCGAGGAAGTTTTGCATATCGGGGGGGAGCGGGGCTTCCGTCTTCGCTGCGCTACGCCGAGACAGCTAAAAACATAAATCAAGGTGATTTCCTATATTTTCGAAGTAAATCGAGCAAATTCTGCATATCATCAGGCAATGGCGCGTCGAAGCGGACTAATTGTTTTGTAGTCGGGTGAGTAAAGGCAATCGTCGAGGCGTGAAGGGCGCAGCGGGCGATAACGGGAGCTTCGACGGCGGGTTCGGTATTTTTCAATTGCCAGGGGTAAACGGGTTTGCCGCCATACATCTCATCGGCGACGACGGGGTGCTTGATATGAGACAGATGGACGCGAATCTGGTGGGTCCGGCCTGTTTTGGGGGTGAGCTTCAAAAGCGAGAATCCGCGGAAACTCTCGAGAACCTCGTAGAAAGTGATTGCCTCTTTGCCGGCTTCAGGGCGGACGGCGTATTTATATCTGAATTTGAGATTGACGCCTAAGGGAGCGTTGACGCGGTCGCGGGTGAGGTCGGGGACGCCGTGGACGATGGCTAAGTAGCTTTTTTCGACGTGGCGGTCATGGAACTGCTTTGCGATTTTCCACTGGGCGACGTTATTTTTTGCCAGAATCATAACGCCTGTGGTATTTCTGTCCAAGCGGTGAACTATGCCGGGGCGAAATTCGCCGAGGGCGACCGGTAATTCATCTTCCTTATCAACATCAGCAGTTTGGTCTTTCTCATCTGGTTCCGATTCCACGGAGGTAAGGTGAAATGCCAGGGCGTTAGCGATTGTGCCGCTGGTGTTGCCTCGTGCGGGGTGGACGAGTATATCTGCGGATTTATTGATGACGATTATGTCGTCGTCTTCGTGGAGGATGTTGAGCGGTATGTCTTCGGGCGGGATTGCCGTTTTGGGCAGTTCAGGCAGGGCGATTTCTATGAGGTCATTGGGATTGAGTTTCAAGCTTGGTTTTGCCTGCTTGCCGTTGACTTTTACACCGCCCGCCTTGATGACTTCCTGAAGCATAACCCGGCTGTAGTTGGAGTATCGCCCGTGGAGGTATTTATCAAGCCGGCGTTCCTGAAGGGCGAGGCCGACTCGCAGTATTAACGGTTTATCCTGATTTGGCATTTTGCTGACAATTATACTTTATTTGGCGGCAGGCGTGTTCGCCCTTGGCGCGACCTGAATTTGCTGCGGGGCGGCGGCCGGGTTTGGCTCGAGAGACCGCCTGGGGCCGTAGGGCAATTCCTCAGGGGGAACGGCCGGGGCAGCAGTCACCGGCGCCGGCGGCGCGGGTTTGAGGGCGATTTTCGTATTGATGTAGGAATCCATAGTTTCGAGCCGGTATTTTGCCGCAGCCGCGGCGATAGTTCCGTCGAGCGCCGGGTCCTGGGCCACTTCTTTATATATTGTTTTGGCCTGTTCGTAATTGCCGAGGTCTTCCTCGCACAATCCGAGTCCGAAACGGGCCTGCGCCTCGAGGGGGCGATTGGGCGTTTTTTTGAGGTATGTAAGCGCCTCGGTGTAATCGTCTTTTGCCTTGTTGACCTGGGTAACGATATCCTGCTGGCTGACGGAGCCCTGCCGGAATTGCAGCTCGGCCCGCAGAATCTGGGCTTCTTTGATAAGCGCAAGCGCCTTTATCGCTTCCTGGCGGGAGTTTTGAGAGAGATTCTTAAGCTCATTTGCGGTCTGTAAAAGGGTATAGGAAGCGTCGGTTCCCTGAGCGGCGGCCTGGGCGATTTGTGACTCCTGCATCGGCAACTGCCCAATAAGGCCCGTAACGGCGGTCTGTTCCCTGCCTGTTACGACGGTTTTTTGATACCGCTGATACAAAAATGTGCCTAAAACGAGGACGACAACAACTGTTACGTATATTATCGTTCTGAGATTTTTCTGTGCCCAGTCGGGCAGATTGAAAAGCCATTGAGCCAGCTCGTTTGTCTTGAGTTCGTGGCGATGTTCTGCTCTCATTTTTTCTCCGTTCAAATTATTTTCAAAAACTTATACGTCAACGGCGCATATTCTAACATTAGTCGTTTTATGTTGCAACGGTCGTAATGCGCATATAAGATAAGGTTTTTGCAGGAATAGTATAAGGCATAAGGAGTTTCTTAATTGAGAGCGTGTGTTTTTGTTCTGATAGCAGCGTGCGTGGCGTCGGTTTGTGGCGCAGCCGAATCCCAAAATGCTGGTGTTATCCCTAAAGGACTGGAAGGGGTGTGGGATTCAGACAGGTATATCAGCACCGACGAGGTTAAGCCGGGGATGGAGGCGTATTGCCTGACTGTGTATAAGGGGACCGAGGTCGAGAAGTTCGGGCTGGAGGTTTTGAGCGTCGTTAAGGATTTTATGCCGGGCAGGGACGCGATATTAGTTCGGGGGACCGATGAGCGGTTCGTTCACACGGGGCCGGTTGCGGGTTGCTCCGGTTCGCCTGTATATATTGAGGGCCGATTGGCGGGGGCGCTGGCATTTGGCTGGAGTTTCAGCAAAGACCCGTTATACGGAGTTACGCCGATAGCGGATATGCTTCGCGCGGGGACCGGTGAAAACAGAAGACAGATGGCAGAATACGGAAGACAGGAGACAGGGGACGGGTCGGGGTTTTCATTTGATTTTTCAAAGCCCATTGATTTAGCGGACGTGGAAAAGAAGATTTCAGCGACTGTCAGCTCATCGAGGCGGGGTTTTTCAGGGACGACAACATTGCCAAGCCCGTTAGTCGTATCGGGGATGACTGATTCGGTCAGGGCGGATTTGGCAGGGGCGTTTGAGCCATTGGGATTTGAGGTGGTTAGCGGAGGCGGCGGTTCGACTACGCTCACCGCAAGCGGAGGCGGAAGCGGCGACGTTTGCGATATTAAACTTGTTCCCGGCGGGTGCCTGGTCGTGCCTTTGATGACTGGAGATGTAACAATCGAGGCGGTGGGCACTGTTACCGAGGTCAGGGGCAATGACGTTTACGGTTTCGGACATAGTTTCCTGGGTTATGGCGGGGTCGATTTGCCGATGGCGACGGGGCAGATTCATACGGTGGTATCGAGCGTGATGCGGTCGTTCAAGGTCGGGACATCAACTAAAATTGTCGGGGCGCTGACGACCGATGAGTCAACCGCGGTCCGCGGCAAAACGGGGGTGCAGGCGAGAATGATTCCGCTGAGGGTAAAGGTTACGCGGTATAACGACCCAAACCTGTCGGGCCGGGTTTATAATTGTCAAATCGTGGATAACCGGATGCTGACGCCGTTATTGCTGCGTGCGGGGGTATCGAACCTGGTGCTTTTGCGGGGTGCGCTGCCGCCCGACAATACGCTTTATTACAAGGGTAATATCGAGCTGGATGACGGGCAGGCGATTTCATTTGATAATATTTCGACGGGACAGGATTTGGCAGAAGTGATACGCGACGGGGTAAGCCCGGTTGCGCTGCTGATGAATAATCCGTATAGTAAGGTTAAAATCAAGTCGTTCGATTTTGACGTTCGGGTAAGCGAAAAAAACGTTACAGCGGGGATATGGTCGGTCGAGCTGTCGCAATCGAAAGTCAAGCCGGGGGGGCGTCTGGACGTGGACGTTGTGCTGGAGCGTTTTCTGGCGCAAAAGCAAAAATACTCGTTTAATTTTGTTGTGCCGAAGGATACCCCGGCTGGGATGTATCAGATGGTTGTCTGCGGCGGATACGATTACGAGGAATTTTTGAAAAGGGCGACGCCTTACCGGTTTGTTCCTGAAAATCTGGGGACGCTTGTCGGGGCGCTCAACGACGTTTTGGCAATCGACAGGGATGCGCTTCACTGTATGCTGATTCTTCCGGGAGGAGGGGTCTCGCTGGAAAATGCAGAATTGCCAGAATTGCCGGCGACAAAGGCGCTTGTTTTGGGCGACGCGACGAGGGCCGCGAAAATGCAGTTTTATCCCGGCTGGCTCGAGAAAAAAGTCCGGACGGGTTTTGTGTTAGTGGACCAGCAGGTTATGAGTGTTACCGTGGAGTAATAATTTCACCGCGGAGACCGCAGAGAAAAGGATTAAAATGAAAATGCAAAAAATGAAATTGGTTATTTTAATAACGGCTTGTTTACCTTTTATGGTCTGTCTGGGGGTAACCAGCAAGATAACGCGGCACAGCAGCAGCCAGGTCTTTCTCAAGGGTGAGGTCAATGACGTTGTAATAAGCTCACGGGGCAACATTCAATTGGGCAGACAGGCGGAGGTTCT
>JBELAA010000070.1:0-9675 GCA_049509315.1 Sedimentisphaerales bacterium | reverse complement strand
GCAGCGCCGCTTACTCTAAAGGTTCTGATGGTATTCAACGAAGAGGTCCTTGCCGCTCAGTCGTCGTTCACCTTTCAGCAATATGTCTCGTTTGTTACAACTATGATGCTGATGTTCGGACTGACATTCCAGACGCCGATTGTGATATTTTGTCTGAACCGCACCGGCATCATCTCTCTCGATGCCTTTCGCCGCAGCCGCAGATTCGCCATTCTCGCTATAGTAATCATCGCCTCAGTAATAACGCCGGGCGGGGATTTGATTTCTCTGTTCTCACTGTCCATTCCTATGTATCTGCTTTATGAACTGGGTATTCTTCTAAGCTGGATTGCCGAACGGCGTGCGAAAGCCCGCGAAGCACAAAACACATAATACAATAATATGCTGACACTGATAAATACCAATACGATGCAGCCGGCAATCGCCCCAATAGGGCTTGATTATATCGCCGGGGCTGCAAAACAGGCGGGTATCGAAACCGAATTAGTCGATTTGTGTCTTGCCCAGAACCCAGATACCGCACTTCAAAATTACTTCGCTAAAAGCAAACCTGAACTGATTGGGCTGTCGTTTCGCAACGTCGATGACTGCTTCTGGCCAAGCTGTCAATGGTTTGTTCCGAAACTTGCCGAACTCATCAAAAAACTCAAAACACTTACCGAGGCGCCAATAGTCGTTGGCGGCGTTGGCTTTTCAATTTTCGCAAAGCAGATTGTCGAATACACGGGCGCTGATTTCGGTGTCTGCGGCGACGGCGAACAGGCAATTGTCTCGCTTTACCGGCAATTGAAGGACAATAAAACGTTACCTCGAAATTTAATAATCGATGGCCGCTCAAACCAATCCGAGCAACTGACGTTACCCACGAGCCGAAAAACGATTGATAATGTTACATATTTCAAACGGGGAGGCCAAATCGGTCTCGAAACTAAGCGGGGCTGTAATCGCAATTGTATTTATTGCGCCGACCGATTGTCAAAAGGCACAAAAAACAGGACCCGAAATCCCGCCCAAGTTGCAGACGAAGCGCAGATGTTATTAAAACAGGGTATCGACGTTCTGCACGTCTGCGACAGTGAGTTCAATATCCCCGGCAACCACGCCAAAGCGGTCTGCGAGGAATTTATCCGCCGGGGGCTTGGCAGGAAGCTTCGCTGGTATACGTATATGGCCGTTACGCCTTTTGACGCGGAATTGGCATCTGTGATGCGAAAGGCCGGCTGCGTCGGTATCGATTTTACAGGAGATTCCGCGTCGGCTGCGATGCTGAAAACCTATCGCCAGCCGCATACAGCACAGGACCTCGCTTCGGCAGTTCGACTTTGCAGGGAAAACGGCCTCACGGTTATGATTGATTTGCTTTTGGGCGGCCCCGGCGAAACGCCCGCCTCTGTTAAGGAAACCATCGACTTTATAAAGCAAATCAATCCCGATTGCGCAGGCGCACCGTTAGGCGTGCGAATTTACCCCGGCACTGAAATGGTCGACATCGTTAAAAAAGAAGGGAATCTGGAAACCAACCCCAGCATTAAACGCAAATATACCGGGCCGATTGATTTGTTCAGACCGACTTTTTACATATCACACCAATTGGGCGACAGGCCCGCCCGGCTGATTAAAGACCTCATCGCGGGCGATAAGCGGTTTTTCGAGCCGATTGACGAACCCTTCGACTCCGCTCAGGGCAAGGCCGACGCCACTTTAACTAACCACAATTACAATGACAATACTGAATTAGTCAACGCCATCGCAGCAGGCGCCCGCGGCGCATACTGGCATATCCTGCATAATCTTCGCAATAGTCATTAAAAAATAAATTACGGCTTCAGGGCAATGGTCGTCATTGCCTGTGTTGATGATGTGGAAAGTGTACCTGTAGTTGCCCCGTAGTTACCGGCAGTGACCATAACGCCTGTTGCCAATCCGAAACCGCCGCCGCCGCCAGTATTAGTATTGTTGTCTATTCGTTCTGTCAAACTTGTCAGGTTTGAGTTTACCCAAGTTGATGTTTGTGCAACAGTTGTATCAGTTGTATTTGCAACGACTGCTACAACAAGCGTGTTTGGAACCGTAGTCGTCGCGCCTGTTATTGAATACGATGCGCTTGCGGTAGAAGCCACGTTTCCGGAAGTAACGTCCCATGGATTTCCAGCGGCAGCAGCACCTCGAACAGCAATAATTTGGCCAATAGCTTGGTCAGATGAGGCAGCAGTGGCAGTTGGAGCGCCCTGAGACCCATTATATCGTGACCAGAAAACCGTAAGCCGGGTTGCTGCGGAAAATCCTGCAGTTCCGGTTCCCTGAGGCGAATTGGCCACTTCAGACCATGTGCCGCCATTGGCCTCTGTTATAGTAACCGCCCTATTTGGAGTCTCGACAAACAGCAACAAAATATCATTCGTCTGGATGCCGGAAGGCAGCGATGGTGTAATCGATGTGGTGCCTGTTGCAACTGTTCCTGCTGCGATGAATACGGGTGTTGGGTCAGTCGTGAAATTCCAAACCGTCCCTGTCGTTGTTCCGCTGGTGTTTTTCTCATCAATACGCCAATAATAAGTCGTATTGGTGTCCAATATTCCTGGGCTATAAAAATCGGTTGTCTGATTAGCGCGGAATAATGGCGGATTTGTCGTGCCGAAATACACATCGTGTGATTTCGCCAATTCTCCGGGTGTCCAATAAAGTTCATGTATGATGCCAACACCGGTTGCTGCATCGGCCGGCCACGGATCCGTTGCCTGACCTGGAAGCTGAATAATTGTTTTGAAACTCCAGATATCACCTGTTGTTGTACCGCTGATATTTTGCTCATCTATACGCCAGTAATAGGTTGTATTGGTGTCCAATATTCCCGGGTCAAAAACTGTTTCGATCTGATTTTTATAAAAGGGCGGCGGATTATCCGTGCCGAAATATACATCGTGCAAGATAGCTCTATAGCCGGCTGACCAGCTTAAATCCGACGTTATACTGATATTTTCAGAAGCGTTATTCGGAATGGGATTGCCGGCCTGGGCGAGTTCCGGCGGAATTAATCCCAGCCAGTTATCGCACAATATCACCAAATCATCCAAATCAACAAGTCCATCTCCTGTGAGGTCTATTCCGCCGCAGTAAAACGATGAGTCGGCCTGTATCCATTTGCTGCCAAGCATAGCAAAATCAATGAAATTAACGTCTTTGTGATTATCGAAATCGCCCGGAATAAATTGAAAGGCAAGATTTGGGTAACTTACACCTTCGCAGATTGCCCAGATATCATTTATACCATTAGCCGATTCCCAGACAAAATCCCAGCCGACGAAACTGCTCTTTTGTTTCATCTGTGAGTCCGTCAACGGTGTTCCAAAACCATTGTTCGGCCCTGCGACATCAAGAAAATAACAACCATAAATATTGGTGTAGCCCCAGTAATCTCCGCCCAAAAAACCACCAACAGAAGTTAAGCCGGTTACCAATCCAGTTGAATAGCATTGATTTATATCATTTTCATAACTCAAACCAACTGCGCCACCTACATAATCATTTCCTGTAACATTACCCTGCGAATACGAGTTTAAAATCATTCCATATGAATGGATTCCCGCTATTCCTCCAATATAATCAGCATTTCCTCCTCCTGTAACATTACTGGTCGAGAAACAGACATTTATATTACCACCACTATATCCAACAAGACCTCCAAGATAACTATCTCCCCTGACATTGCCTGTAGAATAAGAATACCGAATATTACTTTCAGTATCATTTCTTCCTGACAAACCTCCAACTTCTGTTGCAATATCTTTACCATTGACATCGCTTGTTGAAAAACAATTAGTAATTGTTCCGAAGTACAGGTTCTCACAATTACTATAATCTCCGTTACGCCCGACTAAACCGCCGAGATACCAAGACGAATTGCCACCGGTAATTATTCCCTGTGAAAAAGAGCTGGTTATTGTGCCGTAATTATCTCCAACAAGTCCGCCGATTTCACTACCATTTGTAATATTTACAGTTGAATGACAATGAGCAATACTGCCTGTGTTGATACCAATAAGTCCTCCTGCACCCTCTGTATATTCTGCTCCGGTAATGTTGCCACTTGAAAAGCAATTTGCGACTGAATCTCCGCTGTATCCTGCCAAACTGCCAACAGGCCAGGAATAATCACCTGGGGAAATATTAACTTGTTCCAGGCTTAATCCGCTTATACTACCACCGAAAATATAACCGAAGAGACCCAAACATCCATTGCCCAGGCCATGAGTGTTTATCGTAAGATTCAGTATTTTGCGTCCCGCCCCGTTAAAAATACCTGTAAATGCAGTTCCTTGAAAGAACCAATCTATATCATTTATATCAGGGGCGATAACGGCTTTAGTAAAGACCTGTCTGCCGGGGAGATTGGGGTCAAGGTCGATATCGCTGGTCATAATGAAGCATTTATTGTAGTCATTGGTATCGTTGGCAAGGGTCATAAGGTCATTAAAATCTGCGATTTGGTAAGGGGTGTTCGGCTCGCCTGAGCCGCCGGAGTATTTGGCTTGAGATGGTAACGAGGTAATGGCAATAATCAGGATTGCAAGGGTAAAACGCTTCATTTTCTCCTCCACAAAAAAATAATTTCTACGCAACTTATAATAATTCATCGTCAGCAGGATTAACCCTGCGCAAAACGATTATTTTTCTCAATAAAGTGACAATAACACATTTTGAGATAGAAAGCAAGGGAATATTAAACTCGATGCTCGATACCCCCCATTAATTTCTCGAAGACTCGAAATTAAGACATGGGGGACTTCGCTGGATACTCGATAGATTGCCACGGCCGCGCTTCCGGCTTCGTCCAAAAAGGACTATGCCGGACAGGTCGCGGGAAATTTGAGCCCGTCTTCGTTTCACTATGCCGAGACCCCTGCCTACTACTTGCATCCCCGACAAAGACATTCGAGGACAGGTGGGCAGGCAGGCATTTGAGCAGTTGAAAGATATGGATCTCAGGGAGAAGAATCATAGCAGCATACGCTTGCTTTTCCAGCAAAGATTTGTTAATTGATTGAGAATCGACTTTGTTTACCCGGTTTTTTGGGGGTTTTAGTTTTATTTAATTAACCATTATTTGCGAGGAATGCGAAATGAAAACAAATCAATTTAAGCTTACACACCGTATTGTCGTAATCCTGACCGTTCTCTCCTGCTGCTTACCAGCTATGGGCCAGCCCTCAGGCGGACCATACGGCCCGGTTCCGCAGACCTACGATTTGCCCAAAGACGCGAATAAAATTTACTACGTTTCACCCGACGGCAATGCCGAGGCGTCAGGGGCAACTCTCAATAAGTCCACAACCATTGAGGAGGCATTAAAACGGGTGGTAACCGGCGACGCAATCATATTGAGAGGAGGCGTCTATCGAACGGGAGGTCTGAGATTCAATCAGGGAATCATCATACAACCCTACGCCAATGAGCAGCCCGTTTTTAAGGGAACAAAAGTCGCGGACAAGTGGGAAAAAACAGAAAACGCCGGCGCGCCGGTATGGAAAACCACCTGGACCCGTTTATTCCCTGAAAAGCCCGCCGACTGGTGGATGCCCAGCAGGAATAGAGGGACCCCGCTGCATCGCTTCAATAATGATATGGTTTTCATAGATGGCTCGTTCCTGCAATCGGCCGGCTCGACAAAAGAAGTCAAGGAGAATACGTATTTCATTGATTATAATGACTCCGCTATTTACATCGGGACAGACCCGACGAACCGGTTAGTGGAAATCACCGCTTTTAACGAGGCGTTGACGCGGAGCACGGGAAGTATTAACGGCAGGCCGTCCGACAAAAAAGGCCCGGTGCTCAAAGGAATCACATTCACACAGTATGCCTACCGCGCTCTCGAAGTCGAGGGAAAAGACCCGCAGGGCGTATCCCAGGAATCAAAGCACGGGAAAGACATAGTCGGCACGGTAATCGAGAACTGCACGATTTCATTCTGCTCACGCGTCGCGGCATACCTGAAGGGCGATAAACTGGTAATGCGTCATTGCCTTGTCAGCGATACCAGCACCGAAGGCATCTATATTATCGCCTCGAATGACGTCCTGCTGGAAAAAAACATCTTCAGGCGCAACAACATCGAGAACATTTCCGGCTACTTCCCCGCAGATGTGAAAATATTTAATCAAAGCCACCGCGTTACCTGCAAAGACAACCTCGTTACCGACTCGCCCAATTCAAACGGAATCTGGTATGACGTAGGCAACGTTGACGGCATCTTTATTGATAACCTTATTGAGAACGTAGGCACACTCGTCGGTCGCAACATTTTCGACCGGTTCTGGCCCAGCAACAGCGGCTTTTTCTTCGAAATATCAAAAGGTGCTATTGTCGCCGGCAACGTTTTTGTCAATTGCGACCAGGGCATTCGCGTTCTTAATAGCTGCAACGTCCAGTGCTACAACAACACGCTGGTAAACAGCGCCGTATTTTTCGGCAGAGACGCAAGAGGTGAAGGAAAAGACCATTTTGGCTGGCATCCCGACACCGCCGCTGACGTTAACAGCCGTGACGGCCATACCTTTGTCAACAATCTTCTCGTTACAGATACAAGTTATCGCGGCCCACTGTTTGTTTTCTGGCAGCCTCCCACGCTGTGCCAGCGGCTCAATAAACCGCAGGTCAAGCAGTTAGATTACGATGTTTTCGTGCAGCAAGGTCAACCCAACGAGCGTCTGATTCAGTGGAGTCCGTCGCCGGACCCAAATTGCCAGACAAAGTATGCCTCGCCGGAAGATTTGCATAAAGGGATTCCGGCCTTTGCCTCCAATTGTAAAAGCTTCACCGATTATCACGGGCCATTGTTCAAGGACGCAGCGAAGGGTAATTACCAGTTGTTGAAAACGTTTCCTGCGGCAAAAAAAGCGGCTCAGCTTCCGCCTGAAATCGGCAGGACTCTCGGCCTAACCCAGGAAAAATTTCTCGGTATATTCCCGCAACCTTACCCGCGATTTGTCGGAGCTTATGAGCCAGCCAAGTGAGAGATTTATGTCCCGGGCCGTTTGCTGAAGTAATTCGCCTTTACCCAGTTGAAGTTCAGCATGAAATGACACGCGATAAGAATAAGGAATATTGCGCCGCCGCCCTGATGAAAAAACTCGAACGCCTCGTGCGACAGTTTGTCACTGAACAGGGCAGTTACGGCCTGGTTAACGGCAAGCACGGCCATAAAAGGATTTAAAATTTTGAGGGCGCTATTTCTGGTCATAGGTACTCCTTTATTCAGAGCATAAATACGCAAGAGCGGAATAACTTATGACCTGTGCTCTTGCAACTTACAATTTGTGTGCTCAAACGAGTATCACCAATGTAGTGTTGAGTGTCAAGCTTCAAGTGTGATTTCATCCTCGTATGCGGGGACGACCGTTTTCCAGCCGGTTTTTTCTGTGATAAACCGGCTAAATGCCTGTGCGCTTTCGGGTTCGCCGTGAACTAAGAAAATCTCTTTCGGCGGCGTCTTAAATTTCATAAGCCAGTTGAGCATCTCGTCTCTGTCGGCGTGCGCCGAAAAGCCGTTTATCTGCTTTACTTTGGCCTTAACCTTATACTTCTGCCCGAAAATCCGCACCTCTTTTGCCTTATCGACAAGCTGCCTGCCTAATGTCCCCACCGCCTGATAGCCGACGAACATTATCGTGCTTTCTTTCCGTGTGATGTTATTGACGAGATGATGTTTGATTCTGCCTCCCATGCACATACCTGAGCCGGCGATAATCACTACCGTGCCTTTTATGTGGTTGATTGCCTTGGATTCCTCGCTTGTCGTGGTAACTTTCAAACCCGGAAGCTCAAACGGCGAATGGTTATTCATAACCAATTGCCTTGCCTCCTCGTCGAACAATTCCTGGTGATGCCTGAAAATTTCGGTAATCTGCGCCGCCATAGGGCTGTCCAAAAAAACCATAAGGTGCGGTATTGCGTCTTCCGACAGCAGCTCATTCAGGTAAAACAGGATTTCCTGCGAGCGTTCCAGCGCGAAACTCGGCACAACGATATTACCCCCTCTTTTATTGGTCGCGTTAATCACGTCGGCGATTTGCTTTTTCGCGTCGCCGGTATCGAGATGGTCTCTGTCGCCGTAGGTTGACTCGATAACAACGTAATCCACCTCTTCCGGGATGCTCGGGTCCGGCAAAATAGGCCTGCCGGGCCTGCCTAAGTCGCCTGTAAATAAAACGGTTCGCTTGTCGTCATTACTACCTGCATCAACCCTAATCATCGAAGAACCAAGCACGTGGCCCGCGTTGCAAAACGTAACCTCAACGCCGTCGCTGATTTTCAGCGTTTGCCCATACTTTACTGTCTCGAAATGAGGAAAACACGCCTCCGCGTCCTTAATCGTATATAGCGGGACTTCAGGATGCTGCCCTTTCCTGCCCTCTTTCTGGTGCCTCTTCAGTTTGTGCTCAGCGTCTTCTTCCTGTATCTTGGCCGAATCCAACAGGATTACCCTTGCTATCTCCGCGGTCGCCTGCGTGCAGTAAATTTTCCCTTTGAATCCCTCGCGGACAAACTTCGGCAGCAATCCGCAATGGTCCAAATGTGCGTGCGTCAAAAGCACTGCGTCAATGCTTTCCGGCGGAACATTAAACGGCTCCCAGTTACGGTCGAGAAACTGCCTTTCCTGGTATAACCCGCAATCGATAAGTAATCTTGTGCCGTTGGCCTCCAAAAGATGCCGCGAACCGGTAACGTTCTGCACCGCGCCTAAAAATTTTAATTTTACCTGTAGTGAGCTTGTCGAATCTATCTGCATTTATAATTTCCTTATCAGACCTATTACCACACCTTCCACGCGGCAATTATCGCTGTATATCGGCTGGTATTCGTCATTTGCCGGCTGCAATCGCACACGTCCCCCCTGCCACGGCGTAGCCAAAGGCGAAGCCGGGGGCTCTCTATAAAACCGCTTCAACGTCGCGTTTTCATTATCGACGATAGCTACCACAAGCTGGCCGTCCGAGGCCGATGAGGCACGCCTGCAAATTACGTAATCGCCGTCGTTTATGTTCTCCCCCGCCATACTGTCGCCCCTGACTTCGAGCGCGAAAACCTCGTCGCACGAACCGAATAGCGAATTGATTGACAGGTTATCTTTGTTCTCTACCGCCTCTATGGGTAAACCCGCCGCGACAACGCCGGCAAGTGGTATCTCTCCCTGTTTAGCAGCGGCCGGCACGGCCGCTGCCGTCGCCGTTTCGGCGACGGCTAAACGCTTAAGCAGTTTTCGCGCCTTTGACGTCGGCGTCAAAGAGCGTGCTTTGCCCGCCGGGCCCGAAACCAGGCCCTTTTTTCGTAACTGCTCGATGTGCTCGAATGTGGTTGTCCGGCTTACGCCCGCTGTCTGCGCCAGCTCGCCAATCGTCGGCGAATAACCATCTCTGCCCGCAAACTCTGCGATTGTTTTCAATAGCTGAACCTGCCTCGGTGTAGGCGGCACGTCTGTCTTTTGCCCCATATATCGGTATCTCCATCGGGCCGCTGAGCTCGATATACTGCTTATCCGGCGAACCCCGTAATATCCTTGCCATCCCGGCAATTATATTCAGCAACCTGCCGAGGGCGTTTTTATGCTGCCCTTCCGCATTGGCAAATTCTATAAGCTCGCTTCCGTCAGGCCATATCTCGGTGTAATCACCGCCC
>JBELAA010000007.1:0-24263 GCA_049509315.1 Sedimentisphaerales bacterium | reverse complement strand
GTCTGCGAAAAAATACCCGAGTCAAAACACGATTTTTCAAAAGACCCCATCGAATTAATCGAACGCGACGGCTGGGTTTGTGCCGACGGCACCACCCTCGGCGCAGACGACGGCATCGGGGTCTCGCTGGCACTGGCAATAATTGATGAAAAACCGCCCCATCCAAAGCTGGAGCTTTTGTTTACCGTCGATGAGGAAACAGGACTCACGGGCGCAAATGCCCTGCAGCAGGGGTTCATTACGGGCAAATACCTGCTCAATCTCGACGGCGAAGACGAATCGTTCATCGTTGGCTGCGCAGGCGGTGAGCAAACCGAAATATCGTTAAAGCTCGACCGGATTGCTCCCCCGGCCGGCTACGAACCATATATTCTTAAAGTTTCAGGATTGCACGGCGGGCATTCGGGTATCGATATCGACAAGAATTACGCCAACGCGATAAAACTGCTGACTCAAACATTTAAAGGTATTCAAAAGCAGATTGATATACAGCTTAGCTCAATAAATGCTGGCAAGGCAGCCAACGCAATACCTCGCGACGCCAAAGCAGTTATATATCTCGACACCCGGTATCTTGAACAGGTGCAAAAAATAGTTGCCGATTCGGAGTCGTCTTTCATAAAGGAATTTGCCAAAGCCGACCCCAATCTTAAAGTCGAATTGGTAAGAAACACGGATGACACTAAAAAATCAATCATCAATAATCACTCACCAATTATCAATCTGCTCTCGGCCCTCCCGACAGGCGTATATCGAATGTCGGATGAGTACGAAGGGACCGTTGAGACATCGAATAACCTCGCCAGCGTTGAGACCATCGATAGGAAAGACCTGTTTCACATTATCACTATGCAGCGAAGTTTCGATATGTCGTCAATGAATGAGCTGACGGGTAAAATCTCGGACGCGGCAAAGCGGGCGGGAGCCGAGGTCGAGATATCAAATCGATACCCCGCCTGGAAGCCGGACATAAATTCTCTGCTGCTTAAACGGGCGAAGGAAGTTTACAAAAAGCTTTATCGAAAAGAGCCGCAGACAAAGGTCGTTCACGCCGGGCTGGAATGCGCGGTCATCGGCGAAAAATTTCCCTCAATTGAGATGCTCAGCGTCGGCCCCACAATCAAAAACCCCCATTCACCGCTGGAACGTGTAAATATTGCCTCCGTTGACGCTGCCTGGGAATTTTTGCTTGCGCTGCTCCCGGCGCTAAAATAAGTAATATGCTGCGTAAACCGGCGGCAAATACTGCCGTTAGACCACGTTGACCTTTCGGCCGCTAAACTGGACCGTGCCGGGGCTTGTTGCGAAAAGGGTGTAATCTCGGCCAATAGCGACGTTTTTGCCCGCGAAGAACTTGGTTCCGCACTGCCTGATGATTATACTGCCTGTCTTTGCAGTTTCACCGCTGTAAAGCTTGACGCTTCTGTATTTAGGGTTACTGTCTCTGCCGTTTCTTGTTGCACCTTGTCCTTTTTTATGTGCCATAGCTAATCACCTTCTTAAATCACAATTTGCACGTATTACACCAATTTCACTTTTTGTTTCAATGTATGTAATCCGATAATGATACGATACGCATTGCAGGTAGTCAAGACCATTTATCAGATATTTTGGGATAGCCGATATAGCCCGGACTACTGGTCGAAGCGGGGTTTTTCAGAGAAAAGATTTGTCATATTTCAGTCCCCGCTCTTGATATTCAAAACTGTTTTTGTTATTTACAGACGCCTATGAAATTTTATTCCAAAAATTTATTGCTGATAATAGCGTTTGTCATAATCACCGCCGCCCAGGCGTTTGCCGGCTTAACACAGCGAATCGACGCGATTGTCGATTCACAGGTCCAGGCGAAAGTTAAAATCGCCGTCCAGATTCGTGACCCCGATACCGGCGCCATAATTTACAGCAGAAACGGCTCGACGGCTTTAATTCCGGCGTCAAATATGAAGCTCATCACGACCGCTTCGGCGCTGCATTATCTCGGTCCTGATTTTCAATACCAGACGCGCGTCGGCCTGGTCGGCGACTCATTGGTCATAATAGGCGCCGGCGACCCGCTGCTTGGCGATAAGCCGACGGCTGAAAAAATGTCTTTTGACCCTCGCTGGATGCTCAAAGACGTCGCCGTGCAGCTTAACGCCGCCAACGTTAACGCCGTAACCGATATTATTATCGACAGCACCATTTTCGACGACCAGCGGGTTCACCCGGATTGGCGCAAAGATGACCTGAACAAGCACTTTGCCGCTGAGGTTGCCGGCCTTAATTATAACGGCAATTGTATTGAAATAATCGCCGAGACCGTCGGCGGGAAAGCGGCCCTGACGCTCGACCCGCAGACCTCATACGTGCAGCTCATCAATAAATGCACGTCCGCCTCAAAACCGCCTGATACCGTTTGGGGGGCACGTGAGCCAAACTCGAATACGATTACTGTCCTCGGTTCCTGCTATAAAAAATGTCAGCCCGTCCGCGTCGCAATCGACAGGCCTCCCGCATTTTTCGCTTTCCTTCTGGCTGAAGAATTGAAACGTTCAGGCGTTTCAGTTAGAGGCCATATTATCGAAAAAGAAATCACCGCGGAGGACAAATTCAGGACGGTCGCGGTATATAGAAGCTCGCTATGGGATGTCTTTGACCGATGCAATAAGGATAGTTTCGGCCTGGCCGCCGAATCGCTGCTTAAGACCATTGCGGCATCCCGCCAGCCCTCGGGCAGGGGCGGTTCCTGGCCCCTCGGTCAGCAGCTAATCTCGCAGTATTTGCTTTCTATCGGAATACCATCCGACCAGTTCTTTATCGACGACGGCTCAGGCCTCAGTGAGAAAAACCGCCTTAGCGCCAATGCTATTTCCGCGGTCCTGCTCGACTTATACAAAAACCCCAACTGGCCCAGATTCAAACAGACGCTTGCGGTAGGGGGGGAAGAGGGCACAGCGGGTAAATGGTTCGATGAGCCGAAATACAGGGGCAAAATTTTCGCCAAGACCGGCTATATCGAAGGGGTCAAGGCATTATCAGGCGTCTGCACCACCCCCGCAGGCGACCGGCTTTTCACAATCATCACCAACAAGACCAACGGCGAAACCCGCCAGGCCATCAACAGCATCGTTAAAGCCGTCATCGACGAATCGAAATAATCGGGTTGCAAAAGTGCCAAATCGGACGTATAGTATTCTGTAATGGGTGATAATACCAATAAGGGCGATTTGCTTCTTGGGGTTATGACGCCGCTGGGGTTTCGCGTGCGGATAAATCGTTCTTACTGGAAGTGGATTGTTACCGTCAAGCACCCTGCGATGATGAATCGTGAATCGAATGTAAAGGAAGTGCTTGAAAAACCCAACGAAATTCGTCTGAGCCGAAGCGATAAAAAGGTATATCTGTTTTATTCGCTTGAAAGCAAAGGGCGATGGATTTGTGTCGTAACAAAACGATTGAACGGTGAAGGTTTTCTGATAACAACCTATTTGACAGATGCTATAAAAGAAGGAGTGCGGATATGGCCGAAGTGAAAGTATATTACGACAAAGCCGGTAACACACTTACCGTCTGGTTTGGCAATCCGCAGGAAGAGTATATCTGCGAAGAAACCGGCGATGAAGTGGTTTTGATGAAAGATAAATCAGGAAAAGTCATCGGTTTTGAGAAGCTGAATTTTCTCGGTGCATCGCATCAACCAATAAGAGTCGCTTTTGAAACAGTGGACGTTTGAAGATAATTGCTCTGTGCATATCGCTACGAGACATTAGCTTCCGGTTTCAACTCGCAAATCCGACGATTAATGCTGAAAATCGGCAATATAATTCTTGATGTCCCCTTTTTTCAGGCGGCGCTTAGCGGATACAGCGATTACGCTATGCGGGCCGTTGCCCGCGACTGCGGAGCGCCTTTAACTTTTGCAGGGGCGATGCTCGCAAAAGGCGTCATTCATCCGCGGGTCTTTAATAACCCGTTATTTGGACCAGGCGCCGATGAGCATCCGGTAGGGGCACAGCTTTTGGGCGATAACCCCGAAACAATGGCCAAGGCCGCAAAGGTGCTCCGGCAGATGGGCTACGATTTAATAGACCTGAATTTTGCCTGTCCTGTGCCCAAAGTTATTCGCCGAAAGCGGGGGGGCTATCTTCTCAATGAGCCGGATAAAGTGATAGAAATCTATAACGCCGTAAGAGAAGCAGTCGATTGCCCGGTAACTATGAAATTACGGACGAGTTTCGATAATGAGTCATACGATAATTTCTGGCGAATCTGTTCCCGTGCGGTGTCTGGAAAGGTCGGTGCTCTTATCGTGCATCCCCGCACTGTTTGCCAGAGATTTACCGGCCGGGCCGACTGGCAGTTTTTAGCAGAGGTCAAGAAACGATTCCCCCGAACACCAATTTTTGGCAGCGGCGACTTGTTTTCCGCCGATACAATTAAAAATAATATGAAAAATACCGGCGTGGATGGCGTGGCAATTGCCCGCGGCGCGATTGGCAATCCC
Source organism: Sedimentisphaerales bacterium (assembly GCA_049509315.1). Lineage (GTDB taxonomy): Bacteria > Planctomycetota > Phycisphaerae > Sedimentisphaerales > Anaerobacaceae > Fen-1362. The sequence continues at coordinate 19,777 of JBELAA010000007.1, read as the reverse complement.
TGGATTTTCAGTCAGCTTCGCGATGGAGACGATTTCGTCGCCCCGACTCTCCAGCAGCAGGGACAGGTGATTTCAAAACACTTCCGTTTGGTTTGTAAATTATACGGGGATGAAAAGGGCATTATGCACTTTCGTAAATTCGCGATTGCCTATTGCAAACTTCATCCCTCGCGTAAAAAAGCCCAAAAAGCCCTTGCTTCAGCCAAATCGGCTGAAGAATTTTTAGTCACCGTCCGGCAGTGGTATATGCTGTAACGAACATATTTTTTAGTTGTTGGCCCGTCCGACACAGGGTATCATTTGAATACAGTTAGGCAAAAAGACGCTGTTTAAGGCGGCGGATAGGAAATATTGAAAAAATAAAAAAATAAAAGGCAATTCGAGTAAGATTTTGATATAATTGAGAAGTTTGATTGCATAGCCAAGCGTTTAATCCGCCAGAGACGGATTAATATGGGAGAGGTCGAATTAACAATTTTTGAGGAGGAGAAGAAAATGAAAAGGTTAATTACAATTTGCGTAATAGCAGTTTTGCTGATGGTAGGTTCCTCCAAAGCAGCCCTTTTGGGATACACAGTTAAACTTGGCAGTGATGAATCTCCGATAGTGTGTAAAACAAATTTTACCACAGGTAGCCAAGTATCTTTAGGACCAAGCAGTATGCCAAGTGGCCCAAGCGACTGGTTTTATTCTCTCGCTCTTTCTCCTTCGGACGGTTATTTGTATGCCTCAACTTGGAACGATGGCCTTTGGCAAATAAACCCTGCAACAGGTGCCAGTACAAAACTAAGCCTTATCCCTTCTCCAGGTGCTAACCCACAAGGACATATTGTACCACTATTAGGCTCTCAGTCGAGACTCGCTTTTTCGCCAGCCGGAACGCTTTATGGTACAGGTCCTTATTATGATGAATCTGACTCATTAGCTACAATCGATTTGTCTACCAAACAAACAACTGTTATTAAACGTTATCTTGAATATACCGTTGGGGGTCTATGTGGATTTGCTATCGACCAAAGTGGGCAGGCGATTGGAGTGTCTAATTGTCCTGACCCGAGGGGGAATGGGGGTTATGTAACAAGTCTTCTCAATATCAGTCTGTTCGATGGTAGGATAGCAACAGGCCAACTATGGAACTCTCCGAGTAATGGTTTCTACAGTTTGTGTTATGGTCCAGATGGAACCCTATACGGAGACACTGGAGGCTACAGACAACTATATACAATAAACACTCAGAATTTGTCAGCATCTCCAATAGGCGTCCCGTTTAACGGCGATGTGCCGTTTGTGATTACACCCGAACCAGCCACGCTTTTACTGCTCGGCTTAGGTGGATTGTTGTTTAGAAAAAAACGCAGTTATTGTAGTTGAATTGAAAGGCTTGGTTACATAGCCGAGCGTTTGATATGAGAAATGTCAGATAACACTTGTTGCAATAGGCACAAAAAAAGAACACATAAACTATAATAGAGGATCGGTTGTTAGACCGAGCATAAAGGAGATAGTATTACGAAGCTCTATTTGTTAAGAGTCGGCGCAGATGGCACGAAGAACGGAGGAGGATTCCGCAGTCACATATGTCCCAAAGATAGGTTATATAGATTCATACCCATCCCCGATAAAAAAAGTAAGTTGATAACGAGCAAGGCTCTTACATACAATGATTATAAATGGAATAACCAATCTGTCCGTGATTATCTCCCACCGCGAATCTGGGGTGTCGACGCACGCAATCAATACATACATGATGACCCTGAATTCAAAACATTCACATATGGTTCTCCGCGATTTAACAAAAAGGATGACCAAGGTAAGCAAGATAAGAATTACGGAACTTTGGAACAGATGCAAAAGGGCGACATGCTTACATTTTACGCTGCTTTTGCCGAGAATGGTCAAGATATAGAGGGTTATTATTTCTTCGCATATTTTATAGTTGACTGTGTCATAAAGTATGGTAATCGTGAAGATCTCAAGAAAGATGAAAAAGCTTTGGTAAAAGGAAACCATCATTTCATCCACAGGCCGCGAAATCAAATAATTATTAAAGGGGATGATCGAAAAAGTAGATTTTTAGAAAGAGCGGTTCTTTTGAGTTCTCGCAAAAAAGACAGACGCGGACACAATTACTATCCATGTAAAAACATGCAGAAAATGTTAGCATGCAAAGACATGCAGAAAATATTAGGTGGTTATTATAAGTCAATGAATTTTTCTTCAATCAGAAATATTTGCCTGCCTGAAAGCGGAATAACCCTATTTAAGCAGTATCTTGATAATAACGGTGGGTAGACCCTGATTTTTTTGGGTAATCTGGGGACACCATACTTGGCAAAAAAGGAATGTAACTTTTACGTTGGCCTGCTGCGTCCTGAAAGCAGCGTAATTTAAACGTTCAATTATTTTTTCAGCAGGGTGATTGTGAATCCGGCTTCGCCTTCGGCTATGCCGTGACAAATCCGTGATTAAACCTTTTGTGCTTTCTTGTGCCTTTTCGCGGCAAACTGCTTTAATGGCAAATGAATCGTAAATGTTGTTCCTTTGCCGGGGTGGGATTCGCCTTGCTTTTAATGGTAATCGTGAGGATAATACCTGTCATGGCTTAGACGAACGTGGCCGGACTGACAAAAGCAGGAGTATGGTTTTGGAATTACAAAAATGCGTCCATTATTAATACTGCTGACATTAGCAGGGTTCATCTGGTTGATTTGCTATTCCTTTTACTCCCTTGGCAGGAGGGATGCAATTAAAAGCCAAAAACGAAAGGACAAAGCATCCACAACGGGGCGAAAGAAGGTCGAGTCCTTTGTAATAGAAAACGAGAAACACAGCAGTTACGGTGAAGGACAGGATAAAAAGTAGTTTAATATTAAGGAGATTCTTATATGGATATGGAAGATGTAGTAGAGTCCGTGGCAGGCGGTAAATTCCGTCGCGTCGTAATACTCACCGTGTTTATCATCATACTATTGCTTGCGGCGATTTTGGTGACGGTAACCAATATCGGCGGCAATGAGGTGGGCATCGTGGAAAAGAAATTCGGCGGCGGCTCGCTGGCGGAAGGCCGTATTATCTCTGTCAAGGGCGAAAACGGTATTCAGGCACAGGTACTTGCGCCTGGCTGGCACTTCTTTTATTGGCCGTGGCAATATACGATTACAAAAATTTCCATTATTGAAATAAAGGACGGGCAAGTAGGGCTTATTCAGGCGGCCGACGGGCGGTCGCTGCCCCCTGATACTATTTATGCCCCGGAGTGGGACCAGCCGGACAAGATGCTCAACGCCGAATATTTTCTCGGCGAGGGCAAAGGTTATAAAGGGCCGCAGCTTACGGTGCTCAAGCCCGGAAAATATCGGCTTAATCCCCGGCTGTTCACCGTTACCAATGCGCCGGTAACAAACGTCCGGGTCGGCACGGTTGCCGTCATTAAAAGCAACGTCGGCGAACAGGTTCAAACCACAGACCGCCTCGTTGAAGTCGGTCAGCGAGGAATCTGGAAAAAACCGCTTGGCGAGGGACAGTATTATCTGCATACCGCTGCGTATGAGGCCACAATAATCGATACACGTCAGGCAACGATAAGCTATACGCCCGAGAAGGATAAGCCGGGAACAGCGGAGGCAATAAGCCCGATGACAGTCCGCAGCATCGATGGTTTTACATTCCCTGTCGATATTCGCGTAACGTATCAGATAGACCGTGACTTTGCGCCACGTGTGGTGGCGACGGTCGGCGATGACGCGATGGTGCTTGCAAAGCTGGTAACGCCGTCGGTGCGGGCGATTTTCAGAAATAACGCCGAAAAGGTAAAAGCCCTTGATTATGTTCAGCAGCGCTCACAGCAGGAGCAACAAAGTAATACGCTTTTGAAAGAAGAACTGGCGAAGTACGGCGTAACACTGCTGGCGGTGCGTATCGGCGATGTGGGCAATGAGCAGACGCTCGGTGCGTTGTTAAAAACGCAGACCGACCGTGAAATCGCACTTCAGCAGCAAAAGACATTTGAGGAACAGCAGCGAGCCGCCGAGAAACAAAAAGCCCTGACAAAGACCACACAGGAAGCCGAAGAGGAAAAGCGTCTGGCCACCGCGGCATACGGCGTAAAAGTCGCCGAAGAGGAAAAGAAGAAGGTAATTATCGAGGCCCAGGCCGAAGCCGAGAAGACAAAACTCGTCGCCGATGCCAAATCACAGGCGTATAAATTGCTCTCCGGCAGTATCGGCCAGAATAATACGGCGCTGATTGAGGTTATGAAGCTCGTGGCGGAGAAGAATATCCGGGTTACTCCCGATGTGATGGTCGGCGGTTCATCGAGCGCTACTGATGCGCTGATGGGCACGATGCTCAAAGGGATGTTAAACAAAGACGCGGCAGGGGGGAAGTAATCAGATTAAGCGTGTAGGCCGGATAGCTTTAAAAAATTAAGGTGCTGTTACTTTTTCGGCAGGGTGATTGTGAAGGTCGTTCCCTGATTTGGCTGGGAATCGACCGATATTGAGCCATTGTGGCCCTCGACGACTTTTCTGCATAAGGCAAGACCCAAGCCGTTGCCACTCGGCGAACCGGCGGTTCGACTATGCTCACCGCAGGCGGCTTTTTTGTGCTTTGTGGTGAAAAACGAATCGAATACCTTTGTGATTTCCGTTTGTTCTATCCCGCAGCCGGTGTCCCGTATTCGTATGACTACGTTATCAGCCCCATCCTGTGCTTCAATCGTCAACTTCCCGCCTTTGGGAACCATTGCCTCGCGTGCGTTCAGTATCAGGTTCATAATCGCCTGCTGTAACTGCACCGGCACAACCCTGACCCGTAAATCGTCCCCAACCTTAATCTCAACCGTGATACAATCCTTGTTGAAGTCCCGGCAAAGGCAGTCAAACACCCCTTTAATGAGCGGCAGCAGGGGGGTATCGACCCTTTCGATACTGGCGGCGTTGGCCATCGAGAGGATGCTTTCCATAACCTTGCCCGCGTGCCGGCAGTTGGTCGCCGTCTTTCGCAGGGAACGCTCCGTAAGCACCCGGTCTTCGGGATTTTGGAGCGCAAGCTCGGCGTAATTGGAAAGCGGCGTAAGCAGGTTATTGATTTCGTGGGTTATCATCGCCATCGCCGAGCCGAGATTGGCCAGCGATCCTAATTGTAACGCCTGTTTCTCAAGCTCGTTAGCGCGCTGCTGCTGTTGCGATAACTCCCGGTGCATCGTCTTGCGTTTGGCGATAATGCTTGTCAAGGTCATTCCCCTGATGTAAAATTTTCAAAAATGCTACAGATAGTAATATCGACTTGTTCAGGGTTCTTTCTTGAGTATTGGGTCTGTAATGAACGAGCAAAGGATACTCGACGAGCTTTTGGAGATACTCGAAGCAAATGGTGTTACAATCCGCCACGAGCCGATGGGAGGCGGGGCAGGGGGGCTGTGCACCATTAAAGGCCGGCAGATATTCTTTGCCGATACCCAGTCGTCCTCTGCTGACGTCGCCGCGGCTGCCGCCGAAGCGGTTCGCAAGGCCGTCGATATTGAAAAAATGTATATACGCCCCGAAATCCGCGAGTTTATCGAATCGAATTCAACCGCAGGCGGGTAAAATGAAAGCGAGATAAAATGGCCAAGAATAAAAGAGTCGCGATTATGGTAGCTGATCAATATCAGGTTACCGAGGTATGGGTCCCTTATTACCGACTCAGGGAGGCGGGCGTCGTTTGCGATTTCGTCGCCGTCGAGGCAAACAAGGACTACCCCTCGAAAGAGGGTTACCCCTGCCGCTCGACCGTCGCCGCTAAAAACGCCAAAGCCGCCGACTACGATTGTATGCTCGTGCCGGGGGGTTTTGCCCCAGATTTTATGCGAAGAAACGACGATATGATTAAATTCGCCAACGATATGGTAAACGCAAATAAAATCATCGCCTCGATTTGTCACGGGGCGTGGCTGTTATGCAGCACCAAAATTTACAAAGGCAAAACAGCGACCTGTTATATGTCGGTGCGCGACGATATTAAAAACGCCGGCGCCTCATACGTCGATGAGGAATGTGTCGTTGACGGCAATCTCATAACCTCGCGCAAACCCGATGACCTGCCCGCCTTTTGTTCGGCGATTCTAAAGGCGCTTGGTAAATAAACCTTTATACTGATGGAGCTGACCAAAATGGTAAAGAAAAAACCGGATAACCAGCAGAGCAAACCTGCCGTCATTCTCGTCGTTGACGACAATCGTGAAAACCTCGAACTGTTGGAGGCCTATCTCGAAGACATCGATTGCCGGGCAATCGCTGCATCCGACGGCCCCGAGGCGCTTGAAGCCGTTAAAAATGACAAGCCTGACCTCATCCTGCTGGATATTATGATGCCCAAAATGAGCGGTTTCGAGGTCTGCCGGCGTGTCAAAAACGACCCCGCCACGAACCACATCCCCATCATTATGGTTACCGCCCTCAACGAATTCGGCGATATGCAGCGTGCCGTCGATTGCGGCACAGACGATTTCGTCTCGAAACCCGTCAACAAAATTGAGCTGCTCACCCGCGTCAAGACAATGCTCAAACTCAAACATCTCACCGACAAGCTCGAGCGGACTCTCGCCTACTTAGCCGAAGTCGAAAAACAGGCCCAGACGAGCGAACCGGATTAACAGCAGGGGGGTAATGAAACATCGCAGTATAAGGAGTGAAGAATGAATAAATTTAAAAAACTGCGTTGGGTCGAACGAATCACGAGTCTGTTAATAATGTTTTGTCTTGGTTTCATCACTGGAGTAAGCTGGCCCAATTCTTCTATGTTAATCATTTGTTGGCTGGTGATGGCGGTGGCTGCTGGTACCAAAGCATGGGCTATACATAATGCAGAACGTCCGGCAGGGGGGTAACGTCCCAAAATCTTGTTTTGCCCCCGACTTGTTCGCCGGAGGCGGAATAGATGATACAGCCCGCCCAATCGGCAATACCGGCGCTTCTGATTTGACGCTTTACACGACAATTTCCTAAACCTGATTAACCACCCTGTCGGCCTGCGTCGATAAATACCATCGGAGGAGCCTGCTCGCCGCGAACCAGAAACGGTTCACGGCTCGTGTGCACGGCTGCACAAAACTAAACCAATAATAAGCAGATGACAGAAGACAGATAACCGATGACAGAAATTTACCGTCGTCTGACTTCCGTCATCCGTCATCCGATTTATGAGCCGATTACTTGAAATTTTAGGCAGGGGGGTTGAGGTCGAAACATCAGACCTTATATGGCAGTGGCTTAGCCAGGTAGCCAAGTCGCGCCAGAAAACCGACCCCCGGCACGCACAGGAGCTTCGCCAGATTATCGAGTCGGCGTCTGACAAAACCCCCCTCATCCTTCAGCGAAAACTCGATGAGTATCGCACCCTACATCCCCGCTGCTATTACGCGGACCTTGCCGCCGCGGCCGCCGCTTTAGATGATAACCGCCTTAATGACGCCATATCGCTGCTCAAATCCGTATATTCCCGCTGCCCGCGAAACGTTACCGCCCTGTATGCCCTGGGCCATTGCTGCGAGCGTCTCGACAAGGAGGCCGAAGCAATCGCCTGGTATCAGGACTGCATTAAATTCAAAAATTACCTCAGGTTCCCGCGTCAGCGTCTTGCCGCCATTTATTTCAAAAACGGCCAAATCGAAAAAACCATCGACCAGTATCGACAGCTTACCGTTGAGCACCCCGATGACCTCCCGACGCTGCTTACCCTCGGCTATCTTTATATCGCGGCCGAGCAGTATAAATCCGCAATCGATACCTTTTCCACCGCCATACTCATCCAGCCAGATAATTTCTGCCCTGATACCGACCCGATTGATTCGCTTATCGAGGCAGGCGAATTTACCGAGGCCCTCGACCGCATCGAGGCGTCCCTCGATGAATTCCCCGACAGGCCCGATTTGGTCCTCAGGCGTGCCGGAGTTCTGGCCGCAATGGGCCAGCAGGAGCAGGCACTCGACCATTATCACCACGCCGTGAGCGTCTGTCCCAGCTTCCTCGAGGCCAATATCCGGCTCGGCTCACAATACCTGCGTCTGGGTAAACGCGCTTCCGCCGCCCTGCAGTTCAGTCGCGCCGCAGTCGTCAACGACGGCCTCGTCGATGCTTATCTGGGTATGGCAATCGCGCAGAAACTTATGGGCAGCACCTCCGAATCCCTCGTGTCGCTTTCTCTTGCAAGTGTCGTTGAAACAAACGGCCCGCTGCTTCTGGCGGAAACCGCCAGATTGCAATACCATCCGCATTTAGATGATTACTCCGATACCACAGAGCAGGACCTTACCCCGATTCTCAACGCCCACAGTAAGCTGTTGAACCTGCATCCGCATAATCCTGAGCTGCATTACCGTTTTGGCGCCCTTTTGATGAGTATTGGCCGATTGAACCAGGCAATTGAGCTTTTCACACGGTCAATTGAGCTTAACCCGGCGTTTTCCCTCGCCCGAAACAAGTTGGCCATTTGCCTCAACGAAACCGATGAATCGGCCCTGGCCCTCGAAACCCTCGTGTCTTCCTGCCGATTGACTTCCGATATGGTTAATACTTATTACCGAATAGCAATTCTTTACTGCGATAAAATCAAGTTCGCATCGTCCCTTCTAAATCTCGAGCAATGGCTCAGCGATTCCCTCGCCTCCGCCGACGCAGTCGTCAATATCTCAGTCGTCCTTCAAAACCTCGGCCTGATTGACTCGGCCGTCTCAACCTGCGAATCCTTCGCCCAGCTCACCGCCCAGTCCGTTGACGTATAGTGCGGCATATTTTTAGTGTCCTGCTTTTTAGTGTCCTGCCGATTACTTTTTTATCTTAATTTGTCTGCCAGAGCTGAGCCGAATTCCTGCGCGAGTTTGCTGGCGGTAAATTGCTCGGCATTGTCATAGGAGGCGGTAAGCAGGACGTTACCCCGCTGGTCTTTTGCGGAAATGGTCAGCGATTCTATGGCCTGCGCGGAAGGTTTAAGGATAGAAAAATAAAGGCTTTTGGTGGGCTAAAGCCGACCCTATAATTACTTATCTTTGTAACGGATAGCTACGCCACTTGCCCAAAAATAGCCATTATAGTCAATACCAGAAGAACCTAAAATTACCGCATTGGCTCCCAACGGCGCACATTTTGCCCTTAAGGAATTGTGCATTTTTGCAGTATCCTTTGTCTCCCAATGTTTAGTGGTAACAGTGGCAAGTTCAGTATAATCTCGATGCAGGGGAACCGTAACCAATATCTCAATTTCATCGGGGGTTGTAGGAGCAAAGTATCCCTTAGCAGTTTTCGTTACATTTACTTCAGCACAACCGCATACTATCAACAACATACACGATACGCCCATAAAACATATCTTTTGCATAAATACCTTTCTTTAATTATTTAGTTATTCTGTTTTGTATTTTATTGCAGTCCCGACTAATCCACTATAACTGTTGGAATGCGCGTCCTTTCCTGCCCACACTTCATCTCGTGAATACCAACCTCCAGTAGGAACTATAATCACAGCATCGGCACCAATCTCTGCGGCCATTTTTTGCATACGTTTGGGGGAGACGGGGAACACAAAAAACAAAAAAGACCCATTGCTGGCCTGAAAATCTGCGATTTCAATGTAAGGCCGCTGAGGTTTTTCTCGCAAAATCTCAACATCTTTGACATTTTTGGGGGGGAGTTTTTCTTTCAAATAGTATCTGTTTGCCTCATCTGATACGCACCCAATTTCACAAAGCAGAAAAACAGAAATACCTATCATTTGTAATTTTTTTGAGTATCCCATTTGGAATTTCTTCATTGACTCCTTTCTATCTTTGGCCCTAATTACTTTATAAATATTATCGGCTTCTGTAATGTTAATTCTCAAGGAAAAGTAGAGCAATATGTTGCTCTTTCGACCAGTCCGCGTTGGTATAGGATTATACAGGTAAAAATAGAGACGGCGGCGCAATTAACCGCCAAGCGATAAAAGCTTTTTATGGATTTGGTCGGTGTTTTGGCGTAGAATCTACCTTTTTGTAACGGGTTCTTAAGAAAGATTGGATGTTTATTATATGCGCAAAGCTACATTATTGGTGTTAGTGATTGGTTTGGTGCTGGCGGGCTGCGCCGATAAGCCACTGTTCAGTCCCGAAGAGATTGCCAAAATGCCGCTGGCCAAAAGAGACGGATTACCCGAACCCAGCGGCGGTTTTGCTCTGGTAGTAGGCGAGCAGTCGGTTACAACCGATGAGGTTATTGCACCTGTTTTTGAACGCCTTTCACAGGCGGCGCAGCAGAGCGATTTTACAAGGTTCAGGCAATTAGCGACCCCTGTAATCGAGCAGCAATTAGTCAACAGGATTTCAGACGCGCTGCTTTACAGCAAGGCCAAAAGCGACGCGGGAGAGAACATAAAAAACGAGCTTGACAGGGTAACCACGGCCGAGGTTAAAAAATTCGTAATGGATTTCGGCGGCGATTACGCCAGTGCCGAACAGTCGCTTAAACGGATGGGGATGGACTGGGAAAAGTTCGAACAGTATCAAAGGCGTAAGATATTGAGCCAGAGCTATATCGCCCAGAAGATGCCCGACAGGGACCAGCCGGTATCATACAGCGAAATGCTCGCGGTATATAACGAAACAAAGGATAAATTGTATTCGACGCACGCGTCGCTGCAATTTCGGCTGATTGATATCGAGCCGGCTAAACTTCAGACCATCGACGCCAACAGGCCTCGCGATGAACAGGCGAAGGAGCTTGCATATACGATTGTCAAACGCCTTAACAGCGGCGAGGATTTCGGCGGGCTGGCAAAAGAATATTCCCAGGGTCTGAGGGCATCGGAAGGGGGCTTGTGGCGAAAACTTGACCCCGAATCGCTCGCTTCACCTTACAACATCCTGGCGACGACGGCGGCGCAAATGAAACCCGGCGAGGTAGCGGGGCCGGTCGAAAAAGAAGGTCATATTTTTATAATGCAGCTCGTGGAATTCCAGCCCAAAAGCGTCGAGCCATTCGAGAAAGTCCAAAATCAGGTCAAGGCCGAGATTACAGTTGAGCGGATGCGTAAGGCCTTTGACAAAATAAATGATGAGCTTTTGCAGCAGGCGTCCGGCGCGGACAGAGCGAGATTCGTTGATTTTTGCGTGAGTGAAATTTACAGGACAGCCAATAAATAATCGTTGTTGTTATAAACAAAAGGTAATTTATCAGACACAGATTGACACAGTTTTTTAGACACGGATGGTCGCGGCGACCACGCAGATTAACACGGTTTTTTTTATTTTGGTTTTTAACAGTGTAAATCTGTGTGCCCTTCCGAGGGCATCAGTGTCAAAAAAATATCGTGCTAATCCGTGTCTAATTTTAGAGTGAATCGTAAGATGGAAATAATAGCACACGGAATAGACCTCGTTGATTTCCCTCGTATAGAGGATATGCTCAAAAAACACGGCGAGAGATTTTTGGACAGGGTATTTACCGCCGCCGAGCAGGCATACGCCAAGGCCAATAAAAACGGCGTTGAAAAACTGGCAGGCCGTTTCGCCGCCAAAGAGGCGGTCCTGAAATTGTTAGGCACGGGCTGGCGGGGTAAAATCGCCTGGACTGATATCGAGGTTGTAAATACCGAAATGGGCAGGCCGGAAGTTAAGTTATCGGGCGAGGTCAAAAAAATCGCCGACAAATCAGGCATCACGCAAATCAGCATCAGCATCACCCATACCGCCAATTTCGCAATCGCCTCGGCGGTAGCAATGGCCGAAGGTTAAGCAGCTAAAGCAACTTTAAAAACTCCTCGATAGTAAGCTGAGAATCGCGGAGTAATTTTCGCAATAGACCTTTACCTAATGTTTTGTGGTTAGGTATGGTTAAAGGCTGTTTGGTATTGTCGCTTTTATGATGCATTCGGACGTGGCTGCCTCGCTGGCGAACTACCTGATAACCTATCTTTTCAAAGCATTTTATGGCCTGGCTGCCGGAAATGACGGGTAGTTTAGGCATAGGTTAGCGTGCAAAAGCTTAATTCCTGGGGATGAAAACTTTTAAGGGCTTTCCTGTTTTCCTTTTCTTCGAGGCACAGGTCGATTACTTCCCGGATGTTTTTCAGGGCTTCGTCTATGGTCTTTCCCTGGCTATAACACCCCGAAAATACGGGGCACTCAACAACATAGAACCCGTCTTCGTCTTTTTCCACGAATATAGGCAACTGATAATGTTTTTTCATTTAATCACCTCTGCTGTAAAAATACCATAATAGTTATGAAAAATCAAGCAATCTTGTCCGCTGTGGCAGATTGTTATATTTAATGCAGCGACTCCTTTCCGGGCGAACTGGATTACCTTCAATTTCAATCTCTCAAAGCACATAACGATTGGATTCACCAGCGAGAGTACTCTGTCTGCTAAGTGCGGTTGTTTATATCTGGCTTTATATTTTGAGCACTTCGAATCTGATTCCTGCCTTTCTCATCCGTCCAGCAATCCCCTGACAGAACTCGTGAAAAGACCGGCCAGCATCCATATTCACCAAGTTGTGCGCTCTGACTAAATTCCCGTGCAAGAGGGCGCATCCATATTGGCCCGCTTTCATTTTCCCAAACGCCAACCGCGGCTCTGAATCAATTGATATAGGGATAAGCTTTAGTATCCGCTTACATGACTCTTCTGAGAGTTCAATATTCGAGATGATATGGAACAGCCCCGACGCTCTGGGGAATACATGGGAGTACTGATGTGGGGTGCCGAATCCCTTGGAGTCCGAAATTATTAATTCGAAATGGCTCCCAACGCATAAATCCTTCAGTAGACCAAACATGGGGCTACTTGGAGGAGCAAAATGTGTATCAACAGAAACCAAGAAATTGCATTTATGGGCAATAAGTTCTGCCAATGTCTCGGTGTCATCATCAGGAAAACACTTTTGGGTAAAGCTGGACAACGCATGTTTCAGGCGAAGTTGGCCGAACAGGATGGCCTGAACTTGGTCTATGTTGCTATCATCCAAAAGCACAATTGCCGAGAGTGGGGGAAAAGCACGCCATGTGAGTCCACTATTCTCTTTCTCTTTCTCTTTTAGGCCGAATAGTCTCTGCCAGATACTCAACGAGCATTCCCTTTCTTGGTTTAATTATGCTTATGCGGTTTCCATATAAGAGCCCAAACTTAGCAAATTCTGCGATATTTTTTTCAAGATGCTACGACATCGCAGCGGTCAGCTTGCCAATTTCAGGGCTTTTTGCGCTTCCTGAGGCAGTTTAATTAGGATAAAATAGGCTTGGGGATACAAGTAATCCTCTCCGGACTCGTCAAAGATTCTTATATATCCTTCCTTTGCTGCCTTATCGTCCGGCAGGACCCTGTAAATCTTACGCTTTTCCAAATCCTCACATTCCTTGTTCTCTATGCACAGTGCAAATACCTGTTCTATGTTCTTTTTAGTCATAATTTTTAATCCAATAATCTTTTGATTTTCAATTTTTTTCTGCCTATACCATGAGCTTCGTACCAGTGAATTTCTGCCTTACAAATTTTACCGTTCTGAAGACGTATTCTGACAATTCCTTTGAGTTTTCGCCATTTAGCGGAGCCATACTGCCTGCGAAGCCGCATAATATCCCGGATTCTACCGCTTATAGCTATCGTTTCGATAGTTGTCAAGATTAGTTAAAAAAATGGGAAACTGTGTTATACTGGCTGAATCCGCCGAAGGCGGAAAATATGGCTAATGATGTGAAAACAAACTGGTTCGATTGTATTGTTATTGGTGCAGGGCACGCTGGGGTTGAGGCGGCGCACGCGGCGGCTAAAATCGGCGTAAAGACGGCGCTTATAACAATCGAAAAAAACAAAATCGCGGCGATGAGCTGTAATCCCGCGATAGGGGGGCTTGCCAAGGGGCAAATCGTCCGCGAAGTTGACGCACTGGGCGGATTGATGGGCCTGGCGACCGATGCGACGGGGATTCAATTCAGGATGCTTAATCGCTCGAAGGGAGCAGCAGTGCAGTCGCCGAGGGCACAGGCGGACAAATACAGGTATCAGCAGTTTATAATTGACTCGCTTGAGCGGACGCCGAACCTTACGATTGTTGAGCAAATTGCGGTTGAAATCATAACTGAAAACGGTCGCGTTACAGGTGTGCGATGCAAAGACGGCAACGTATATGGGGCGGGGGCGGTGGTTGTAGCGACGGGAACGTTCCTGCGGGGGTTAATGCACATTGGTTCGGAGCAGTTTGCGGGGGGTAGGCGGGGTGAGCCGTCGGCTGAGGAGCTTTCGGCCTGTCTTGAGCGGTTGGGGCTGGTTGTAAAGCGGCTTAAAACTGGAACGCCCGCCCGGCTGGACGCGACGACGATTGATTATGAAAAATTAGAGGTTCAGCGGGGGGATAGTGAGCCGGCGCCGTTCTCGTTTATGAACGACAGGATTGACAGGCCGCAGATACCCTGCTGGATTACATACACCAATGAAAAGATACATCGGGTGATTCGCGATAATCTCGACCGTGCGCCGCTTTATACGGGGCAGATTAAATCAGCCGGGCCGAGGTATTGCCCGAGTATTGAAACGAAAATAATTCGCTTTGCGGACAAGACCCGCCACCAGGTGTTTTTAGAGCCGGAAGAAAGGGAGCAGAAGGTCATTTACTGTAACGGCATAAGCACGTCACTGCCGAAGGACGTGCAGGACGAAATGATAAGGAACCTGCCGGGATGCGAAAAGGCGAGGATTTTGCATTATGGCTACGCGATTGAGTATGATTACTGCCCGCCGGTGCAGTTGAAGAATAATCTTGAGACCAAAAAAATCACCGGACTGTTTTTAGCGGGTCAAATTAACGGCACAAGCGGCTACGAGGAGGCGGCGGGGCAGGGGATTATGGCAGGCATAAATGCGGCAAGATTCCTGCAGGGGGCTGAGTCGATAGTGCTGGCCCGTGACCAGGCGTATATCGGCGTTATGATTGATGATTTGCTTACAAAAGGACTCGGCGTCGAAGGTGCGGGGATACCCGATGAGCCATACCGGATGTTTACGTCGCGGGCGGAATTTCGACTGAACCTGCGCTCGGATAACGCGGACAGACGCCTGACCGCTGTCGGCAAATCAGCAGGCGTGGTCGATGATAAAAGATGGGAGCGATACCGGAAGAAAGTAAATGATATCGAGCGATTGATGAAATACCTCAAAACAAACAGTAGTTCCGGCGTCAGCTTCTGGGAGCAGCTTCGCAGACCGGGAAACTCATTATCGCGGACGCTATACGAAGACGCATACGTGAAAAATTCCGGCTTTTCGAAGGAAGTTATCGAGGCGGCGCTCATCGACGCGAAATATGTGGGGTATTTAGCAAAACAGGAGCGTCTTGCGGCTGGTCTGCAAACATTAGATAAAAAGCCGATACCGACTGAGCTGGATTACGCAGGCATAACGCACTTACGCCACGAGGCGAAGGAAAAGCTGTCGGCTTTTCGCCCACAGACCCTCGGCCAGGCAAACCGAATTTCAGGTATCACGCCCGCTGATATTATCGTGCTCCAGGTGCATCTGAAAAAGTATTATGACAAATAATAATTTGCCACAAAATGTTTACAATCAGACAATGGGCCGGGATGAGCCAAAGTTTAAGATTTGGCGAAACGCGGGACTGCTGCTGACCTACAAATGCAACGCCGAATGTGAGTTTTGTTATTACAACTGTTCGCCGAAGCACGGGGGATTGATGCCTGTTGAGATGGCGCTCAATTGCTGGCGTTCGCTGAAAGAATTAGCCGGAGATGACGCTAAAATTCACATCACGGGCGGCGAGCCGTTTTTGTATTGGGAGCGATTAGTTGAGATTTTGCAGGAAGCAAACAAAAACAACCTTGGTATTGTTGATATGATTGAGACCAACGGCTTTTGGGCAACGGACGAAAAGATTATCAAAGACCGGCTAAAAACTCTCGACCGGCTTGGCATGAATCGTCTGAAAATTAGCTGCGACCCGTTTCACCAGGAATATGTCGATATCGAGTTAGTTCGGCGACTGGCTCAAATTGCCAAAGAATTACTCGGCGATACCAGAGTCCTGGTCCGCTGGGAAAAGTATCTCGTAAATCCCGTTGCAATGAAAAACATAAGCGATACAGAGCGGGAAAGACGATACGCTGATGCCTTGAAAGATTACCCTTGTCGATTTACCGGAAGAGCAGGGGGGCAAATCGCGGAATTGTTTGCCAAAGATACAGTCGGGCAAATCCCAAAACTGAATTGTCGGGACGCGTTTCTCGGCGCAAAGGGCGTTCACATCGACCCGTTCGGCAATGTTTTCAGCGGGACTTGCAGCGGGATAATCGTCGGCAATGTTACGAAAACAAACCTCGACGAGATTTGGCAAAAGTGGCAGCCGGATAATGATAAAGTGATTGAAAGATTGTTTCAGGCGGGGCCTGTCGGCTTGCTGGATGAGGCAGTGAGGGTTGGTTACAAACTGTTCGAGAGATACGCGGGCAAACCCGCCAAACAATGGGCGGGTAAATGTCATCTTTGCACTAATATCAGGCAATTTTTCTTCAGCAAAGGTCTTTATAAATCGACAATAGGCCCCGCGGAATGTTACCAATAGGTTTTTGGAAGGAAGCATTAGCCAGGTGGGCCGCCGAAACCGCGACCTGGACCAAAACCGCCGCCACCCGGACCACCGGGTCCGCCCGGTCTCCCCATCGGCATTTGAATTCCACGCTGCTGCATACGGTTAAACATGTCCTTGCGGAATTGAGCCGATTTCACCTGCATATCGGCGCTCATCCTGCTCGAACGGGCCCTGTTTCTTTCGGGATTTATGCGAGGTCGCTGGCCCATAGCATTCTGGCCTCTCTGGCCGAATCTCGGCCTGCCGTTGGCGTCGGGCGGGCCGAAACGGTTGGGGTCAAAAGGTCTGTTTGGATCCATGTTAGGGTCTCTGTTTGCCATAAATTCCGCCCTTCGGGCCTGCATTTCGTCAATTACCTTGTCGAGATAGGCCGTCCTGTCTTCGCCCTCAGCCAGTGTACCCGTTTACCTGGGTTTCCATTCTCGCCTGCATCGCCTCACCCATTTGCTCGAAAACCTGGCGTCTTGCATCTCCGTTAGCGTCCCGGAATGCGTTGGAGTCGACATACTCGCGAATTTGCCGGGGGGTCATTTTCGCGAAATTGGGCTTGCTGTAATGGACGACAGTAATCGGGACGGCTATAGCCGCGCCGGCCAGAACGAGGGATACGATAATGATTTTTCTGCTTTTTTTGGTCATAGTTTTAATCCTGATTCGTGTAATCGTTTACGTGCCAGTCGGCGTAAAGATAGTTCTTCTGGCCTTTTCTTTGTCTGTAAGTTCCCATAAAGGAAGTGCCTGTAAACCCGGGATGAATCCTGTCAAAGTCGCTCATAACGTCTATATTTTTTTCCTTAACACCATCTTTTGCATAGTTCGATGCGGCTATCGCCGTGCCGCCAAGCCCGTCGGTCCACCCCGTCGGCGGCCCCCCCGGCTGTCCGCCGTTGTAAAAATAGCTGGTGTTGCCTGCTCTTGAGTAGTAAGGGGGAACGGCTTTATCCGCCTTACAAATGAAAACTTTCGATTCGCCCCTAAGTACCGGAACTAAGAATTTTGTAATCGGCGGCTCATAAAGAGAATTATTCGGGTCATTGTGCGGGTCGGTGGTATCCCAAGGAAAGGCGCTCGCCTTGGGCATTATGTCGCGGTTATCGTCGAGGTATGCCCGAAACGCGACGCCGAGTTGCCGCAGATTGGAAGAGCAATAAGCCCTGTTGGCCTGGGCCTTGGCCCTGTTTAGCGCAGGCAAAAGGATTCCCATTAGAAGCGAGATTATGCTGATTACCACTAACAGCTCTATGAGTGTAAACGCCCGCTTAATTTTTATATTACTCGCCATATGCATAACGCTAATCAAGACGTTTGAGGATGGCTGCATATTGCAGGAAATTTTAATGAAGCTCTTCGCAGACGGCAGCGATGTAAGAATCGATTTTGGCGGAAAGGGTATTGCTGAGTTTTTGGCCCGGACCAAGGGATTCCGGCTCGATGCCGAAAAAAACGACCTCGGCGGGGCATTCGCCCAATTGCTTCGAAAGGTTGAGCACTTGTAAAATATCGACCTCGTGAAGGGAAAAATGGGTAAGATGCTTTACGCTGACGACCTCCTCAGCGGTAAACCGCCTGATGGTTCCCGGTTTTTCGCCCATTTTTGCACAGTCGATTATAACGGCCTTTTTGCGGTTTGCGATTAAATGCAAAAGATTCATACCGGCTGCGCCTGCTTCTATAAAATCCGTGTTGGGGAATTTGTCCTGCCCGCCTAAAGGCGAGGTCTCGCCTTCGGCGGACTGATTCGATAATTGCCTGACAATATGAACGCCGACGCCCTCATCGGACAGAAGAATGTTGCCTAATCCGATAACGACGACATCTTTTCTCACCGCAGAGACCGCAGATGGTCGCGGCGACCACGCAGAGTAAATTTTATTCTTTTTCTCTGCGGTCTCAGCCTCGCTAAGGCGAGACTCCGCCAAGGGCTTCGCGTGCTCAGCGGCGAGCTTTTTAGTTGTTTGTTTCTTCACCGGACAAATTCAACGTCAAGGAAATGGGTCGAGCAGGAAATGCAGGGGTCGTATGCGCGGACTAACATTTCGAGCTTGAGCCGGATGTCTTTTTCGCCCTGTTCGAGAATTTCGGGAAGCAATTTTTCGAAATCCTTCTGTATATTGGCGTGGTTCTGGCCCGTCGGGATGCAAATGTCGGCGGCAACGCAGTTGCCTTTCTTGTCGAATTCATACTCGTGGAACAGGATTCCTCGCGGCGCCTCTACACAGCCGGCGCCTCTGCCCGGTTTTGTGAATTTCTTCCCGCCGGACAAATTGGTCTCGTCTTTAAGCCCTTTGGTTAATAGGCCGTCAATCATTCCGATGGTTGTTTCGATAATGTGGAAGCACTCGACTAACTGGGCGACGGTGTTCATATAGGGATTGCAGCAGCCCTTCGCAAGGCCGAATGTCTTCGCTGCGTCTTTTGCCAGAGGGCTAAGCAGGTCAAAATTATTATTGAACCTCGCCAGTGCCCCCACGGCGTAGGTATCGCGGTGCCATTTTGCCCATTTGGCCGTCGATTGCTCTACGACGAACTCGTTTGCGACCTCGTGCCACTTGTTAATCGGCAGGGGGGTGCCCTTGAGGTCGGTCGAGGTGATGCCGCCGTGGTAGAACGTGTAGGTCGGCGGGTCGGTCTGCTTGAGCGATACGTATTCGGTGGGGCGTTCAAATTTCGGGATATTGTCCGCGACGCTCAAAACCACTTCGGTTATATTCTTCGCGTCAGGGATAATGTCCTTGAGCGCCTGCTGTAACTGGCGGAACTGCTTCTCGGTCGGTATTTTGGTCAATCCCCCCGGAACGATTGTTACCGGATGAGTAGGGCGGCCTGCGATGAGGTCTGCCCACTCGTTAGCGGTGCGGTGGGCTTTGACAATTGTTTTAACCGCTGCAGGCGCCCTGACGGCAAGGGGCACAACCGAAGGCGTCCCGAAAAAATCCGGTGCGGCTAAATACCCGATGTGTAAAATATGACTCTGCATTTCTTCCGCGTAGAGCATAAGAATTCGAACTACGTCCGCCTGTTCCGAAACCGTTATTCCTAACGCTGCCTCGACCGCCTTTGTTGCGGCAAGCGAGTGTGTTATCGAGCATATCCCGCATATACGCGAGACGATTACCTGTATATCCTGATAATTGCGGCCCCGAACCATTGCCTCGAAAAACCGCGGGGC
>JBELAA010000069.1:0-9821 GCA_049509315.1 Sedimentisphaerales bacterium | reverse complement strand
GGTCAGCAATCTACTTCTGATACCCTCAGCAAACTTAATAATCAAATTGGCCAGGTCATAACCGCAAGCGCCCAGATGCAAAAAGTCGGCGACGAGGTCCGGCGCCTGCAGGAAATCCTCGCCAGCCCCAAGCTTCGCGGCAATCTCGGCGAATGGTCCTTAGACAACCTGCTTTCGCAGATTCTCCCGCAGGCGAGCTACCTGACTCAATACGATTTCAAAGACGGCCAAAAAGTTGACGCTCTCGTCAAGCTCGCCGATTACGCCGTGCCAATCGACGCTAAATTCCCACTTTCCAGTTTTGAGCTTTTGCTAAAGGCCGAATCGGATGACGAAAAAGCAAAACTGCGAAGGCAGTTTCACAACGACGTTATCAAACATATAGACAAAATAGCGGTTTCCTACATCAGGCCTTCCGAAGGCACCGTCGATTTTGCGATTATGTTTATCCCCGCCGAAAACGTCTATTACGAGGCGATTATCCAATACCCCGACGACTCAAAAAATATCCTCCAGTATGCCCTTGATAAAAAGGTCATAACCGTCTCACCCAATTTGCTTTACGCCTACCTGATGACGGTAGCTATGGGTCTTCACGGCTTGCAAATCGAAAAACAGGCAGCCGAAATCCGCCAGAACCTCAAAACCCTCACCGGCTCACTGGCCGACTTCGCCAACACCTGGGAAGTCCTCGGCAAGCACCTCCGCAACGCCTATTCCCAATACGACGACGGCCAGAAAAAATTAGACCGTTTCTCGCTTCAACTTACTCACATACAACAGGAAGACAACAAATGAAATTATTTAACAAAGGAACGCACCGACAAATATGCGTCCTGTTATTTCTCGCATCATTTGTTTTTGCATCAATTACGCGAGCCGATGACCTGTATGATAGTTTCAAGAACCCGCCTGCTGCCGCGAGGCCCGTTGTTCACTGGGACTGGCCCGCCAAATTGCCGGCGGATAAGGAAATAATTAAACAACTGGAAACGTTCAAAAATTCCGGCTTTGGCGGCGTTGAAATCACCCCTGCCGAAATAACCCTGACAGCCGCCAAATCGCTTAAGTTCGCCGCCGACGAGGCGAAAAAACGCGATATGCTTGTCGATTTGGTCCTGCCCTGGCCGCCGACCGCACCATCTTTGCAGCCGGATGAATGCGCCAAGACAATATCGCTCGACAAAAAATTTCTCAAAGGCCCGATACAATTTCACACCGACATCAATGACCTTAATTCAAAACTCAAAACCCAAAACTCAAAACTGATGTTCCTCCGCCTGATTCCGCTTGACCAAAAACAATTTGACCCAGGCGACGAATTTATAAATAAAATCCAACCAAATGGCGATGCCGATTTCAACATCCCCGACGGCAATTATGTTTTCTACACCGGCATCTTAAATTTTACCCGCCGAAGCGACCGCGAAGGCGGGCAGCAGTCAGCAATTGACCCTCTTAACAAGCGGGCCGTCGAAAAATATTTCAATAACCTGTCCGCGGCGCTTGCCCCGGCGTTCGGCGGTAATCTCGGCGACACCCTTCACGCGATTTCCTTCGACCTCGTCATTGCGAGCGACCTGTCCTCCGTAGCGATAGCGAAGGGGGAAGCGAAGCAATCTCAATTCCTTGCCGGGGCTAACTGGACGAGTGATTTCGAGCAGGAGTTCGTCAAACGCCGCGGTTACGACCTCATCGCCTGCCTGCCCGTAATTCTCGACGACGACATCGCCGACGACAAAACTTATTTTTACCAAACCGTCCGCCGAACCCGCTACGATTTCTACAAGACACTCGCCGAATTGCTTAATGAGCGTTTTCTTACGGCTTTTAACGATTTCTGTCGGGGTAACGGCGTCCTTGCCCGATTAGAGCTTCCCGAAAACCCCTTATCCCCAGGATTTTCTGACGCAAACCTGCCTTTCGATATCCCGCAAAGTAAAATAGCGCATAACCCGCAGGCCTGGAATCTTATCGCGTCGTCGGCAGCTCATTTTGCAGATAAACCGCTAACTTGCTGCCGGTTTTCAGACGACCCGTGTTTCTTCGAAAATCAGCAAGATTCTTTCAGAATTCACGACCTCGCGTTTGTGTCGGGCATAAATCAGTTTATTTGCACCGAGCGAAATTCAGGTCCCAAAAGTCGCATCGACCGAAACGCCCGTCTTTCTGCCGTTTTCCGCAATTCGCAGCTCAATCTAAATCCGGTGGTTAAAATCTCGCCTGCAAACCCTAACCTCTTTTTTATAAATTACTTTACCAGCGACCGGGATATTTTCTTCTTTACCAACGTTGACCGCACCTCGTCTTTGTCTTTCAACGCCCAATTCGAAACCGGCGACAAAATCCCCTGGCTGTGGGATCCCGAAACCGGCAACCGCAACTTGTTCCATTACGGCAGCAGTAAAAACTCCCTCGATATCGAGTTTGACCCCCTCGATTCGGTTTTGCTCGTCTTTGAACCAGACATGTCTGATAAAAATGTAGTAGAAAAGTAATGCAAATATTAAAAATTAAAATGTAAAATTACGGAAAAAGAGCAATTTGATTTGGTCTGCCTCATCAATTTTGCGTTTTACATTTTGCTTTTTAATTTTTTAGTGTCTTAGTGGCAAAAAAATGATTTACGAAGACCTCAAAGGTAAAAAAGTTTTAGTTACCGGCTCAAGCTCCGGCATCGGCGCCGCCACAGCCGTTATGTTCGCTCAGCAGGGTTGCTTCGTCGGCGTTCATTATTTCAGAACAAAGCAGGGAGGCATCGACACTCTCCAACAGGTCAAAAAATTCAGCGATGGCATTCTCCTCAAAGCCGACGTCCGCAATCAGTCGCAGGTCAATAAAATGGTCTCGTCTTTTGCCGGGGCAGCAGGGGGGCTTGATATTCTCATCAACAACGCCGGCGACCTCATCGACAGGCAGCCCTTCGAAACCGCCTCCGTAGAATACCACGACGACATTTATCGGACAAACGTCCGCTCAATCTTTTTCGTTACCCAGGCCGCGCTACCATATCTGAAAAAATCCGTCGGATGCATCGTCAACGTCGGCTCAATCGCCGGCCATCACGGCGGTGCTACCGGCTCAGGAATCTACGCCGGCGCAAAAGCCGCCGTCGCGGTCGAGACCATTGCTATGGCAAAAGAGTTCGCAAAATACGGCATCCGCGTCAACTCCGTAATCCCCGGCCTCATCGAAACCCGCTTCCATCAGCGATACAGCTCGGCACAACGCCGGGCACAGGTTGCACAGGAAACGCCGCTTGGCAGAAACGGCTCCCCCGAAGACGTCGCAAAAGCAATCCTCTTTCTCGCAAGCTCCCAGGCCGCCGGCTTCATCACGGGCGAATACATCGCCGTCAATGGCGGCCTCTATATGCGAGCGTAAACCTCCGGACAATACACAGGGTAATCGCGTGTAAAAAGGGATTGAATTTCATCGCTTTGTATGTTAAAAGGTATTTGCTATGAAGGATTATATTGTGAATATCTCCGGACCGTCTTCAGCGAGGGCTCGCCAGGGGCGGACAAACCCAAAAACGTTACTTGTAAGACAAGCAGCAAAGGGAGCTATCATTATGCGGCAAAAAATTGGGTTTTACACGACATCATTTATGGGAATAGTAATAATGATTCTGGCCGGGTTAATGACGGGGTGCGAACAGCCGGCCAAAACAGAGATGCCGCCTGCTCCGGCAAAAAGCGTTTCGTCAAGCCATGACGCAATCCCGCAGGGGAAGCAGGACACAAATAATATAGAGCCAAAATTGGAAACGACAAGCTTGAAATCCGCAGAGACGGATAAACCTCAGCCCAAAGCCCAGGAAACAGCGAAAGTCATCGAACAGCGATTGATGGCGCCGGAAGATACAACAGCTTTCAAAAAATTGCATATAGCAGAGATAATCTGCATGTCGCGTCCTGACGCCAAAAGAGCCCCGAATGCTCCTGAGCCGAATATAAATGGTGACTGGTATGTCAGAATAGACGGTCAGTCAGGCCCCAGACACGATGGTATCGGTGAGATAGCATTTACCTCCGAAGCAGACCACATTGCATACGCGGCCAAAGATAACTCAAAGTTTCATTTGGTTGCCGATGCTAATATTGTCAGCCCTGAATACGATGATATCGAAAACATCACATTCAGTCCTGACGGCAAACGGCTTGCTTATGGAGCACAGATTAACGATAAATGGTTCGCGGTGGTGGATGGGAATGCCGGGCCCAGGTACGATTTTATCAGTTATTTTGCATTCAGTCCCGACGGCGGGCGTTTCACGTATGCGGCCGGAAAACAAAACGGCAAAAAACAAACGGTTGTCCTCGAGGGCGTCGAAATTGGTCCTGCTTACGATGCGACCTGGATGCCGGTTTTCAGTAATGATTCGAAACGAATAGCATTTTTGGCCCAGGACAATTTGAAAAAGTTTATGGTGGCGGACGGCAAACCGAATGGGATATATGATACTATTGGCAAGCTGGTTTTCAGCTCCGATAGTCAGCATTACGCGTATTTTGCAGGAAAAGGCAATTACAGGTTCTTGGTTTTCGATGGTAATGCTCTCACGCCTTTTGAATTTTTGCCAGAACGGGATATACCTATTTTCGGCCCAAATGATAACCGTGTAGCGTATAGAGCGCGAATTGAAGACAACTGGTTTGTTGTTGTCAATGACCAGATAGGTCCCTTTTTCGACGGTATCGGTAACAGGAGCATAGTCCTGAGTCCCGATGGCAAAAGCCACGCCTACGCGGCTCAAAAAGGTGAACAGTGGTGTGTTGTCGTCAATGACCAGGCCGGGCCGCTTTACGAGGGGATAGCCGCGTATGGTCCTGTTTTCAGCCCCGATGGTAATCACCTCGCCTATGGCGCTATAAATCACAGCAAATATTTCGTAGTGGTAGATGGTCAGCCGATGCCGGGGTATGACAACTACCTTGACATTAGTAACAACTCCATCTCATTTAGCCCGGATGGCAGGCATCTTATTTATAAAGTCCTGAAAGGTCTGAAATGGTATATGGCAGTGGATGGCCGACTTGGGCCGGCATATGATAAGCTCCAGTTTAAACCGACTTTCACCGGGAACGCGGTAGAATACCTGGCCCAGCGCGACGGGTGGATTTTCCGCTGTAAAAGGTCTCTTGAACAACCAGTTGATGAAAAAACGGTTACAGTCGATGAACAGCGATTAATGCCGCTTGAGGATATACAAAACCGTCAAAGAATTGCATACCTCAGCGACAATCTAATGGTTACTGTCAGAGTTTGTCCGCAGGAAAAACCCGATAACTTGGTATTTGTCTTAGGCGGGACTTTTAAAAACACGGAGTCCAACTACTATGGGAAAAGTGTAGCCAGTTTTTATATCGACAAATTCGAGGTAACGCAAAAAGAGTGGATTGAGGTAATGGGAAGTAATCCATCAAAATTCAAAGGCGATAATTTGCCGGTAGAAATGGTAAGCTGGTATGACTGTGTGGAGTACTGTAATAAAAGGAGTATAAAAGGGGGTTTAAAGCCGTATTACAATATAGACAAAAATAAAAAAGACCCAAATAACAGGAACGATACCAATGATATAAAATGGACGGTAACGGTCAATGCGGGAGCCAATGGTTACCGACTGCCCACAGAAGCGGAGTGGGAATATGCTGCAGGCGGAGGTCTGAACAGCGGGAATTACACATACAGCGGAAGCGATAGTTTAGATGAAGTAGCGTGGTACTGGAAAAACTCCGGAGACAAATACCTGACGGGATTTTGGTTCCGGAGCGTGATAGAAAATAACAATAATCAAACAAAACCCGTCGGTGGCAAGGAATCCAATGAGTTAGGACTTTACGATATGTCAGGTAATGTAAGGGAGTGGTGCTGGGACTGGCACCAGAGCAGCGGACCTGATGACCCTCAAGGACGCGTCTGGAAGGGCGGCGGCTGGCTCGGCGTAGAATTCCCCTGCGAGCCGTCTTTTCGCGCCACCTGGGAAGCGAATAGCAAGAGCAGCGATACGGGTTTTCGTGTGTGTCGCAGCAGGTAAAACTTTCAGAACAAAAAAATGATGAAAAATTTAACTGCCCGCAAAAAATCAAAGAAAATACGTTTGACTTTTCTAAAAAATAAGCAAGATACAATCCTTCCTGTTATTATCGTTTTTTGCCTGCCAGTATTGCTTTACCTGCAAACTCTTACCTTTGGCTTTACCGGTTTCGTTGATACCGACTTAACCACAGGCAACATTGCTTTTTTAAGCGATTTCAGAAATGCTCCCCGGGCATTTCTTACAGACGCCTTTCTTATAAAGAGCAGCCACTTTTACCGTCCTATGCTGACATTATCATACATGGCTGATATATACTTATCGGGGGGAGATAATGTATGGATGTATCACCTCACTAATATACTACTTTACGGGTTAATAGCCGGCCTGCTGTTTATTTTATTAAGGAAGTTTTTAATACCATTAAAGTTAGCGTTATTAAGCACATTGATTTATTGTGCGCATCCGCTTTTCATCTCTTTTACGGCGTGGATATCCGCAAGAGCGGATTTGCTGCTTTTATTTTTCTCCTTATTATCGTTTTTGTTTTTTATAGAATATTTTCAAAAGAAAAAGGGGAGCTACTTATTTTTAAACTGGCTTGCCTTTACAATTGCCTTGTTTTGTAAAGAGCCCGCGGCGTTTCTGCCTTTTATTTTCATTATATATTACTTTATTTTTGCATATAAAAAAAACTCCGTCAGCTATCGAGATAAAATAATATATTTTTTAACTCTTTTGCTTTATGCAATTTCAGGAATATCATGGCTTTGGCTGCGTTTGATTGCCTTTAAAAATTCTTCGGATGTGAATAAGTATGGATTAGTACCGCTCATATCAAATCTGCCGATGATACCTGAATCTTTAGCCAGACCTTTTTTACTTTTTGATATTTCCCTGATTTCATATTTTTCTCTTTTTAAAACCTTAGCCGGCTTAGGAATAATAATTCTGATTATCGTAATATTTTTCAAAAATAGCGAAAGAACAAACAGGGAAAAAGTATTTTGTTTGTCATGGTTTTTATTGTTTCTGCTGCCGAATATGTTATATAAAACGCAAGATATAAATTATTTAAGTCATCGTTTGTTTCTTCCCCTGATAGGCATACTGTTATTTATATTATTCAGCTTTCCAAAGAAATGGATTGAAATAAAAGGCATTACAATTTCGGGGGCAATGATTGCTCTTTTTGTTCTGCTATCTTCCATAACATTCGTAAAGAGCCGTGCATATTGCGACCCGATTGCTTTTTATAACTCTTCAATTTCCCAAAACCCGGATAAAGCTATAATGTTCACCAACAGAGGAGCCGTAAAAATTAATATGGGTGATTTACAGGGAGCAATTAACGATTTTACAAAAGCGATTGAGTTAAGCCCTGAAGATGCTGCTGCCTATAGCAACCGGGGAATGGCTTATTCATCTACAGGCCGCCTTGAAAGGGCAATCGAAGATTATGATAAAGCCGTAGAGCTGAATCCAAATTATGCAGGAGTTTATAATAACTGGGGATATACTGAGCAGGCCAAAGGCGACCTTGATAAGGCCGTCAAAAAATATGATAAAGCCATAGAGCTGAAGCCCGATTTCGCTGATGCTTATAACAACCGGGGAAATGCTTACCAGGCCAAAGGCGACCTTGCTCAGGCCGTCAATGACTATAATAAAGCAATAGAACTAAATCCAAATTATGATGATGCGTATTATAACCGTGGCCAAACTCTCGTCGGTCTGGGCCGATACGATAAGGCATTGGAGTCATTCAATCGGGCAATTAAAATTAACCCTCATTTTGCAGAGGCGCATTATAAAATCGGTTTTGTCTATAGCAAGTTAGGCCGCATTCAGGAAGAAATTGACTCATATAAGCAGGCCATTAGAATTAAGCCCGATTATGCCGACGCATACTATAATCTTGGTATTGCCTGCGGCGTTCTTGGCCTCCATCAGGATGCAATAAATTCCTTTAAGCAGGCCATCCGTATTAAGCCCGCTTACGCCGACGCACATTATAATCTCGGTATTACTTATTTAATAATCGGCGATAAGGATTCGGCCGTCCAGGAATATAAAATCTTAAAAAACCTTGGCGCCAAACATACAGACCAGTTGTATAACTTGATTAATAGGTAAGTACGTCTGAACCAAGCGCAGCAATTTCGCAAGATACAAAATTAACAGAAAAGAACTTACCTGAAGATGAGCAATACGCAATGCGCTATAAATATGCCTGACTTAGTCAAGAGAAACACTGTCGTTTTTGTTTACTCTGCTTTAATTTTGAGCACACTGCTGGTTTTCTGGCAGGTACGCAATTTCGACTTTGTCAACTATGATGACAAGGTTTATATTTGCGAAAATCCACACGTTTCCAACGGCCTGACCCCAAGCGGAGTCATCTGGGCATTTACAACCTGCTACATGGGATATTGGCAGCCCCTTACGTGGCTGTCGCTGATGATGAATTCTCAGTTGTTTGGCCCAGGCCCCGGCTGGTTTCATCTGGTAAACGTCTTTTTGCATCTTGCGAATACCTTACTGCTGTTTGCGGTGCTCAGGAAAATGACCGCCGCATTATGGCCAAGCGCATTTGTCGCAGCGCTGTTTGCGATTCATCCGATGCACGTCGAATCGGTCGCCTGGATATCCGAGCGCAAAGACGTTCTCAGCACGCTGTTCTGGCTTTTAACGATGCGGGCGTATATTCGGTATGCGAGTAACCCCCCAATAAATTGGGGGGCTAAATTTAGGAATTATGGACTCGCGCTGGTATTTTTCGCACTTGGTCTTATGTCAAAGCCGATGCTTGTTACGCTTCCTTTCATCTTACTTCTTCTCGATTATTGGCCGCTTAATCGAATCCGCAATCCGCAATCTAAAATCCGAAATCTGCTTCTGGAAAAGCTCCCTTTCTTCATACTTGCCGCTGTCTCAAGCGTTGTAACTTTTCTGACGCAAAAGGCCGGCTCTATCATCGTTGATACAAAAACTGTTCCGCTGACCGACAGAGCCGCTAACGCCTTTTTATCTTACGCGATGTATATATGGAAACTGTTTTGGCCGCAAAATCTGGCGGTATTTTATCCTTACGATGCCGGAAGTATTGTTTTCTGGCAGGTGGCGATATGTCTTGTGTTACTGATTGTTATATCCGTTCTTGTGATTTATTTTGGACGAAATAGAAAGTATCTGCCGGTGGGCTGGTTTTGGTTTATCGGGACTCTTGTCCCCGTCATTGGGCTTGTTACGTTCACAGGGTCGTCATACGCCGACCGGTTTACTTATATACCCTATATAGGCCTTTTCATAATAATTGCGTGGGGTCTGCCAGAACTGCTTTCAGGATGGCCTTATCGAAAAATTGTCCTCGGTGTGGCAGCATCAATGATGCTTATAGCTCTGGGAACAGTTGCTTATCGGCAGGTTGGTTTCTGGAAAGACAGCATTACACTGTTTTCCCACGCTCTCGAAGTCACACAAAACAACGCTGTTGTGCACAATTATCTTGGCAATTCCTATTTCGACCTTAAACGCTACCATGATGCGATGGAATCCTGCAGGCAGGCCGTTGAAATAATGCCAGATTATGCCGAGGCGCACTATTATCTTGGCAATGCCTACAGCAAGCTTGGCCGCGAGCAGGATGCGGCCCAATCTTTTAAGCAAGCCATCAAAATCAAACCGGATTATGCCGAGGCATACAATAATCTTGGTAATGCCTGCGTCAGTTTGGGCCGCTTTCAGGAAGCGGCAGAGGCCTTTAAGCAGGCCATTAACA
>JBELAA010000068.1:0-21582 GCA_049509315.1 Sedimentisphaerales bacterium | reverse complement strand
TCGGCAAAATCCTGCGTGCCGGTTATCCTCAGCCGCCAGATTTCCCTGCCTTGCTCCGTTCTCGACGAGTCGTATTTCAGCCGGCGTCTGCGCATCAGGACAAGCGCCAGCACAAAGCGGAAATTGACTTTTTCCTGCTCTGTCTCAGGTTTCAGCCGGTCGAAAAATGCCATCAGCATATCGTCGTCGATAAACAACTGCTTTTTCTGCTCCTGCGTTGGCAGCTTCGTCTTCCAGTAACAAAAAACCGCCGGCTTGTTCTGGTTCCAGTATTCTGCGCAAAAATCTCTTCGGGCAAAACCCTGCTCGGTCTGCACCAGCGCCGCGTAATAATCCTCGCCCGGCGTAATCACTTTTCCCGTTGCGCAACACTGCCCTAATGGCTTATCTATCGCCCATTCATCCATCGTTTTGCCTTAACTCCCTGATGTTAATTAAACCTGAGCCATTCACACATATTCTCAGCCGTTACGGGGCCGATTCCTTTAATGTTTCGCAGGTCATTACAATCCTTAAACGCGAAATCGTCCTGACCGCTTTTTTGAAACTGCCTGCGATATTCGACAATCGCATTTGCCTTGGTAATGCCAATACCCGGCAATCTCGCCAAACTTGCCGCCGGAGCATCATTGGGATTTATCCTGCTTTGCAGCTTAATCGCGGCCTGCGACTCATAAACCGTTCCGCCGTTGAGCGCAAAACACAAAAATAAAATACCCGCGATAACAACAGCGACGTTAAACCCCGCGAGCTGAATCCCTTTCGGTTCGGGCATAATACTACCTGCCAAAAATGCGGTCGTGGAACCTTTTCAACGTCAGGTATGATTCTTTCGGCTCTAACTCGGCCGTCATAAGACCGCTGTCGGCAATGACGCCGTCTTTGTTATCTGTAAGTCCCGCGTAAATAACGCCGTCTATAAACGGCCTGCTCAGTGAGATTCTGTAAAACTGGTCGAGCCATTCCGCCTGAGTATTTTTATCCCAGGGTTTGTGCCAGAAACCGGCGACCTCTGCGGCACTCGGGCCGCTGTCGCTTTTGCCGGGAACTTCGACGGCTGTAATATATATGGGTCTCGATATCGGTGCGAAACTGTCCAATAGCGACGAAATTTGCAGCATATCGCGAATGTGCAAACCTGATTCGTCCCTGCCGAACCGCATCTGCAGTCCGAAGGCGTCGAAATTGATTCCGCTTTGAATCACCATATCCATATAAACGACCGGCGGCAGCGTATCGGGTCTTTCGCCGTAATACTCGCCCCAGGGATTGCTCACGTCTATTATTCGCATCGCCCTTTCAGCCGCCGCCTTGACCGCCATATTCGCCGCCCGCGTTATTTCAAGGACCTGCTCGAATCCGAAACCGAAGCAGTTCAGCGCATTAAGCCCGCTGACTACCGTCCATGTTCGCACCATTCCCGTGTATCGGGCCGCGGCGGCGGAGGCGAACTCATAAGCGCATTCTCGAATCTTTTCGAAACTCGCTTTGCTGTCAATAAGCCATTTTGGCAGATACCGCTCGTCGAAACAAATCAGGGGGCCGGCGCCAATCGCTAGCTTCCTCTTGGCCAGAATGCTCACGCAGGCGTCTGTTTTTGAAAAGTCGTATTTAGCCCTGGTTTGCTCAATCTGCCCCCAGTTGACGGGCACCATCGCCAGCCCGAATACCCCCGCCAGTTGTTCCACGTATGCCGGGTTATTAACCTGCTCCGGGTCAATCCAGCAGCCGAGGCATCCCCTGCCGAAACCGCGGTTCTTTCCGCGTAACGCGAAAAACGTTTTTGCGTGTCTGGCGGCCATGCCCTCTGAAAACGCTACGGCGTTCTGAAGCGACTTGTCGGCAAGCTGGGCGGCAACGGGGCCGTCGGAGACGTTCTGAATAGCTTTAATGAACGAGTCCTGCGCCCCTGTATAAAGGGCGGCTAACTCGTCGGTATCCTCGAAAATCGACCAGTCCTCCCGCTTGATTATGGTTTGCATCAGCCGGCCGCGGGCAATCTCGAGATTGAGATTATACGGCTGTTCCCTTTCAGGCAGACAGGTCGTCGGCACTAATATCCTGCCAACTCCCTCTACGGGCCATAATAAAGCAATTCCGGCGGTTTCCTGGGTCGGTTTGTAACAGACGAGAAGCCCGTCTGAAAAGCTGATTTGTGCCTTGCGGACCGCCATTCCGTCGGCCCCGAACATATACGCGCCGTGCGGCTCGAAACCTTCCGCGACTTTGCCGTTGTTATAAACCAGAAATTTCACTGGTTTCCTTTAAAATTAGTAAAAATGAATTATTTCCGTAAAAAACAAGCAATGATTATAACATTGCCCCCCTCAAAGGCAAATATAATGCGCCCGGCAGGAGTCGAACCTGCAACCTTCGAGTACGAAAGCACCTAAGATGAGAAACAATGAGTTTTCTTTAATGCAGATTCAGTGCGGGACTTAGCGATAAATCAAGTTATACAACTGGTCTGCTTTTTTAGCACCGAGGGTTTTTAAGATTCTGTATTCCTCAAGAGCTGAATTTTTGTCGCCAGCTGCCAAATAGACAAAGCCAAGATTGGAGTGTGCATCCGCAAAATCCGGGTTAATCTTAATTGCCTGCTTTAAGGATTCTATCGCGTCCTGATAGCGGCCAAGCTTATAGAAGGCAGCGCCAAGATTAGAGTAAACCTCCACGAAATCGGGCTTAATTCTAACGGCCTGCTGCCAGGAATTAATCGCATCGTCAATACGGCCAAGATTGCAGTAGTCCACGCCAATATTGGAGTAATCCTTTGCGAAATCAGGATTGATTTTAATGGCCTGCTTATATGATTCTATCGCCTCCCGAAAGCGGCCAAGCTTATCGAAGGCACAGCCAAGATTAAAGAGCGCATCGGTATAATCCGGCTTGATTCTAACGGCCTGCTTTAAGGATTCTGCCGCATCCTGATAGCGGCCATGGTCAAGACAGGCAGTGCCAAGATTATAGTACGCAAGGGAGTTATTATGTGTTACCTCGACAGCGTGTGAAAAGAGCGTAATATCATTATTCCAGAAGCTTGTCTGCCGATAAGCGCCTGTCCCCAACGCCATAAGCACGAGCGCAGCAGATATACCAAGGGCAAATTTACGATACGGCCAGTTTAAAAAAAGCTGCGGCAGACCCCAGGCGAGCATTATAAAAAGACCTATATAGGGAATATAGGTGTAACGGTCGGCATAGGCCGAAGCGCCGACGGGAACCAGACCAATGACGGGGAGGAGTGTTCCGATAAACCAGAACCAGCCAACGGGCAGGTACCTGCAATTTCGGCCTAAACGAATTACGAGAATGGTTATCAAAGTGAGCAATAAAATACACGACGCCACCTGCCAGAACTGAATGGCGCGAACATCAGGGGGGTAAAATGCAGCAAGGTTCTGCGGCCAGAAGAGTTTACCTATGTATCTTGTATAAGATAATAAGGCAATGGCAAGCCGGTCTTTCAAAGAAAGGACATTGATACCTACAATTGCGCCGCCGGCCCGCTGAACAAGAAATGTAATTACACTCGATATGGCAGCGAGAACAAAGAAAGGGGCTTTTTCATAAAACAAATTGAGAATTGAAAATTTAGAGTTATGAATTGCCGATTCCCGATTTGAAATTTGAAATCGATTCAGGGGCCAATAATCGAGAAAAAGCAGGACGAAGGGAAGCGTAACGAGCATTGGTTTTGACATAAGGCCAAGTGCAAAAACGATAAGTGCAGCGATATATCGACTCGCCGAGTGTTTCTCGACGTAACGGACGTAGGCGAGGATTGTTAAAAGCCAGAACAGAGTGCTAAGAACGTCCTTGCGTTCGGCAATCCACGCAACTGATTCGACGTGCATCGGATGGAGCGCAAAGGCCGCGGCGACAAATGCGCTTGGCCATAATTTGCCGGTCATTTTTTTTAGAATCGCAAAAAGCAGCAGGGTATTTGTAAGGTGCAAAAAAAGATTAACAAGATGCATCGGGCCGGGGACTTTGCCGAAAAACTGGCAATCGAGAATGTGCGAAAACCAGGTAAGGGGATGCCAGTTGGCCGCGTGGCCGGCGGTAAATGCCCAAATGACGGAGTCTGCGGTCAGGCCAATGTAAACATGCGGATTTTCAAAGACGTATTCTTTATCGTCGTATCCGAGACAATCGAAATTTCGAACCTGCCAAAAGACCAGAAAAGTGCTTAATATCAAGGTAGCATAAACGAAGACAGAAGCATTTTTTTTCGTAAACTCAAGCATACTTATACCAGCGTTGTATCCTCTAAGTTGAAAGTAGCCTGAAAATATGATCTAAATTAGATACACCTGTGATTTTCTATTTACACCCTTAAACAACACAATTTTCTCCGTACAACATCAATAATTTTACCAAAATCATCTTGAAAATTCAAGAAATTCCTGTCCCAAGGCAGCTTTTACCGGAAATTTACACGAAAATACGTATTTTTATGCTCAACCTTTTTTCTAATACCTGTGTTTGAACAGACCGTGACCGCCCTCACTTTCATAAATTCAAGTTTTTTAACAAGGACGTTATCAAATATGTCCTCAAGAACAGAGAAATTGAGGACATGGAGAAGCGGATTGAGTCAATAGAACAAGGTATAACGCGCCCGGCAGGAGTCGAACCTGCAACCTTCGGGTTCGAAGCCCGACACTCTGTCCAGTTGAGCTACGGGCGCACTAACTAATTGCTTATTTTAATAACAGGCCGGCGAATCGGCCAGCATAATCAGTTTCGCTTCTGAAATACCCTGCTTTCGGTGCCCGCCAACAGCCGGGATATATTCTCACGATGGCGAATAAAAACAAGGACTGGGATAAAAATTGCGACTATAAGTAAAGGCCATAACTTCGCCATTTCCCAGTCAGGAATGAATGTTATAGCCACAACCAAAACTATCGGAAACGCTACCGACGCTGCCAGCGATGCGAGCGATACATATCGCCAAATCAGTAAAAAGATGAGCCATACCAGCAGCACGACTCCCGCGCACAGGGTGTAATAAGGCCAAAGCCCTATTGCCACACCGAAACTTGTCGCGACGCCCTTGCCGCCTTTGAAACGCAGATACACGGGAAATATATGCCCGACCACGGCTGCACAACCGACGGCAAGACGTGCCCAGAGTCCCGTTGCTCCCTGTATGTCGTTTAGTAAAAAACCAGCCGCTATGGTAGGCAGCAACCCCTTAGCTAAATCGAGCACGAAACAAAGGTATGCCCATTTTTTGCCTAATGCGCGGGAAAGGTTTGTAGCGCCGATATTGCCTGAGCCGACTTTGCGAAGGTCGATACCGTGGGCGCCGGCTATGAGCAGCCCGAAGGGAACCGCGCCGAGAAGATACGACGCAATCAATAATGCTATAAATTTCATCATTGCCGACGCCTTTTCGTAAGCCCGTCGTAAAATTCCTTAAGCTGACCGGCAACCCGCGATATCGAGACACGCTGCCTGATATTGTCCTGCAAAATCGCCTGCGACGCCTTTTGAATGTTTGCTGAATCCGTAAAATGCGTCAATGCTCCGGCCAGTTCAGCGATATTGTCGGGTCTATCAATCACTTTGCCGTGACGGTTGTCGGTGAATTGTTCGCTTGCGCCGTTAAATCGGGTCGTTATGACCGGCTTACCGAGGGCAAGCGCTTCCAGTATGAACCGCGAGCTGGGGTCGTAAAATGTCGGCAAAACCGCGACGTCTGCTGCCGCCAACAAATTGCCTATATTGCCGACACTGCCCAAAAACAGGATATTGTCCGCAATATTTAAATTCGTGGCAAGACGCCGATATGGAACGGCGTTGTCCGAGCCAACAATTATAAGGTATGCCCCCTTTGAAATTTGAGATTTGAGATTTGAAACTTGAGAAAATGCCTTCAGCAGGCAGGTAAGCCCTTTCAATCTGAAATTATTGGCGGCGAAAAGAAACAATACCGGTTTTGTGTTTCCCCTGATATTTAGCTGAGTGATTATTTGCTTACGCGTTTGTTCACCGTTTGCTTCAGCCAATGCTTTCGTATCAACGCCATTAGGTATTACGGCTATTCTGCTGTCTTCAGTGCCGTAGTGTTTTTTGAATTGTTCCGCTACGTAATTCGAAATCGCTATTATGGCGGGGCCATCTTTTAATTCGCAAAGGGTCTTCTCGGCCTTGAGCAAGGTATTACGGCGTAAATTCATAAACCCTGTAGCCCTTTTCCAGACCTCGATACACTTATTGCCATAACTGGCAGCATTACGCTTGATTGCTTCCGCGTATGTGCCTCCGCGGGGTTGATATACATCCGCAAAATCAAAAGGCAGAATGCTGTGAATGATATCGTAACTGTTTTCGTTAATATGTTTTTTCAATGCCCCCGCAAAAACCGGCAGGTCGGTCCTCTTGCCGATGACGTCGCCGCATAAAATATGAACCTTTGCCGATTTGGGCTGACCCTTCGCGGCAAGTATATGCGTCTCGCAGCCAGCCGCCTCAAGCGCATCAGCCAGTTCGCTGACGGAACGCTCGGCGCCGCCCAGCGTCGTATCGAGCCGCTCGATTATGATTGCGACCTTCTGTGTCATTGTCCCTTCTTTTTTATATCGTGTCGTGCAATTTGCCCGGTTTTACGGATTATTTTTCTGATTAAGGTTTTGTCCTGTGATGTTAGTTTTTGGCCGCCCGCATACGCGATGTAAAAACGTATTCTGTCGGTATTCGAAAAATATCGTGTCGGCGCCGAGTAATTCAATTCCGCGAGGTCCTTGACTTGATATCTGCCGGCGAAAACCGCCGGCCTGAATGCCCTGGCTAAATCGATAAGATAAAATTGACCGTCAGCGATCAGGAATATGTGTGAAAAGTATAAGTCCCTGTGGCGATAACCCGTGTTGTGAAATTTTCTGATAAACCCCGCCAGCCGGCTGATAAATTGCCGTCGTAATTTCAGGTTTTCCTGTGGAGCGCTGTTATTGAAAAAATCGGGTAATCGCCTCTCGATTGATTCGCCCTGCGGGACTTTTTCAGTAACAATAAAACTACGCTTTTCAAAAAAGCGCCCCCGCAACTCTCCCCAAGCGATAACTTTCGGCGTGTTAATACCCAGCGAAAGCAATTTACTCATCGCCTCATACTCCGCGAATCCGAAACTGGCCGGCTTTTTTTCTGAAACCCAGTTTTTCAATTGCGCGATTACCGGCGGATGGTCGTATCGTTTCAAAAAAAGCGTCGTCGCAGGCATATCAATCTGAAACTCAATCCGGCTGCGATACGAGGCGAGATCGGCCTTACTGAGATTTTTGTCGCCCTGAAAAGCAAATATCGCTTCTATTGAAGTCAATCCTGCACTCTCGAAAGCGGTTCTATAAGCCGGCTCGATAAAAAAGTCCGTCATATTCCGCCCCGCTTTCCTAAACCGCTCGCATCCAGAACTTTTGCCGCGGCCTGGAAGACCATTTCTACCGTAATCGCCTCCATACAAAAATGCGACGTCTGTCTGCATACGGGCTTGTCGCAGGGTGCGCAAGGTGCGTTACCTTTGATAAAAATCTCATCGCGGTAGCCGGGGTCGGTCCATTGCGGATTATTGGGGCCGACAAGCGTAATAACTTTGCGTTTCAGCCCGATAGCGATATGCCTGGGCCCTGTGTCGTTACATATCGCCAAATCCGCCGTTGAGTAAAGTGCCTTCAATTCGCCTAATGTTATCGGCGTATCGCCAAGATTAACCAGTTTATGCGGCGTAGCTTCTACGATTTGTTCGGCAACCTGCTTTTCATCAGGATTAGGGGC
The DNA here is from genome assembly GCA_049509315.1 of Sedimentisphaerales bacterium. GTDB lineage: Bacteria > Planctomycetota > Phycisphaerae > Sedimentisphaerales > Anaerobacaceae > Fen-1362. The sequence goes on along the minus strand of JBELAA010000068.1, from coordinate 13,800 downwards.
AACCGACAGCACTACCGTAGCGTCATAATTTTCGATAAGCCATTCGGCAAGCTCGGCAAACCGCTGCGCGGGCCAGCGTTTGCTCGTCCCCGCAGCAGCCCCAGGCACAAGAATCACCAATGTCCCCTGCCGATTGAAAACGAGCGGCAATTTCACCCTGACTGCCTCGGCATCTTTCGGCTCATACGACAACTCGATTGACCTGTCCGAAACGTCGGCGCCCAGCCACGATGCAACAGCTAAGTAATAATCCACCATTGACACCGGCTTGTAATCACCCGACGGCAGCGTAGGCGGGTTCAGCCGTCCGGTCAATAAAAACCCACGCCCTTCGCGTGCGTAACCGATGCGAACCGGTATCCCGGCTAAAAAGCAGGTTAATGCCGAACCAAACGAATTCTTGAAAAGGATTACCTGTGAAAAATTGCGACTTCTCAACATTTTTGCCGTCACAAATACTCCGCCGCCGTTCTGCTCGAGCCAGGAATCAGTAAACCCGCTTGGCGATAACGCCTCACGCACAACCCTGCTTGCGAAAAATGTTATATCAGCAGAATCGAACCGCCTGCGAATCGCCCGCAGTGCAGGCGTGCACAAAATCGCGTCCCCCATCGGCGACGGCAGCCAAACCAGAATGTTATCCTTGTTATCAGCCATTTATAACGGGAATGGTTCAGTATCGATTCAGGACGCACGAGGATTATCTCGGCCCCTGCATTGTGTAAAGAGTTAGTGCTATAAGCTGCAATAAAATACCGAAGCCGAGAGAGATTAAAACCACATTGAGTTTCTCGGTGGGGCTGGTCAGAAAATAGATACTCACAAGCACACATAACCCAACAAGCCCCTGTATGACACCCGCAAAAAACCTGCTTATTGAGAATTCTCCAAACATACCGGTTCGCCGCATCGATTTCAACTGGTCGCGTATTTCGGTCAATAATTGCTGTGTCGTCGCTTCCTCAACGGGTTTTGTCTGCTCGGGCTGCTTTACAGGGGGCTGCTCGACAGCCGCGGGTTGCTCCTGAACAACAACGGCCTGCGGCGCCGGCTCCGGCGCTTGTTGCAGTTGCTTTGGCTCAATTTCCTGCTGCGGTTCAGCAGCCGGCTTCGGAGCTGGCTCAACGACTGGTGCTGCAACGACAGGCGTTTTATGCGGTGACCGGATGTTCATTTTAATAATGTTTACCACCTCTTTAAGATTTACCGCTCGGTAATCCGGCATCCGTTCCCCCGGCTGTATCTTTTGCGGGTGTCCCCGGCTGTCCAAAAGTATCGTTTTGCAGCCCGCACGAGCGCCTGCCTCGATATCACGGACGCCGTTACCCACCATCCACGACTCCTTCAGGTCGATATCCAAATCCTTACCCGCCGCAAGCAGCATCCCAGGGTTGGGTTTTCTCATTTCGCTTTCCCTGCGGTATTTTGGAATAACTCCTTCCGGATGATACGGGCAATAATAAATACGGTCAAGCGACGCCCCTTTTTCAGTCAGTAACTGTTCCAGCCGTTTATGAATCCTGCCTAATGTCTCCTCAGTAAAAATCCCCCTCGCGACGCCGGACTGGTTCGACACGACAACGAGCTTATAACCCATCCCTTTAAGTATGCTTAGGGTTTCGGGCACGTTTTCTAATAAGCTAACCTGGTCGGGATTACTGATATATCCAGGGTCTTCTATAAGCGTGTCGTCGCGGTCAAAAAATATCGCCTTGTTTGCCATAATCGTTTCGCTCATTCGCCTTTTGTCGAAAAAGCCCTGTCAACCAGCCCGCAGATTATATGATACGCAAGCTGATGTATTTCCTGACTTCTTGCCGTCGAAACACAGTTCGCACACAGGCATATATCGGCAAGCTGTTCGACACGTTTGCCGATGAGCCGCTTGTCGAAATCGCCCAGAATATATCGCCCTTTTTAACAAACGCCTCGGCCTGCCGTGCAAATACCGCGTTATAAGAATCGTCATTGGCAATCGAGGTAAGAATCGAACTGTCGGTAGTGAACGCCATCGCCGGCAGCGCCCTGCGGTTTAATTCGAACCGGTTCACCAGTTCCGAAGCGATATGCTGGGAGTCTGCTGCCGAACCGCCGTTGCCGCATATATAAACGGTCGCGCCTTTTTTCAATGCCCCGGTTATCGCATCAGCCGCTTTTGTCAGGGTTTCTAATCCAGATGCCGCAAGCTCATCGACAGCTTTTTTATGCGCTTTGATAATTGCGTTTATCAGTTCAATTGTTTTGTTCATCTGCGTTTATCCGCAACATTTTTCTTCACGTTTAATGCTCTCATTTTTTCGATTACCGCTGTCGAGCTTTTTCCTTCCACTAAAGGCGCCAGAACGACTTTGCCGCCGTATGATTTGACAAAATCAGCGCCTATGACGCCCTTTTTTTCCCAGTCCCGCCCTTTTACCAGAACTTCGGGTCTCACTTTCTCAATCAATTTCAATGGGTCCGGCTCGTCAAATATAGTGATGTAATCAACCGTCTCAAGCGCCGACAAAACCTCGGCCCGGTCTAACTGATTGTGAATGGGTCTGTCCGGCCCCTTGATTATCTTAACCGATTTATCGCTGTTAAGCCCCAAGACCACGATATCGCCGTGTAATTTACAGAATTTCAAAAACTCGATATGCCCCCTGTGTATAACGTCGAAACAGCCGTTCGTAAATACAATCTTCTGATTTCGTTTTCGCCGCCAGGCCAGCTCCCCCGTCAGTGAATCAACCGACCTGATTTTGCCTGCGCTGCCGCGATTGAGGTATGCTATTTCAGCGATAACCTCGTCGATTGTTACCGTCGCCCCGCCGAATTTCTCGACCTCGATTCCGCCCGCGATATTCGATAACTGCACCGCCGTCCTGTAATCGCACCCAGCCGCAAGCATTATCGCCAAAGTCGCCAATACCGTATCGCCCGCGCCTGTAACGTCGTAAACGTTGCGGGGCCTTGTCGGCACCTGCTCGTCAAAATCGGGCGATTTGAGATACGCCCCTTCCTTATCAAGCGTTATCACGATTGATTCGAGTTTCAGCTTCCTTACAAGCTGTTTTGCCGCCCTTTTGGCGTCATCGATTGTTTTTATCTCGAAACCCAGGCCTAAACGTGTTTCCTGCCTGTTAGGCGTAATCATTGTCGCGCCAGCGTATTTCGCGTAGTCGGTTATCGGCGACGGGTCAATCAATACTTTTTTACCTGCCTGCACCGCTAAACGTATTACCTGTTTGCAAAACGATTCAGCGAGGACCCCCTTGTTGTAATCCTGTAAGCAAACAATATCAGCCGATTTCAGCTTGTCTTTTATTATTTCCGCCAGTTTCGCATATTGCTTTTCAGTTAATGGCTGCGTCGATTCGTAATCCATCCTGAATAACTGCTGCTGATGACGATGTTGCGCCAAACCAATCAATCGCTGCTTTGTCGTCGTCGGCCTTTCAGGAATGGCCATCAATCCCGATACGTCCGCACCCCCCGCTTTCAGTAACCTCTTGAGCTTTTCCCCGTTTTCGTCATTGCCAATTACCCCCACACACAATGGGACCCCGCCCAGTGCGCACAGGTTGGCTGCCACAAGGCCCGCCCCGCCGCTGCGGTAATCGGTCTTGCTGCCATCCACCCTCAGCACCGGCACAGGCGCCTCGGGGCTAATCCGCTCGGCATCGCCATAGACGTAAACGTCTAACATAAAATCGCCCACCAGCAGCACCTTAGGCGACCCGAGCTTCGTAACGGCACTCAACAGGTTATCATACATAGCGTTTGTTCACCCCCTGAATTTTACCCGCCAAAGCCCCTTCAATCAATCCGGTTATTAGCTCTTCCCCGTAAACAAATTTCATTTTCACCGCTAAATAAGCTACAATCAGGTCGGTTTTTTCCACCAGCCGACTGATTTTATTGAAATCCTTTTCCGTTGTAATCACCATTGCCGTCTCCGCCTGCCGTGCCTGCTGCAGGACTTCCTCGACGTTTTCAGCGGTATAACTATGGTGGTCGTCATAAACCATCGTGCCGACGATTTTTGCCCCCAGGGTTTCGATTGTTGCAAAAAAGGCGTCCGGGTTTGCGATACCGCAAAATGCAAACACCGGCTTTCCCCTGAGCTGTTCTAATAATATTTTTTTATCGCCTGCCGATATTGCGTAAAGCGGGCTGTGTGTCGCCTGCGCGACAGCCATATTCGGATTGATTTTTTTTAACGTATCAGTCAGGGCTGACAAATCATTTTCAGAAACGAGGTCGCTTCTGGTAATTATTGCCGCGTTTGCTCTTTTTAACGATGTAACGGGTTCCCGCAATAAACCCGCCGGCAGTATCTTTCCAAAGCCAAAAGGCCGGGTCGCGTCAATGGTTACAATGTCGATATCCCTGTGCAATCTGCGGTGCTGAAAGCCGTCGTCCATAACTAAAACCAGCGCCCGATGCTTCTTGACCGCCTCGACAGCGCCTGCCAATCGGTCTGGATTGACCACAACCGCTGCACCGGGGCAATTTTTAGCTAACATCGCCGGCTCATCATTTTCGCCTTTAGCTGATTTATATCCGCGGGTAAGTATCGCACATTTGACGTTTTTGTTTTGCAGGAAATTACAGAGCCATATAACCATCGGCGTCTTACCCGTTCCGCCGGCAGTTATATTGCCGATACTTATAACGGGAACCGTCTGCTGTGTCCTATCTGTTGTTTTAAGCCCCGCCTGCGTTACTGCAAACGCTTTCAGCATGCCCCGTGCATACAGGAAATTACGAACGCCGATGACGACTGAATATGCGCAACTCCCAATCCAGGCAAGCAAGCGTATAAACGCCGCCGTAAAGCCAGCCGTATTTCTGGAAACCAGATTATAAAATTTGCGCTGGTTCAATAAAAAGGCCCCTGCTCATTAATTTCTTCAGTCAAGAAATACGTTCTTATACGCAAAGACGACTTTCAAACAGCTAATTTAATGGCTCGTTTCGACCTTCAAGATATCGGACGTATCATCTTTTTTACTTAATTTAGGCCACGAGTAACCATAAACTACTATCAATGCAAAGCAGCCCATTGGTACGAAGAAACCTGCGGACATATTATAGATATCACCAAGATAACCCATCAGCTTCGGCATAATAGCGCCGCCGATTATAGCCATAACAATAAAACCCGACGCTTTCTTGGCCTGCACACCCAGACCGTAAATTCCCAACGCGAATATCGTTGGAAACATAATCGACATAAATAAAAATGACAAAAATACAGCAGCAACAGAAATCCAGCCAAGCTTGAGAATTACAATTCCGCAAAGCAGAACGTTTAATAATGCGTATGTCCCAAGGACCCGATGCGCCTGTAACTTTTTCAATATCGCGGCGCCCGTTGCCCGGCCTATCAGAAATAATGGAAATGCTACGGTTCCCAGCAGGAATGTCGCTCCTTTTTCATTCACAAAGTAACTTCCTTCCCGTATCACTACGCGGCCTCTAAACAGCCAGCTGTCAGCTATCGTCTGCGAAATCGAGGGAATCTCCTCGACCATATAATTGATAAAAAAGCTGAAAATACCCGCCTGAGCTGCAACATATAAAAACTGCGCAATTACAGCGCCGACGAAATGAGGATGCGACCAGATAGACCTGTTAATTCCAGTTGCGGCTGAGCCATTTAACTGATATTCGTCTTCCGTGTTGATATCCGGCACACTGGCAAAATAAAATATTACGGCCATCACCAGAACGATAATCGCTACCACTGTATAAGGTATATAAAGCTGCCCCTGAGCAACTTCGGCCCCCTGTGAGGAATAGAAAAACGCACCTCCTATAATCGGGCCGAGCATCCAGCCGACGCCGTTAAACGATTGAGCAAAGTTAATGCGCGTCGCAGCGTATTTTTTGTGCCCCAGCACCGTAGTGTAGGGATTGGCCACTGTTTCAAGAACAGTCAAACCCATTGCGATTAGGCATACGCCGAGAAGAAAGGCCCAGAAGGTCGATATTTTTGTAGCGGGAATAAACCAAAAGCCGCCAAGCGATACCAGCAGCAGCCCCGAGATAATACCGCCTTTGTAACCAAGTTTGCGGGCCAGCCAGCTCGCCGGCAGCGCCATCAGAAGATAACCCAGATAATGTGAAAATTGAACCCATGCCGACTGCGCTTTGGACAAATGCAAAAGGTCCTGAAAGTGTTTATCCATTACGTCAATCATTCCGTTGCAGGTTCCCCATAGCAAAAACAATGTGCTGACAATAAAAAATGTAAAGAAATAATTTTTACCTTCGTCGGTTCTGAAGATTTTTCTTATTTCCATATTAATTTCCTTTTTAATAATTCATCTTTCGCATTGATATTCTACATTAATAATTAACTTGAATATTGATTGCGCCCGGCACCGGTTTGTCGGATGCCACCATCAGGTATCCCCCGCCACAGCCCGAGGTAATATATCCGGGGTAACAATCATATTTATCCGTTTCCTTTTTTACCCATTGTGGAACTGTATCAGGTAAAAGCATCTGCCACATTTCAAACGACTGCTTCATAGCTTTCCCCAATCCTGCGACATTCCTGCTGAGGATGCTTTTCCAGCAAAGCTCGCCCGACTCACCCAGTTTTTTTACCCAATCTTCACGCAAATTCATCTCTGAAAGCGGGTCGTAATCGCAGGGTCGCGGCCTCAAACCGACAAGATAAAGTTTCTGCGAAAGCCAGTTGCAGATTTCCGGCTCGGTAACACTGTCTATTCTCGACGGCCAATAATCCCCGTCATAAAAAAGGCGGTTAATCCCGGGTGCGAGAAGCCCGATTTGGTCTTGAGAGCCGGATACGTATTTTGTTCCAGGCGGATTTTCTGCTCCGAAAAGCAGTTTCGCGTTGCGAATCGGGTTTCCTTCCGGCACTTTTCCGCCCCATAGCTCCAGCGCCACTTTACGCGAGCTTGTCGCCATTCCCGAGCGGTCGTTGAAATCTATAGTCGGCCGAATTTGCGCGACTACAACCGAACCAGCGCATATCTTCGACATCCACGGCTGGTCTATCCAGCCGCCTGCTATGCAAATCCGATATGGAAAACGTAATTCTTTTTTTGTATGAGAACTCGAACGTGCCGGAAGCCCCGCTTCAGGAATCCGCTTGAGGACAAGATACCGGACGCCGTGTTTCTTGCATAATATTTCTTTTTCCTCCGTATGTCCGTCGGAATTGGCAATAAATATATCCGGCCTGATGCGTTCGAGGTCGGGGGCAAAATCGAGCAATCCTGCGCCTGAACCGATAAACGCCTCTTCAACATATTTTATTGAACCGACAATATAGCAGCGTTCGTCCTGGTTGAAATACGGCTGCTTTCCTTTTAGTATTCTGATATTTTCGTCGCTTCCGACCGAGACATACAGCTTTCCATAGGAACTCGCCTCTTTGAAAAAGGCGATATGTCCAGCATGAATTAAATCGTAACAGCCGCTGACGAGTACTTTTTTCATTAGAGTTCCGTTAATTAATATTCATTAAAAACCACCTTGCCATCCTTGCCTTTATTCTGAATCATCTGTGCTTTAATCCAATCGTATGTTTTCTTCAAACCTTCCTTCAACGGAATCGAAGGTTCCCAGCCAAGGTAATGCTTAATCAGGGTATTTTCACTATTTCTGCCTCGAACCCCTTTCGGCGCATTCAGGTCATATTTTCGTTTTAATTTCTGACCTGCAATATTCTCAACCAAATCTACTAACTTATTGATCGAGACCATTTCACTGCTTCCAAGATTGAGGGGTTCAGTAATATCGCTAAACATGATAAGCAAAATGCCTTTGATGCAGTCATCGATATACATAAAGCTTCGCGTCTGGCAACCGTCCCCCCAGATAGTAATTTCTTTATCTCCCGTCAATTCCGCGTTAATGACTTTCCTGCATATCGCTGCCGGTGCTTTTTCTCTGCCGCCGTCGTATGTCCCGAAAGGCCCGTAAACATTATGAAAACGCGCTACGCGGGTTATCAAGCCGAAATCTTCCGTGAAATGCCTGCACATCCGTTCACTGAATAATTTCTCCCACCCGTATCCGTCCTCGGCCAGCGCCGGATATGCATCGGTTTCCCTTAATCCCTGGTTATTTGGATCCAGTTGTTTTTCGCCGTTATAAACACAAGCAGAAGACGCGTAAAAATAGCGTTCAATCCCGGAATCGCGAGCAGCCATCAGTAAATGTGTGTTTATGAGAACACTCAGCATACATGCAGCTTTATGCGTTTCAATAAATCCCATTCCTCCCATATCGGCAGCAAGGTTAAAAATCTCGTTGTATCCATTGACCGCAATGTAACAATTTTGTTTTTCTCTTAAATCCAGGACAAGGTTTTCGGCATCGGGGAACACCTGATACCAACGCGTCAGCGGCTTGATATCCACAGCACGCACCTGATGACCTTTACTTAAAAGGATTTTTGTCAGGTGGCCGCCGATAAAACCGCCCGCTCCGGCTACAACAATTTTTTTCATTTAAGTTGACCTTTCAAAAATTTTATGAGGGTTTTCTGACTTTAATTTGTATGGCACCTTCGATTGCCTTGTCTGCAATGAAAATCAAATAACCTCCTCCGCCGGCACCGGATAATTTCCAACCATATGATTGACCTTTATATTTATCAATTACTTTGAAAATATCATCATAAACCATATTAGGGAACATTTTTATCTGCGCTTCATACGATTTTCTGAAAAATAAGCCGAAATTTTTCAAGTCCTTGTTTAAAATTGATTTCCAGCACATCTCTGCCGCATCACTTAGGGCAACTGCATTCTCTTTATTTATTGCCGTGTTATCCAGAACATCGAAACCGCTGATGCGCGGCCCGAGCGTTATAAGATAAATGTGTTTTTCAATCCAGGACAAAATATCTTCGTCATATATGGAAGTAATCTTTGCAGGCCAATATTCACCCTCATAAGCCAGTTTGTTTAATCCGGACATTACAATTCCAATGGAATCCTGTGAACCGGCTACAATATGTGTCCCGGGGGGGTTTTCATAACTAAAAAGAATTTTTGCAAGTTTTTCCTTGTCCCCCGGCGGAATATCCGTATGCCAGAGCTCAATCGCCTTTCTTCTTGTGCTTGAAGCCATACCGCTTCTTTCATTAAACTCAATCGTCGGCTCAATCGAAATAGTTATGACGGGGCCTTTCGAATATTTTCCGACAAAGGGCTGGTCAAGCCAGCCGCCCGCCAGGTCAATGCGAAACGGCATTGTACATTCCTGCCTGAGAGCGGTAGTAGAACGCGATGGAAGATTCCCATACGGTATTCTTTTCAAAACCTTATATTCCATCCCAAATTTTTTACACAATTCTTCTTTAGCGGGAGTATTGCCGTCTTCGTTGACAATAAAGATATCCGGCCTGATTGTTTCAATCTCTTTGAGGAAGTCCATTATGCCGCTTCCGGTATTAATTACACACTCTTTGACAAATTTCAGTGCGTCAATCATATATTTTCTTTCGTCCTGATTGTTCACCGGATATTTCCCTTTCAAATTGTAAACGGTCTTATCCGACCCCAATCCGACGTAAACGTCTCCATATTGTGCCGCCTCCTGAAAAAACGCTATATGACCGCTGTGAAGCATATCATAGCAGCCCGTTACAAATACCTTTTTCTTTTGCCCAATTATCAAACACCACTCCTTTTAATGTGTATGAACGCTTCTTTAATCCATTTAATTCCTGTGCTTTTTAAATTCACCGTTCCATTTTTTGCAGCCGTTCACAGTGATTCAGGATAACAGATATTAGGCCAGTAAACAAGCTGGCAAGCGAACGTAAAACCGCCGCTGCAAAACCGGTATGAGCGCCTGAAGTCAGATTATAAAATTCGCGTTGGTTCAGTAAAGAACCACCAGTTAAAACTGGTGGCATTGCTGGTTTCAGGCGTTGCCTGTCCGCCTTACGGCGGCTATTTCCATCTAACAGTTGAAACTGGTAGTATTGAAATCGGAAGAAGGGCTTTTTATACCATTTTGCGTGATTATTTCAAGGGGGTAAGTGTTCTTTTCAATCTCGGCTGATACCAGTCCGTCTTATCGAACGAAACGATGACCCTCGTGGCCCTGCCGATTATCAGAGAAGTTGGGCCGAATATCGACCCTGCTATTGCAAAGCTGCCTCCCTTAATGTTAGATTGGCTCGGCCCTGATTATATAACTAAAGACGAAATCTCTCAAAGGAGGTACGATGTTCCCTGTTATCCCTAAATTGCTGAAAAACCTTATTATTTTAACGCTGACACGCTTACTTCGATATGTTTTGCTCTTAAATCATTATAAGGACTATACTTATGGAAATATTTATATCATTTGAGGGTAGATATGTATGACTTGATATGACCTGTGAATCCGGCCTGTATTCAAAAATTTACAAAATGTTGATTTAATTGCATTGCTCATCAAGAGCATAACTGCAATCCAGCCAGTGTGAGGCAAGTATAGCAATATCCCTAAAATCGACTTTGCAGTCATTATTAAGGTCGCCGGGAATAGGACTTGTGCAATAATCCCGCTGGACATATTTGATTGTGGCATAATCGTAGCTTGTGCCGACTCCCATACTTTGGCCCGTCACGTAAACATTGCCCGAATTATCTACCGTCAATGCGGTAGCATAGTCCTCGCTGTTTCCAGTCCCGTTATAACGTGCCGACCATACCTGGTTACCATTACGGTCATATTTTACCGTGACGTAATCTGCGCTGGAGCTGCTACCGAAGCAAAAGCCGGCAACATAGGCGCTGCCCGAAACATCTAAAGTCAGTGCAGAAGCATAATCGTCGCTGTTTTCCGGCCCATTATAGCGAGCCGCCCATAATTGATTGCCGTTGGTGTCGTATTTAACGGTGGCGTAATCATAATTTGTGTCGCCGCCGTAACTGTATCCGGTAACATAAACATTGCCTGAGCCGTCTATTACCAGGTCGTATGCTTCATCGTCGCCATTTTGAGGTCCGTCATAACGAGCCAGCCATAACTGATTGCCGTTCGGGCCGTATTTAATTGTGACATAGTCGTAATCCGTGTTGTTGCTGTAGCCGGCTCCTGTAACATAGGCGTTGCCGGAGTTATCCACTTTCAAGGCGTAAACGATGTCGTCGCCATTGTCGGCATCGTTATAAACGGCCGTCCAGAGGCGATTTCCGTTAGTATCATATTTAACTGTGACATAGTCAGCACTTGTGCTCTGACGGTAACCGACCCCTGTAACATAAACGTTACCTGAACCGTCAATTGCCAGGCCATAAGCCTCTTCGTCGCTATTTTCAGGGCTGTTATAGCGAGCCACCCATAATTGATTCCCATCGGGGCTATATTTAATTGTGGCATAATCCGTGCCTGAACTGCCGCCAAAACTGGTGCCCGTAACATAAATGTTACCGGAACTATCTATTACTATGGCTGATGCACTGTCGTCGCTATTACCCGGCCCGTCGTAACGTGCTGCCCATAATTGAGTACCGTCGGGGCTGTATTTAATCGTAACGTAGTCGGTGACTGAGCTACCACCGTAACTATATCCGGCAACACAGACATTGCCTGAGCCGTCTATTGCCAGGCAGGTAGCCCCGTCGCCGCCATTTTCCGGGCCGTTATAGCGTTTTACCCACAACTGACTGCCATTAGGGTCATATTTTACAGTGGCGTAGTCGTCGTAATAAGCGGTGCCGCCATAACTGCTGCCGGTTACATAAACGTTTTGTAAATTATCTACCGCAATGTCGGCAGCTAATTCGGAACCATTACCCGAACTGTTGTAATGTGCGACCCATTGCTGCGGGGGGCCGTCGCCAAAGGCAGAGGTAAAAGCCCCGAGAGCCAGAACGGCCACTAATATACAATTTCTAATTGTGCCTCCTCCATAATTGCACGCCGGTGCGGTAATCCATAATAACAATCCTCTATCATAGAAATTTTGTCTCTTATTGTCAAAGAAAATATTGAAAAGGATGACGGGATGTCAGATTTTTTATTGCCTGCCAATGTCAAAAAGCAGTGCGTAAGTTTAATAACAGCAAATAGTTAAGTAAAAATAATAAAAAATTAAAGCGTTTGGAGCGATAAATATCAGGTTTTTCGGGAAAAAAGGGATAACAGGGAACATCGTACCCCCTTTGCAGAAATTCTGGGAAGTGCCCCAGACATCGTAACCCCCCTTTGCGGCCAGCCGGGGCTGGCCAGAGGGGCTGGAAAGAACTTAACAGAGTTATCAAGGGCCTCGAATATGAAATAAAAAAGCGGACATATGTATCCCCATAAGGGATAATGCCCCTTTTTCATCACAGCAATGGTGAAAGGAGGTGTTCATGTGTCCATATGAATACTATACCATAATGAGACAAAGCAAAGACCCAAAAATCCTGCGACTCAAAATGATTCAATACGCCCGGACGCATTCCATCAAGCGTGCAGCGGGATTCCTTCATACCACCGTAAATACCGTCAAAAAATGGCTCAGGCGTTTCGACGGCTCTCTTGAAAGCATTACCGACCGCAGTCCAAGAAAGTTAGACAGCCGGTCTGAAAAGAAAATCATCGCATTAAAGGAACAATTGCCTCGTTTTTCAGCCAGGCGTCTCAAATATGAGTTTGACCTGCCCTGGTCAGAAAAAGCCATCAGGCGAATATGCAAAGAACACCGCCTGAACCGCAAATATCGCAGAAAAAAACACCAGACAAAACGCTGCCTGCGTGAAATCAAAAAACACTGGCGGTTCTTGCAGCAAATCTCCATTGATACCAAGGATTTACGCGATATACCCGAATACTGGATTGGCCTCAAATCCCGGAACCTGCCCGCCTATCAATATACCGCACGCGATGTTACTACGGGGCTGTTATTCCTCGGTTTTGCGCGGGAACTGTCGCTTGCCTACGCCGATATATTTGCACAACGCATCATAAAACATTTGAAATCCTGCAACATCGACCTTTCACGGACAACCTGGCAATCAGACAATGGCTCGGAATTCGTCGGCTCATCATCCTGACCTCCTGTTGATTTATACCCACGGGTGAGTATCGCACATTTGCTCCCCCTGTTTTGCAGGAAATTGCACAGCCATATAACCATCGGCGTCTTACCCGTTCCGCCAGCGGTTATATTGCCGATACTTATAACGGGAACCGTCTGCTGCGTCCTGTCTGTGGTTTTAAGCCCCGCCTGTGTTACTGCAAATGATTTCAACAGGTCGTGGGAATATAAAAAATTGTGAATTTGAATGACCGTCGAGTATGCGCAGCCCGCAATCCCGGCAAGCGAACGTAAAACCGTCGCTGCAAAACCGGTCTTGGCGCCTGAAGTCAGATTATATAAGTCGTGTTGGTTCAATAAAAAAGCCGGGCTTTTTATACCATTTTGCGTGATTATTTCAAGGGGGTAAGTGTTCTTTTCAATCTCGGCTGATACCAGTCCGTCTTATCGAACGAAACGATGACCCTCGTGGCCCTGCCGATTATCGCCTTTGAATTCACAAAGCCGAAATACCGCGAGTCCCTGCTCATATCCCTGTTATCGCCCATTACAAAAAAACTATCCTGCGGCACCGTAACAGGCCCAAAACTCCGCTTTGCCGGCAGCGTCGGGACGCTCATTACCGTGTGCTCATACCCTTTGAGATTTTCTGTTGCGAAAACGGAACGTTTTTTTAATGCAGATTGTAGCCGGTCTGAGTAATCAGTATCCGATTTAGAGTAACTCAATGGTTCCCCATTAATAAGAAGCACATTTGCTTTCATTTCAATCGTATCGCCCGGCAAACCAACTACCCGCTTCACTAA
>JBELAA010000067.1:0-9939 GCA_049509315.1 Sedimentisphaerales bacterium | reverse complement strand
ATACCAGCGCTTTCGACTAAAGGCCCAAGCACCTTCTCAAACCTTATTTTAAGGTCTTCCTCTGTCTTGGCTTCACGTAGTATCTTCCTTGCCGCTTCAACAAGCTTGTCAGCGATACTCGCCAGCGATACCTGTTCTTTTGAATGCCCGTCTGTTTGTTTCATAAGCGCCTCAAGCGATAATTTCCCGATCCCACAATACCCCAACCATCGTCCTTTTTCAACATCTAAAAACCGTCCCCGCTCGCTGTGAATACTTAAAATCGGCAATCGGCAATATCTAAACGCTACCCGCTATCCTCCGTCCGCTGTCATCCGTCCTCTTTGAGCCACGAAGCCCTTGGCGGAGTCTCGTTTCGGCGAGACGAGTATCGAGTATCCAGTATCCAGTATCGAACCATAAATAAAAATTCAGCGTAGTATTGACTTTATGTTCATACTATGGCAAACTTATGCACTTGTATCTCATGATTGAACCGTTTATTAAAATCTATTCTCTTCGAAAGGATAATTTATGAAAATCAGCATGAAGCTGGCAGTGCTGGTAGTTTTTGTGTCCGCGTCAATGGTCTTTGCGGCTGCCAAACCCGCGAAAGACGCCAAAATGACCGTCAAGGACGCAAATGCTCCCGCCGCGAAAACAGCAGCCCCCGCTAAAGACGTAAACGCGGCAAAACCCATAGCACCTCCTGCTGCTGCGCCCGCTGCACCAAAGGCCCCGGCAATGCCGGTCGCCCCTGAGGCCAAACCGCCTAAAGTCGAACCGAACCTGCCTAAACCTCCCGCAGTTCCCTCCGCACCGGAAAACAACGAGGTTGCAGTTACGGTCAACGGCTCTGCAATTACCGAAGGCCAGCTTGACGCCAGGATAATGCCGCGCCTGGCCAGATTAGGCAGTAAGCTTACACCTGCCATGGCCGAACAGTACAAGAGTCGTATGAGAGCACAGATGCTCGAAGGTATGATTCTCGAACGCCTCCTGGATGAGCAGGTCAAAAAAATGGGTATTACCGTTACAGACAGCGATGTCAATGACAAAATCACCGAAATTCTCTCCCAGCAGGGTATGACGATGGACGTCTTCAAATCGATGCTGCAGGCACAGGGACAGGATTTCGAGCAGGTCAAACACGAGATTGGAAAAACTGTCGGCTACGAAAAGCTGATTGACGGCCAGCTTCCTTCAAAAGACATCAACGACGCCGAAGCCCTTGCTTTTTATGAGCGGAGCAAAGAGGACTACAACACCCCCGAACAGGTGCAGGCCAGCCATATACTGATAACGCCCGACCACAACAATCCTGACGTCAACCAGGCCAAGGCACAGGCAAAGGCAAAGGCCGAAAAACTGCTCCAGCAGCTCAAGGCAGGGGCCGACTTTGCGACGCTTGCCAAAGAAAATTCGGATTGCCCCTCCAAGGCAAAGGGCGGCGACCTCGGAATGTTCACGAGAGGCCAAATGGTGCAGCCCTTCGAGGATGTTGCCTTTGCCCTCAAGCCAGGCGACCTCAGCGACGTGGTTGAGACACAGTTCGGCTATCACATAATCAAGGTTGCGCTCCACAAGCCTGGGGAAATGGCGCCGTTCGAGAAAGTTAAACCCCAGATAGTAAAAATGCTTCTGGACCAAAAAAGGGCCATGTTTTTCAGGACATACAAGGATAAACTCATGGCCGAGGCGTCGATTGTTTACCCGCCGGGTAAAGAGCCAGCGCCGCCGACGATGGAAGTGATGCGTCCTTCCGGAGCACCTGCTGCGGCCCCCAAACCGGCGCCGATGCCGACTCCGGCTCCAAAGCCCAACTAATTCCGGCTTTTGTTTAAAAATCATCGGCCCTGAACCAGGAACGGTTCGGGGCCGTTTTTTTGTTACAGTTTTATCCCTGTTTTTCCACCGGCGAAAGGGGACTTGTATTCGGAAAATTCAGGCACGCGAACTCACCGATATATTTCCTTGCTGCCGCATCGTATGCCTTGGCCGCTTCGATTTCTACATCGAAGTAACCGAGATATATTCTTTTCCCCGCTACATTAATATAAGCAATCCATTTCCTGTATGCTTTATAAAAGCAGACCCCCTTGAACCGTGATGAGGTGTTTTCCATTTTTCGTCCGTTCCAATGATTCTGTAAAGACGTAACGAGACGAAGGTTGGCCCTGCGGTTATCAAGGCCGTTTCCGTTTATATGGTCAACGACAAGACCTTTTGGAGCATCCATAATCAATCTGTGCATCGATACGGTTTTTGTTTCTATGTTTCCAATTTTAATGGTGCGGTGGGCGTAGAATTTTTTGCTTGAGCCGGAGAGAAACCAGTTGAAATTTTTTAAGCGATAATAATCCTGCGGGTCAACGATTGTCCATATTCCCTCGTCGAGGTAAATTTTGCGAAAGGTGTAGCCGTATTTCCATTGCCTGTAGATTATCACCGGCCACGCGAAAATCAGGTCGAGCCAAATCGGCATTGAAATTGAATATGTTGCTGACATATATCTCTCCTCTTTCTGCCACAAAGGCACTAAGCCACTAAGTTTTTAATTTTAGTTACAATCCGAAACCCTCAGAAATTTCAAAGAAATTTCGAGGACTAAGTCCCGGAAATCCTTCGGATTTCTCGGGGTCTGAAATGGGGCTGCTGCCCCTCCCTTGCCCTATCTTGGGCTGAAACCTTGGCCCATCTGGGCCTGTTACCTTTGCTGAACCAGTGCGGCCCAGCAAGTTAGAATTATACTAAAAATTATTAATAAGTCAAGCAAAATATAACATTTTAAGCAAAAATTTCTTAATCAGCGATGTAACCTCTTGTAATTAAAATAGATATGCTTAGGCGGCCATAACATATTTTTAAGAAAATCAGCGTTTTTTCTCTTGCCGGAGAGCCGAATTTGCCGTAAAATTAGTATGGATATGAATGAAAAGCAGGAATTCAACAGGGTTGACCGCAGTCGGGCGGCGCTAATCAAAGGCAAATCTTCGATAAATCGGGATTATGTCGACGCCCCACCTGCTCAACGAGTCGCTATGGTCTGGGAACTTACGCAGGAATTGTGGTCTTTAAACGGGCGAACCGATGCTCAACAACCAATGCGAAGAGATGTTGCAATTCTTAAAAAACGAATCATGCCTGATTAAACAAGGAATCAACCGGCCGGGACAAAGACATCCTCGACGCCAAAATCCTCAGAGAAACCGAATAAAGACACAGACCTGTCCTGCCTGCCCCAGCAAGCTGTTGGCTGGGGGAATGTTGTTATCGGGGGTCGAACCAGTCGAAGGAAGCGCGGGGTGGAAAGAAAGATTGCTGTTCCCATTATTCCCAACGCTAAAAAACGTAGTATGTGCTTGTATGTGGTAGTATGCAAAGGGTCTGGTGGTATCCATAAGATATTGCTAAACTGCAACTTTATGCCGTTCACAACCGGGGATATATCTTCCATTTGGCAAATTCAGGAGAATGGCTATATTCTGTTCCCTTACGCATCGACGGAACCGCCGCACTTGCCAATCTTTCCACCCCTTATGTATGTAGTATTCTGCCCCCTTTTGCGGTTTTCGTCCCGGCTTATAACCATCATCTGTATATTCCAACGGCCGGTATCTGCAATCTATCACGCGAACCTTCCATCGCCGACAAGCATCGAGTTTTTTCCTCATCTCCTCATACGAAAGCACGCAGTTGTAAATCATAAACACAAAAATATCGTTGTGGGTATAACCTGCGGCCTTTAGATATTCTATCGCTTGCTTTACTCTCGGCCAGTCCTTATAAGACCCGTCCCATGCTACGCGCGGATTCATAAATCGAGCGGCCTTCAACAATCTCGCTCGTTCCGGTGTCAGCAATCTCAAATCAAACCCGCTTTGGCTTTCACAACTCAGGCGATGTCCTCTTTCTAACCGATATTCAGAAACCTCACGGAGAATTTTGTCTATATGCGGGTTCGCGAGAAGATTGTTGTCATAAAATACCAATCTCTGTTTCTCTATGAGATTACTAATAGTATCAACGCATTTAAATTCCGGCTCAATCTTCCACGTCCCGCAAAAAGCGCACTTTCTTGTGCAGCCCCTCGATGTGTGAATAATCTGATAATCAAGGTTCTCCGGCAGCAATGAGTAATCCGGAGTAACTTTTTCTGCCACTCCTCCACGATATAAACCTTTATACACATACGCAAAAGGCGAATGTTGCTTGCAGTGTTCATACATCAGTGAAGCGTAAATTCCCCCTATCTCAATCCGTGCCTTTGGATACGCCTCGTGATAAAACTTTGCTGCCTCGTGAACATATTTAGACCAGTAAGTAAAAATTGATGTAATAAGAATCCTGTCCGGTGTAAAACCGCACCGTTTTAATCCCCGCACAAGCTTAACCCTGTCCCTTTTTTGCTTGTGATATGTCCCTATTTTCAATAGACCTATCGGCAAAAAATGCGCGTGATTCTTGCTCTTTGTAGCAATCGGAAAATTGGGCTCAACTAGCAATATTTTACTCATTTATGATAAGTACCAATTTTTTCATAAGTATATATTTCCAAGTCGCGGGAGTTGTTCCGTTCTTACAAATAGTTTTCCACCGGCTACCTCTTTCATGTTAAGGTCAATTAAATCAACAATATTCTGATCGCTAACCACTACTGGAGTAGGCATAATATGCTGAGAAAGCATCTTAAACCTAAAATGTATCATCGGACTTTTATGGTATCCTTCATAAAAAATTGGTGGGTAAGCATGGACTTTGAATCCAACACTTTCGCTAACACCTTTTATTAGATATGGGACGAAAAGTTTCTGTCGGTACATTTCGTGTGTTTGTTCTGATTTGTAGGCATCTATTACTCTCTTTATATTTATATGGAGTTTCATGGCGTTATCAAAAGAATAAAGGCTTTCGAGGTCATCTTTTATCTTATCGAAGGTCCGTATCAAAGTGTCTCTACTGTAATTTTTTTCCTTCAAATTAAATGTTATCAACAACAAAAAATCACTACCCCTCTGTTTTTGAATGAGCGATTTTAAAGCATCGACTCGCTTTAGATTTTTATAGAGGATAGTCCCGAAGAAATCGAGAAAAATGACGTCGTAAGGGAGTTCGAGCTGGTTGCCATGATTATCTTTTCCTTTTATGAGAATTTCTTCAACATCACCGTACATTACACGAATTTTATCCTCAAGACCACCTCTTATTATATTAAGGCTTAGCTTACTCCTAATCTGTTCGTCGATTTCGACAGCGGTGCATCTCCCGAGATATTTTTCCCAAGTAAGAATATCCCTCATTTCACCAGAGGGCATGCCAAGGTAGACAAGTTCCCTCTTTTTGCTTCTATAATCCTGGACAATTAGCTTGGCGTCCTCTTCCCTAACGCGGTCTTTGTTTGGTGTTGAGTGATAATGTTTGGGCAACACAGATATTAGGTCTCACTATATCCCAAATTCTTTTTTTAAATTCCTATGAAGCTCTTTTATAATGATTTCCAATTCTTCTGGCTGGTCAACAAGTACATCTTTTAGCGTTCGTATCGTTGTCAAATATACCCTTTTCGCTTGGTTGTTAAATCTAAGCGCATCAATAATGCTATATTGTTTTTTTTCTTGTTTTTCGATCTCGCTAATTTGCCCCAATAATTTCTGGGCCTTTTTTACAACTCTCCTTGCTAGAATTATTGTACCTCTGTCTTCTGGTGGAATATTTTTTTCGCGACTTTGGATTTTTGTAATTGTATTTGAAAGACGAGTAATTTTTTCTACGCTTAGATCCCTCAGAGAAGGTTCCTTTTTATCTACTTCTTTCCCGATGGCCGATACCACTGTTGCTCCTTCATCAACAACTTCCTTTGCTCTCCGGATGTCAGAACTCGTTCTCGCAAGCTTGTTCACTTCGTTTGCAATAACATTGGCGTCATCATAAAATGTATCTCTTTCTATGCTTTGTTCAAAATCGTCCCTTTGCGAAGTCGGTATGATTTCTGGAACTGTTATATAAATCTCTCCCACAAAATAAAATGCCAAGTGTGATGATACTCCCCAGATTGTTTTTCTGGTAAGATAATTATCACCAACTGCAAAATTCTTATATCTATAAATAAATCCGCTCAATTCATCTGATTTAATTTGCCCTTTTCCCTTGTTTTCACAATACCAACAAAATGCCTTTTGTTTCTGTCTTTTCAAATCCCATACTAAGATATGTTTATGAGGATTCAGATTTGGAGCGAATGGCTTATATACTGGCACGTTATCTACTAATAATTCTACGCTATCGTAATCTAATACAAATCTTCTAATATCATCCTCTATCTCTTTGCCGTAAGGGAAATTTGGGTCAAATGGCACTGGTGCATTTTGGGATAAATAATTACATAGGTTTTTATTATCTAAAAGAATCTTTGAGTCAGCTTTTATGTCATGTAACTCTACCATGGTGTAATGCTCATTTTTATGTTCTTGATCAGAAGATATCGTAGTATGTTTCGCAATGAGATTGTTCAAGGATATATTATCTCTGTTCTTCTTTAGAGCGTCTATTTCATTTATCATTGCTTCGGCATCAAAGGTAAGAATGTATTTCTCAGATTTACCATATGGCGAAGTTGTCACTATTAGTTTTTTTGCTACCGATATTCCAGCAAGCTTTCCAATGCCTCTAAATCCAGCGAATTCACCAACCATTTTCTTCGAAAAACCCACCTTTCGGTACTCATTCAACGTATGCCTATCCATCCCAGTACCGTTATCGTAGATAAATATAGATGGTTTTTGTATTGATATTCTAATCTGACATTTTGCCTGTTTTTTTGTTTGCTTCCAGTTTAGTATTGCATCGAATCCGTTCTGTACATATTCTCTGGCAACATGGAACTTATTCGGATATAGCCCTCCTGCTAGTGCTTTAATTATATGGCCGTATGCATATTCTTCTTGTGGTTTTATTACTACATCATTTGGTTTTGGCATGTTTCCCTCAAATATTATTACTAAATTATCGTCCGCGAGTCCAATCTATCACAACCTAATTTCCTACGTATATTATTCCAAATTCTACCTTTTCCTACCTTATTTTCAACCCTCTGTCGACCAAAAAATAAGGCCGGTTCGCTTATTATTATCGCACCGGCCTATATAAACCTTAAATCCCCGCCTTTTTCAACAGCAAAATTCTCTGCGGTTTCCGCTGCCTGCCCTGCTTTATTTCAGCATCGAATCAGGATTAAGATTGACCGATTCGATATCCTTAAAATATTTCACCGTGCCGTGCTTCAATTCGTCAGTTGAGTCCTCATCGCAGACGATGATTCCCTTGGGGTGCATCTGCAAAGCGCTTATTGTCCAGAGGTGATTGACCGCGCCTTCGATTGCGTGCCATAAGGCGCGTGCCTTGTTATGGCCGTTGACAAGAATCATCACTTCTCTGGCATCCATAACTGTCCCTACGCCGACGGTTAACGCCGTCTTTGGCACTTTTTTCACGTCGTTTTCGAAGAAACGCGAATTCGCGATTATGGTATCCTGTGTGAGCGTTTTAACCCTTGTCCGGCTGGCTAAAGATGAGCCCGGCTCGTTAAAGGCGATGTGGCCGTCGGGGCCTATGCCGCCGATGAATAGCTCGATACCGCCCGCTTTTTTCATTTTTTCCTCATATTGCTGACATTCGGCAGGCAGGTCTTTCGCGTTGCCGTTGAGGATATTGACGTTTTCCTTTACGGCGTCAACGTGGCTGAAAAAATTATTCCACATAAACGAGTGGTAACTTTCAGGATGGTTTTCGGGTATATTAACGTATTCGTCCATATTGAAAGTTACCACGTTTTTGAACGACACCTTTTTGGCCTGGTTCAGTTTAATCAATTCTTTGTACATTCCTAACGGCGACGAGCCGGTAGGCAGCCCCAGGACAAAGGGCTTTGAGCTGGTGGGTTTGAATTCATTTACCTTTTTGGCGACGTAGGCGGCGGCCCATTTCGAGACAAGGTCGTAGCCCGGTTGTATGATTACTCTCATACGTTCCTCCTTTTGGCATTGGGTTAAGGTATTGGGTTTTTTACTAACGGATTTTTTGCATTCGGCGAATCAGCTCTTCTGCGAGCCGGGTTTTGTCCTCGATATGTTTTTTAATGTCCTTAACGACGCTGTTATCATCGAAAGTCCCGCGAACGGCGGCAAAATCGGCGGCTCTATCCTGCTGGTTGCCGTCGATGCCGTAGCCGATTTGCGCGGCTTGAGTAAATTCCTTTGCCGTGTCGGCCGCAAGCATATTATCCAGCTCGACCACGGCGGCCTTCCACCTGTTTGTCATATCGATAATATCGCCGGGCGTTATCGCGTCGATGGTCTTGCCTAATCTTTGCTGCAAAACGTTTGCCGCCCAGGCCCACTCGTACGCGGGATAGTTCTCATACGCCGCGACAAACGCCTTTGTAATCGAGTCGAGATTTGCAAGTTTCCCCGATTCGATATCATCTAAAATTTTGTTTACCACTTCTTCCGGCACAAACTCGCCGGCCACGTCAATCCACTTGCCGGGCCCGATTTCGGTCTGCGGTTTCAAAGCCAGGTGCAGCTCCTCAACGTCCGAAATCTGTTTACCTTCCAGCCGTTTAATCAGGCAGTTGCCTAAGAATTTGTCTGTGCCGATTTGGTAAAATTTTATGCCCTTGTATAGGGAATCGTTTCTAATTTTTACGCTGTGATATGTGAAATAATCGCTCGTTTCGCCGCTGGTTGCCTTGAGGTCATTGAGAATCTCAAGGCCGTTGAGCATTTTTTGAATTGTATATGGGCTAAGCAGCTTGAAATTGATGAGGTCTAATTTGTTGGGGTCTTTGCGTTTGTCGCGTTTGGGCCATTTCCTGGCGTCGCGAACGGTGCCTACGCTTCGCAAGTTAACGCCCGGAACGAGAATACTCTCGTCCTCGTGCTCGATGAGGTATGAGAAAGGCAGGTCCGACGTGTCCGAGTTTCGATAGTGCCTGCCCATAACGACAGTAAACGCCCCGACCTTCGCCGGCCATAACATATACGAATCGCTGGCGGTTTTTGACCCGCGTTCGACGATACCCTGATGAGACGGTCCGAGTTTATACATGTGATTACTTTGATTCGTGCCGCTGCCTGCGTTAAGGAAGCTGAACAGGCCGGCGATAAGCAGGGTCGATTTGTGATGAGTTACGGTATAGGGGCCTGCGAAAATCGAACACGCCTCACCATGAAATCCGCCGCAGTTTGCGAAAAAGACCGAGTTTTCGGCGGAATACTGCTTTGCAAGCTCGGTCGCCTGGCCGACGAAGCAATGGGCAAGAATCGCGCCGTCGCTGACTTTGGCGCCGGAGCAGGCGATGAAATTATGGGCGAAAACACCGGGTCCGATATATACCGGGTCCTGCGGGGTACTGTTAATAGAGCCGTTTTCGAGCCGGCTGGCGGCCTCGATTGTCGCCGCGGGGCCGATTTTTACGTTCTTAATGGTTCGGGCGTTGATGATTTTGGCTCCCGCCCCGACAAGCCCCATCGAGGAGGTAACTGAATCGACGTATTGGGCGACCATTACCCGCAGTTTCTCGATTACCTTTGGCCTGTGCCTGTAAAGCGCGATTACGTATGCGATTTGCGCCGATAACCGGTCATATATGGGTATTTCCCTGCCTCCCGCCTCGTTGATGACCGCCACTTCAGCGCCGTTACCGAAACTTGACCGTCCTTCCACAACCAGCAGGTCGATATTTTCGATAACCACATCATCCTCAATTTGATAATTGGCGATGCTGCCCTTGACTTGGTTGATATAAACGTTGTTGCCGATGTAGCAGTTGTGAATGGCAGCATTTGAAAGACCAGTGGGGCGGGTCAAACCGCTGTCGAATCTGACTTCTTTCTGGAATACGCCCAGCCGGACGTCGCCTGAAAAATGGGTGGTTTTGACCCGTTCAGCGTTAAAGCCGTC
>JBELAA010000066.1:0-10018 GCA_049509315.1 Sedimentisphaerales bacterium | reverse complement strand
ATTCTATGGTCATCATCGCTGTTAATTTTATTAATCCTGGCGGTATGTGCGCAAATTCAAACCGGGTACTGGAAGAATACTGAAATACTTTGCGAGCATGCTCTCAAGGTAACCAGGAATAATCACAAGGCGCATTTCTGTATAACGATGCCGCTGCTCAGTCAGGAGCGGTATGAAGAAGTAATCTCGCACTGCCGGGAGGCAATCAGAATAAAGCCGGATTGCTGGGAGGCATATAATAATATGGCTATTGCCTTATATAAAACCGGAAAAATAGACGAGGCAATAGCGTGCGATGAATATATCGTTTTAAAAAGACCCCACGATTTTATTTCGCGAGGCAACCTTGCAGGGCTATTGATGGGTGTAGGCAGATATGATGAGGCGATAACGCAATGCAGAATAGCTCTCGAAGACAAGGACATCATTACCACGCGCAAAATTCTGGGTAATTCGCTTCTTAAAATTGCAAAATACCCGGAGGCCGCCGAGGAATTTCGCAGGGTTTTAGCAAGTGCTCCTGATGACCCGAATATAATGAATAAATACGGCAGCGCACTTGTGCACAGCGGAAAATTTGACGATGCAATCTCATTAAGTGAAAAGTCGATTAAAATAGCCCCGCAATTATCTGAAGGATATTTGAATATGGGATTTGCGTTTATCGGAAAAGGACGATTCGCAGAGGCGGTTCAGGAATATGAAAAAGCCCTTGCGATTACACCGGAAAACGCGATTGCACATAGTGAAGCGGGGGTGGCGTATTTTAAGCTGGGAAAACTCGACGACGCAATCGGTCATTTTAAACAGGCGCTTTTAATCGATCCGAATAACACGGCGGCTCAACAAAATCTGGAGTTTGCCATCGCTGGGCAGAAAACCCCGGGGACTAAATGAGAGCGGATTGTAAAAAAAAGTTAAAAGCAAAGCTAATTCCTAATGTTACTGCAGGGACTCTCGATGAAAATATCGACAATGCGACAAATTGACAAGCTGCTGGGCGTGCCGGCCTGTTTTATCCTGACGGCTGTTCGCAAGTGCCGGGACGTGCTAGGAGGGCCGCGAAAATCGAGACCTGACAGAATCAAAAGCATACTTATTGTGAAGCTTGCCGAGCAGGGTGCGACAGTTTTAGCTGACGCAGCGATACGGAGGGCAGTTGAAACAGCAGGAAGGGACAATGTGTATTTCCTGGTTTTCGAGCAGAACCGTTTTATTTTAGACGTGATGAGTATTATCCCCGAACAAAACGTGATAACGATTCCAGACAGGGATTTTATTTCGTTAGCGTCGGGGGCGATGAGGGCAATACGTAAAATCAGAAAACTGAGTATCGACGCGGCGGTTGATTTTGAATTTTTTGCGAGAAGCTCGGCGATTTTGACGTATTTAAGCGGTGCCCGTGTGCGTGTTGGTCTGCACGGTTTCGGCGAGGGTGGGCCTTATCGGGGGGATTTAATGACGCATCGGCTGAATTATAATCCGCACCTGCATACAAGCAGAATGTTCGAGGTTATGGTTGAGGCGATACGAATGCCTGCGGAGGAAATGCCGAAATTGAATTTGGACGCGACACAGCCAAGTGAGGTGAAATCACGTTTTACGCCCGGTGAAAAGGAACTGAGCGAATTTAAGGCGGTTGTGGAAAAGGAGGCCCGAACAAGCAGATATCGGCCGCTGATACTACTTAATGCCAACGCTTCAGATATGCTGCCATTGCGAAAGTGGCCTGCTGAGCGATACGTGGAGCTGGCAAAGCGATTAATCGAAAAATCGCCGGACGTGCACGTGGCTTTTACTGGTGCGCCTGCTGAAGCGGCACATTCGCAAAAAATAATTGAAGCAACTGGTTCGGCCAGATGTTTTTCAATGACAGGCAAGACGACGATGAGGCAACTGATGATGCTGTATTGTTTAGCCGACGCTCTTGTAACTAACGACAGCGGGCCGGCACATTTCGCGACGCTGACCGATATCGAGGTGATAACGCTGTTCGGGCCTGAGACGCCGAAACTTTTTGGGGCGCAAACGCCGCGTTCTCATATTATCTGGAAAGGTATTGCCTGCAGTCCGTGCGTCAGCGCATATAATAATCGCCAGTCGTCCTGTAAAGACAATATCTGTATGCAGAAAATCACCGTTGATGAGGTTTTCAATTTGTTATGCCAATTGTGCAAACTGTGAAAACTGCCGTTGAAACCCGGAACGCCGGGAAACGTTCAACAAAAAAACACAGAATAAAGAAACAGGGAGAGAGGGGGCTCATAAGAACCGCTAATGGGAAGGGTGCGTAAATTTCATTTGGGAAATTAGGGTGAAACGGGTATAATCGCGGTTTTCCTTCAAGTTTAAGTTAGATTAACGGGGCGTGGACTGACTGTTTATGTTCGAAATTGCGGAAAAACAGACAATTGGACCGAATGTTACGCGGTATGAAATCAAGGCGCCGCGGATTGCCAAGGCACGGCTGTGCGGGCAATTTGTAATTGTGCGGGCGTTCGATTACTCGGAACGCATCCCGCTGACAATCGCGGACGTCAATACGGCAACGGGGACGATTACGATTATCGTGCAGACGGTAGGCAAAAGCACGTCGGAAATGGCGACGCTGAAGAAGGGCGACAGTTTTCACGACGTGGCAGGGCCATTGGGGCAACCGAGCCATATCCAGAAATACGGGACGGTGGCCGTAATCGGCGGCGGATTGGGGACGGCGGTTGTTTACCCGCAGGCAGTGGCGCTGCGACAGGCGGGAAACAAAATCATCAGTATCATCGGGGCGAGGACCAAAGACCTGGTGATTCTGGATGAGCTGCTCGGCTCAGTCAGCGATAAATTGATAATCACGACGGACGACGGGTCATCGGGTAAAAAGGGACTGGTAACAGACGCACTGCGTGAATTGATTCAAACAGACGGCCAGGTGAACGCAGTTTACTGTGCGGGGCCTGTGATTATGATGAAATTCGTGTCGGAACTGACGCGGCCACTGAATATACCGACGATTGTGAGCTTGAACCCGGTGATGGTTGACGGCACGGGGATGTGCGGGGGGTGCCGGGTAACGATTGACGGGAAGCGGAAATTTGCGTGCGTGGATGGGCCGGAATTCGACGGGCATAAAGTCGATTTCGATGAGCTTATGGACCGGCTGAAAACGTATAAGCCAGAGGAAGACAAGAAATACGAGCAGCATAAATGCAAACTTAAGTAAGCCACAGAGGACACAGAGGTCACAGAGAAAAAAAGTGAATAAAGAGACGACAAAACTGAGTGCGAAGGAACGGTTGGCGATACCGAGGCAGGAGATGCCGCAAAGGGACGGTGTCGAGCGGAGCAGGGATTTCAAGGAGGTCAACTTAGGGCTGTCGGAGCAGGCGGCGATACGCGAGGCGCAGCGATGCCTTCAGTGCAAGAACGCCAAATGCGTAACCGGCTGCCCTGTCGGGATCGATATTCCGGGGTTTATCGAGTTAATCGCCAAGGGAGATTTTGCGTCGGCGGCGGAAATGGTTCGCAGGGACAATGATTTGCCGGGGGTTACGGGGCGGGTTTGCCCGCAGGAAATACAGTGCGAGGCGTGCTGTGTGCGGTGCAAGAGCGATACGCCCGTTGCGGTTGGGTGGTTAGAGCGGTTTGTGGCGGATTACCAGATGGCGCACGAGGAAAAAACAAAGCCGGCGCAGATTAAGAGGATTGGCAAGAAGGTGGCGTGCATCGGTTCGGGGCCGGCGGGGATTACGTGCGCGGGGCAATTGGCGAGGATGGGCTACGACGTAACGATTTTCGAGGCGTTTCACAGGGCGGGCGGCGTGCTGCTTTACGGGATACCGGAATTTCGTATGCCCAAGGCGATTGTGAATGAGGAAATCCGGCGATTAGAGGCGCTGGGCGTCAAAATCGAGACCAATGTGATTGTGGGCAGGACCGTAACGATACCGCAGCTTATGAATGAGGAGGGGTTTGCCGCGGTGTTTATTTCGGTGGGCGCGGGACTGCCTGAGTTTATGAATATACCGGGGGAGAACCTCAAGGGCGTGTATTCGGCGAATGAATACCTTACGCGGGTGAATTTAATGGAGGCGTATAAGCCGGAAGGCGAAACGCCTGTAATCAGGGGGAAGCACGTGTGTGTTATCGGCGGGGGTAATACGGCAATGGACGCGGTGCGGACGGCCAAACGATTAGGCGCGGCGGAAAGCACAATTGTGTATCGGCGCAGCAGGGTTGAAATGCCGGCGCGGGTCGAGGAAGTGCACCACGCGGAAGAGGAAAATATTAAATTCGAGATGCTGACGGCGCCGGTCGAGGTATTGGGCAACGACAAAGGATGGGTGCGCGGGCTGAAATGTATAAGGATGGAATTGGGCGAGCCGGACAAGTCGGGAAGACGCAGGCCGGTGCCGATACCCGGCTCGGAATTCGATATCGAATGCGACGTCGTGATTGTGGCAATCGGGATTGGCGCGAACCCCTTACTGACAAAGACAACGCCGGGGCTGAAGCTCAACAAGTGGGACTATATCGAAGCGGACGAGAACCTGATGACCAGCATACCGGGGGTATTTGCGGGAGGCGATATTGTCCGCGGGGCGGCGACGGTGATTCTGGCTATGGGCGACGGCAAAAAAGCGGCGCAGTCAATTCATAAATACCTGTCCGAAAAACAATAACATTGGTGTTGATTTATTATTTATGATTTATGAATTATGATTTATAATTTCGTCGCCGTGCCGGCGACAATTAAACGTTGTAAATCAAAAATAATAAATAATAAATATAAAATAATAAATAATATGAGCGTGCAGTTCAGCCATATATCGGAAGTGTTGGACGAGCTTCGAGCGGGGAAAATCATCGTGCTGGTTGACGATGAGGACCGCGAGAACGAGGGAGACCTGGTATGCGCGGCGGAAAAGGCGACGGCACAGGTCATCAATTTTATGGTGAAATACGGGCGGGGACTTGTGTGTCTGCCATTGACGGGGGAGAAATGCGACGCACTGGCGCTTCACCCGCAGGTGGTTGATAATACGGCGCGGTTAGGGACGGCTTTTACGGTGAGTATCGACGCGGCGGAGGGAATCACGACGGGTATTAGCGCGGCAGACAGGGCAAAAACGGTAGCTGTCACTATCGCCGACGGGACGAGGCCTGGGGACCTTGCGCGGCCGGGGCACGTATTCCCGCTGCGGGCACGGGAGGGCGGTGTGCTGGTCCGCGCGGGGCAGACCGAAGGGGCGATTGACCTGATGAGGTTAGCGAATCTCAGGCAGGCGGCGGTGATTTGCGAGGTGATGAACGACGACGGGTCGATGGCGCGAGTGCCGCAACTGCTGGAGTTTTGTAAAAAGCATAATCTGAAAATTACATCGATTGCCAAGCTGATTGAGTATCGGCTGCAACGGGAAAGTCATATTAAGCGGGTCGAGGCGGTGAACCTGCCGACCGATTACGGCGACTTCAAGTTAATCGCATACGAATCGGTATCGTCGCCTGAGCCACATCTGGCGCTGTGCAAAGGCGGTATCGGCGAGATGGACAATTTCGGCAAACCAATCGAGCATCTTGAGCCGGTGCTGGTTCGGGTTCATTCGGAATGTATGACGGGAGATTTGTTTCACTCGCAGCGGTGCGAATGCGGAAAGCAGCTTATCGCGGCGATGCAAATGATTGAGAAGGAGGGTATTGGCGCACTTGTTTACCTGCGGCAGGAAGGCAGGGGTATCGGCTTGAAAAACAAGCTGCACGCATATAAATTGCAGGAGCAGGGGCTTGATACCGTTGACGCGAATATAAAGCTGGGATTTTTACCCGACAAGCGCGACTACGGCATCGGGGCACAAATCCTGCGGGATCTGGGCCTGCGGCAAATCAGGATTCTGACAAATAATCCCAAAAAAATATCCCGCCTGGAAGTTTACGGTATCAAAATCGTCGAGCAAATACCGCTAAAGACGGAGCCGACGCCTCATAATATAGATTACCTTCGCGCCAAGAAATACCGCTTAGGTCACGTCCTCGATGATGACCTGTAACGAACAGCACGATAACACACCGGCCGAAACGACTTGTCATTTCGGCCGGTGTCAACGACTAATACAATCGTATTTCGACATCGCCAGTGCGATTTAATGAATCGAGGGTGTCGCTTGGCTTATCGAGGTTCTTCCAAGATTTTGTCCCGCTATCATCCTTAATAGTGAGCGATTTGATATAATCAGCGGTTACACCGAAAACAACGGAGCTGTTAAAATATTCCGGATAAGCGAGAGAAACTTTCAGAATCTGGTCGGCAGCGATGTTGCTGTTGATGAAGCCCCGTTTCTGGCTGGCGATACCGGTTATTTTGACGCTTTTAATCACAGCCCCCTGGATAAAATTACCGGCTTCAGCGAAGGGCAAATCAAGGACGCCGTCGCCATTGAGATTGACGGGCTCTAAAACGCCCGCGAAACAGCTTGAATTGAACATTGCCCCGGCGGTAACAGAGCCGATACTGCCGGCAGAAAGAATCCGGCAATTAATGAGACGCTCTTTTGCGATGAGCTTGCCGAGCCCCATCGCCGATACCGAGACCGATTTTGCGCCTGGAACGGGCAAAGAAGAGGGATTGAGGTCAAGTGACGCATCGATTATGTTTATAGCAGAGACGGCAGATATGGAACTGCAGCTCCAGTCGCCCGACAATGCTCCGGCAACTTTGATGTTCTTGATAGAACCGTCCAGTTTTGCATCGATAGTGAGGTCGCCGGCTATGCCTCGTTTGTTATCGCCTTTGATAGTAATACTATCGACCGATGTCGCAGTGAGAGAGCCGTTAATCCACCGTGTGGCTGAAATTGACTTTATCGGCATATAGCAGTAAATGTCCAAATCGTTTGCCTCGTCAAATTTTATGATAGCGCCTGTCTTGGGAGGTGTTCCGGGGCTGATATTTATTGTGCTTGCAAGGGGAACATCATCGAAAGTTAGCATACCAATCGTATCCCAGGCGTTTATATTGCCGAGCAGGTCGGTTGTTTTGGCAATAATCGCTTTGAGAGGGTAATAGGCGGTTATATTTCCGATGCTTGTTTTAAGGTTGTTTTTCGTGGAGATTCCAAAAATTGACCTTTTGGTAGTATCGTAGAGGTGCACCTCACTGAAATCCCGCCTGACCTCGCCGTCTCCGCCGCCTGTGAGAGTAAACGTAACGATAACCCCGTTGCCGTCTGGTATCAACAGCTTGACGTTTTTGCCGTTGATATTGCCGAACCTCAGGGAATCCACGTCTCCTTTAAGACCCAAGATGTGTCCGGAGCCGGCTGCGACCGCCGTATAGCCGGTATTTGGCCCAGTTACATCGAACTGGCCGTAGTCGTTAGTCCCCCACACCACGATTGAGCCGTCTGATTTAAGGGCTGCGTTGAATGTATCTCCCGCTGTAATGGCGATGAAATCAGCGTTTGGCACAGGCACACTGGACTGGCCGTAAACATTTTGACCCCAGGCCACAATTGAGCCGTCTGATTTAAGACCCAGGCTGTGGGCATAGCCCGCAGCAATGGCTTTAAACCCGGTATTGGGCTGAGGGACGTCGCACTGGTTGTCGCTGTTGTAGCCCCAGGCCACAATCGAGCCGTCAGATTTCAGGCCCAAAGAGTGCAAATATCCGGCGGCAATGGCCACAAACCCTGAGTTTGGAGCGGGCACGTCGCATTGGCCGACGGCATCGTCGCCCCAGGCCTCGATGGAGCCATCGGATTTAAGTGCCATACTATGCCAGGGGCCTGCGGCGACGGCCACATAGCCGAACAATGACCAGGGAACATCGCACTGGCCATTTCCATTCCACCCCCATGCAGCAATAGAACCATTTGAATCCAAGGCAAGGTTATGCCAGGCGCCTGCAGCGATAGCTTTTATATTGGTATTGGGCAAAGGCACATCGCCCTGACCCGAAGCGGTATCTCCCCAGACAACAACAGAGCCGTCTGATTTAAGACCCAAACTGTGTTCGGAGCCGGCTGAAACGGCTATGAAATCGGTGTTCGGATAAGGCACATAGGTTTGTCCTAAACTGTTGTTGCCCCAGCTGTTAACTGGTGATGTGCCCCTGACAGCCAAAGTGTGTCTCCAGCCGGCGGCGATAGCGGTAAAACCGGTATTCGGTGACGGGACGTCGCATTGTCCGTCGTCATTGAGTCCCCAGCTGACAATAGAGCCGTCTGATTTGAGAGCCGAGCTGTGATACAGTCCCGCGGCTACGGCTACAAAAGCCATATTTACAGGCACGTCGCATTGGCCGTCGGAGTTATCTCCCCAGCAAACAACGCTGCCATCCCATCCAAGACCTATATTATGTCCCCAGCCGGCGGCGATGGCTATCAAACAGCAATTGCCACCCCCGGGCATATCGCACTGGCCGCGGTCATTTCGTCCCCAGGCAACAATCGAGCCGTCCGATTTGAGACCCAAACTATGTTCATAGCCCGCGGCAACGGCAACAAAATCCGTATTTGGCGAAGGTACGTCGCACTGACCATAATTGTTCCGCCCCCACGCCACGATAGAGCCGTTCGATTTAAGGCCCAAGCTATGAGCGTTGCCCGCCGCGATGGCTATAAAATCTGTATTCGGCGAGGGAACGTTGCATTGGCCGTTGTAGTTGTATCCCCAGGCAGCAATCGAGCCATCGGATTTTATAGCTAAATTGTGTGCGTAACCGGCAGCGATAGCCGTAAAGCCGTTATTTGGTGAAGGCAGGTTGAGCTGACCTAAACTGTTGTCTCCCCAGGCGACGATGGAGCCGTCTGATTTGAGCGCCAGGTTATGGTAACCGCCGCCGGCGACTGCCGTAAAGTCGAGATTAAGACCGGGGAAGTTATTTTGACCGTAAGTATTGTCCCCCCAGACAATTACATTACCGGCAAAAGCCGGCGATATACAGAACAACACCAAAAAAAACCAAAAAAACGTTTGTGAACAAAATGAATGCCTGCGGATTGTGTAGTTTTTCATCACCATCTCCTTAATTCGTTTCTGGCAAAATAGCGGTTTTGTAAAAGATTCATATTATCGGAAATTGAAGAAAAAGTCAAGCAGATTTAGAAATTGGGGGGAATGGGAAGGACTGGCAACCTATGCGAAAAACAGGGTAAAACGCGGATTTAGCGCTTGATTTGGCGGGGGCGGTAGTGTTAAATTGGCGGCTCGTTCGGCGATTTGGGCGGTTTTATGTAAATTAAGATTTAGGAGAACTTGACGACAATGGCGGATTTGAAAACATTGAGTGATGCGATAATAAAGGGCGACCCGAATACGGCGATACAAATTACCAAGGAGGCGCTCGCGGAGGGTATGCCGGCGGAAAAGATTCTCAAGGAGGGAATGATAGCCGGAATGAATATAATCGGCGTGCGATTCAAAAATAACGAGGTGTATATACCTGAAGTGCTTATAGCGGCCCGGGCAATGAAAATGGCGATGCAGGTGTTAGAGCCGGAACTGGTCAAGGCGGGCGTGCAGCCGGTGGGCAAATTTGTAGTCGGGACGGTCAAGGGCGACCTGCACGACATCGGGAAGAACCTTGTCGCGATGATGCTCAAGGGCGCGGGTTTCGACGTAATAGATTTGGGCGTAGACGTGCCGGAGAGCAAATTTATCGAGAAGATAAAGGCATCGGGGGCACATCTTATCGGGATGAGCACATTACTGACAACGACGATGCCGGGCATGGAAAAGACACTCAAAGCAATCAAGGCGTCGGGGTTAAGTGTAAAAGTTATGATAGGCGGCGCGCCCGTAACGCAGAGTTACGCGGATAAAATCGGCGCCGACGGTTACGCGGCAGACGCAGCGACGGCGGTGGACGTTGCGAAACGGCTGATTGCATAAAACACGGACTGACACAGACATAAACACGGACTTACACAGACCAAAACGGTTCAGTCGGTGTCGGTCAGTGTTATAGTTAGTGTAAGTCAGTGTAGTTTATGAGAAAGATAAAGAACGAGGAATTGGCGCAGTTGCTGAT
>JBELAA010000065.1:0-10156 GCA_049509315.1 Sedimentisphaerales bacterium | reverse complement strand
GAGAAGTATAAACATGATCCACTTTGCCTGCCACACAGGCGTATTCTCCAACGTGTTCTGACGCTTCATTGTAGTCGATGCGTATGGCGGTTTGTTGCAGCGGCTCGACCTTTTTCGGCTGTTGCGGTGGTTCGGTTGTTTTTGACAGTTGTTGCGGTTCAAGCTGCCTGTCAATTACGTTTTGCGGCCTGACCGGTGCCGGCCTTCTTGACAACCAGAACGAGCCGGCAATTATTAATGCTGCAACGATGATAGTTATTGGTATCTTGTTTTTCTCGAAAAAGTCCTTCATACAATCCCTCTAATTAATCCTCCTTGAAATCCGAGGAAAGCATACAAAATTCTTCCTATTAAGCACTTGGCTATGCAACCAATCTTTTCAATGCCGCAATGATACCCAAATCTTCGTTGAAATACAATAATCGGAGTTTTAGGGGGATTTTAGGATTGCCCAGCGGAATTTGGCGGAGGAGGAGCGGGGATTCGAGGCGATTTCATCGGGTTGCGGGATGATGGGGTCGTCGGCGATTGACTGGTAAATGCCGGTTTTGAGGCCATCGCGGAAGGCGTGCTTGACGATACGGTCTTCGCCGCTGTGGAAACTGATGATGCCGATTCGGCCTGCGGGACGCAGGCAATATGGGGCGATTCTTAAAAGCTCCTTCAGGCAGCCAAGCTCATCATTGACCAGTATTCGCAATGCCTGGAAGACGAGAGCAGCGGGGTGTAGTGAGCCGGCTTTCGAATCGCGGCGCTGCCTGCGCCAGGTTTTTATGTCGATACCTTTGGCTTCGAAAATTACGTCAACGAGCTGGAGGGTTCGCTGAAACGGTTTTTTGGCGCGGCGGGCGACGATTTCACGGGCGATTTGCAAATGGTCGGGTTCGTCGCCAAATTCCAGAAAGCATTTCGACAGTTTTTCTTCCGGCAGGGTATTTAGCAAATCGGCGGCGGTCTGTTTGAGGCGAGCGTCCATACGCATATCGAGGGGGCCATCGTATTTGTAGCTCAATCCGCGGGCGGGATTATCTATTTGCATACTCGAAACGCCGAGGTCGGCGAAAATTATGTCGCAGGCGGCGAGGTTTTCCTGCTTCAGGATTTTGGCGATGCCGGCGAAATTGCAGCGGTGAAAACTGACGGGGGTGTTTTCATTGCTGAGTCGTTTTCTGGTGCGTTGGAGTTCTTCGTCGTCGATATCGAGAGCGATAAGCTTGCCTGTGGGACCGATATGTTTGAGAAATTCGGCTGCGTGGCCGCCATAGCCGAGGGTGCAGTCGATGACGATTTCGCCAGGTGCAGGTTTAAGGCAGGTCATAACTTTCTCGAGCAGGACGGGAATATGGCTGCCTGCTGGGGTTTTGCCTTTTGCGCGCAGATGCTGCTCGATTTCGGGGTAGGCGGCGAGGTTGTGCTCCTTGTATTTTTGCTCGTAGGTTTTCGGGTGTGTGCCGGTGTATCGGGGGCGGCGCCTGTGTTTGAACGGCTGGCCGATATTGCCGGGTTGTTCGATTTCGTTCATATCTGGATTTTTTACCAAAAATGCGCAAAATTTACACGCTGTTTGTAAAAATTTGGGTTATAATGCGGCCTTGCCCCGGTGTGCCGGGGCTTCGCGGCTGGTCCTGGTAAATCACGGGAATAGCCGGGAAGGAAAGGAATATGAACGGGAAATTTGTGCGGGCGATATTTCCGGGTTCGTTTGACCCGATAACAAACGGGCATTTGGACGTTATCACGCGGGGGATTAAGCTTTTCGACGAGGTGATAGTGGCGGTGGGCAGAAGCCCGCTGAAAAACCAGCTTTTCACGCCGCAGGAACGCATCGAAATGATAACCGAGCTTGTCAAGGACGTGCCGGGGGTATCAGTGGAGGGTTTCGAGGGGCTGACGGTGGAATACGCGAAGCTAAAAAAAGCGGATGTGATACTACGGGGATTGCGAAGCTTGACGGACGTGAATTATGAGCTTGAATTAGCTATGACAAACCGGTCGGTTGCGGGTATAGAAACTGTGTTCATAATGACGACAGAACAGTATGGGTTTATAAGCTCGACGCTGATTCGGGAGGTCGCCTCATTAGGGGGCGATATATCGAACTTAGTGCCGGCAAACGTGAATAAACTATTGAAGGAACGATTTAAGAGGACTTGAGGAAGGAGTAAATCATTGTTTACGATAATTATTGAGACCCAGTTTAAGGCCAGCCACAGTGTAATGATGCACAATGGCACCAGTGAGCCGGAGCACGAGCATTTCTGGGCCGTGGCGGTTGAAGTGAGCGCTGAAAAACTCAATGACAGGGGTATGGCGTTTGATTTTGCCCAGCTTAAGGCGAGGATGAATGATATTACCTCTCAATTAAGCGGCGGGCTGCTCAACGAAGTCGAGTATTTTAAGAAAAATCGCGCAACAGCCGAAAGCGTCGCGAAGTACCTTTACGAGTCGCTGGAATCGAATATGCCGAATGATGTCCGGCTGGAAGGCGTTACCGTCAGCGAACAGGTTGGCTGCTCGGCGAAGTATCACAA
The DNA here is from genome assembly GCA_049509315.1 of Sedimentisphaerales bacterium. GTDB lineage: Bacteria > Planctomycetota > Phycisphaerae > Sedimentisphaerales > Anaerobacaceae > Fen-1362. Next base: position 7,625 of record JBELAA010000065.1, on the reverse strand, counting down.
ATAACAGATGACGGACGACCCGGCTTCGCTACGCTACGCCGTGGCAAGCAGAGGACGGAAGACGGAGTATGTGAAACAACAACCGTCCAAAAGGCGGAGGATTTGGTATAATGGTATGTAAAACAGGACAGTGTTATGCAATGTGAATTTTGCCAGAGCAGAGAGGCGACGATACATTTGACGGAAATTACCGACGGCGTTCGGACCGAGACGCATATGTGCGAGCAGTGTGCGCAGGAGCAGGGAGTGGGGTCGAAAAATTACATACCACTCAATGAGTTTTTGAACAACCTGTTAGCGGCGGGGCCCAAGGAAGAGGAAGCGGCGATGCCGGGCGAAAGCGAAGGGCCGGTATGTCCGCGCTGCGGCTGGACGCTGGATAAGCTGCAGGAAAAGGGTGTGCTGGGATGCCCGTATGATTATGAGGCATTCGAGCAGCAGTTGAAACCATTGATTAAGAAGGCGCATGACGGGGCGGTCGCGCATTGCGGCAAGATACCGACGCGGACGCCGAAGGATTCGAAAAGGGAAATTGAGATTACGCAGATTCGCCGGCAGCTTGACGAGGCGGTTCGAAACGAGGATTATGAGCTTGCGGCGAAACTGCGGGACAAGCTGGCCGGGAAATGAAAAATTAACCCCCCGATAAATCGGGGGGCTAAATATTTTAAGATGAAACTGACTGATATAAGCGGCGGGATAAACGAGTGGTTCAGCGGCGAGGGGCCGTTAGGGGACGTTGTAATTTCGTCGCGTGTGCGATTAGCGAGGAACGTGGCGGGGTATAAGTTTCTGGCGGCGTGCACGGCGGCGGAGAAAGCGGAGATACTCAAGAAATTAAAAGATGTCGTGATGGGGCTGGATTTCCAGGGCGACGAGGTTTTTTACATCGGTATCGACAAGGCGCCGATTTTAGAGAAGCGGTTTCTCGTGGAGAGGCATTTAATCAGCCAGCATCACGCGTTCGGCAGGGGGCCGAGGGGCGCGGTAATAGCCCGGCGTGAATTTTTTACGGCGATGATAAACGAGGAGGACCACCTGCGATTACAGGTATTGAAGTCGGGATGCCAGTTGCCGGCGTGCATAGAGCAGATTGACCGTATCGACAACGCAATCGAGGAGAAAATCGAATACGCATTCAGCCCGCAATACGGGTACCTGACGGCGTGCCCCACGAACTTGGGCACGGGGGCGAGAGTTTCGGTTATGCTGCATCTGCCTGCGCTTAAAATAACGGGGCAGATTGAGAAATTTCTCAACGCGGCAAAATCATTAGGGCTGGCGGTGCGGGGGCTTTTCGGCGAAGGGACCGACGCGGCGGGCGATTTTTACCAGTTATCGAATCAGGTTACGCTTGGCGTCCGCGAGAAGGAAATCGCCGAACGGTTCGAAAAAACAATTATACCGGAGATTGTGGAATTCGAGCATTCGGCCCGCAAGCGGCTGCTGGCAAAAGAGCCCAGCGTTCTGGACGACAAGATTTCAAGGGCATTGGCGCTTTTGAAGAGCGCACATTTGATAAGCTCGCAGGAGGCGATGTTTCTGCTAAGTCACATTCGCCTCGGATTGAATATGCACGAGCACCAGGGGGCGTCAACGCCGGCGATTGACCGGCTTTGCTCATTAGGACACGATGGTGGCAGCGTTTCAGAACACTGTCGTCTTTCAATCGCCACGGTAAACCGCCTGTTTTTACTCACCTTACCCGCACATTTACAGCTCAACTACGGCAAAGAGCTTGACTCGACCCACCGAGACGCGCTGCGTGCGCAAATCATTCGCGCAGCACTCAATGGTTAGTAGTTAAGACCCCAGACACAAGACCGTCTGCCAAAATGGCATAAAAAAGAGCACAAGAGCACGGGTGCAAAAGTGCAAAAAAGCTTAACTGCTTGCTAATTATGAACTTATGGCTTGTGTTCTTATGCTCTTGTGCGCTGATACTGCTGGCACGGCGTTTGCAATTCTTGAATGTGAAAGCTATTGCGCATATTCAATAAAACGAAAGGGGATTGATTATGGCTACGAATAAAATAATTGGGATAGATTTGGGGACGACAAATTCGGTTGTTGCGGTGATGGAAGGCAACGCGCCGAAGGTTTTGATTAACTCATCGGGCTCACGGCTGACGCCTTCGGTTGTCGGCTTTACCGACAAGGGCGAACGATTGGTGGGCCAGATTGCCAAGCATCAGCAGGTAACCAACCCGGAGCATACGGTGTTTTCAATAAAGCGGTTTATGGGAAGACGGCACAGCGAGGTCGGCTCCGAGGAAAAAATCGTGCCTTATAAAATCGTTGGCGGCGCGGAAGAGCTGGTAAAGGTGAACGTCCGGGGCAAGGAATATACGCCTCCAGAAATATCAGCGATGATTTTACAGGATTTGAAAAAGACGGCGGAGGATTACTTAGGCGAGAAGGTGGAAAAGGCGGTAATCACTGTGCCGGCGTATTTCAACGACGCACAGCGACAGGCGACGAAGGACGCGGGCACAATTGCGGGATTGAAGGTCGAGCGGATTATCAATGAGCCGACGGCTGCGGCGCTTGCTTACGGCGTCGATAAGCAGAAAAATGAAAAAGTCGCCGTGTTCGATTTCGGAGGCGGCACATTTGATATTTCCATACTTGATATAGGCGGTTTCGAAGATAAGAGCGGCGTCATTGAGGTTTTGAGCACCAACGGCGATACGCACTTAGGCGGCGACGACTTAGACGCGGTTTTGATAAATCACATAGCAGACGAGTTCAAGCAGAAGGAGGGAATCGACCTTCGCAAGGACCCGATGGCTCATCAGCGTTTGAAAGAGGCAGCGGAAAAGGCAAAATGCGAATTGAGCACGCAAATAGAATCGACGGTGAATCTGCCGTTTATCACGGCTGACGCTTCCGGGCCGAAGCATTTGCAGATGACGATTACCCGCAGCAAGTTCGAGGCGATTTGCGAGCCGGTATTCAACCGGCTGAAAAATCCCTGCGTCAAGGCGATGCAGGACGCAAAACTCGAACCGAAAGACATCGCGGAAGTTCTGCTGGTGGGCGGCTCGACGAGAATACCGATTGTCGTGCAGATTGCAAAAGACCTTTTCAAGAAGGAGCCGAACAAAAGCTTGAATCCTGACGAGGTTGTCGCGATGGGCGCGGCGATTCAGGGTGCGGTCTTGGCGGGTGATACGGGAGTAAAGGACATCCTGTTGTTGGACGTAACGCCGTTGTCGCTGGGCGTCGAGACATTGGGCGGGGTTATGACGAAACTGATTGAACGCAATACCACGATACCGACCAGCAAGACCGAAATCTTCTCGACTGCTGCCGACAGTCAGACCACCGTTGATATTCACATTTTGCAGGGCGAGCGTGAGTTCGCAAGCGATAACCGCACATTAGGCAGGTTTCAGCTTGCGGGTATTCCGCCAGCACCGCGAGGAACGCCGCAGATTGAGGTCGCGTTCAATATCGACGCCAATGGCATTCTCAACGTCTCTGCCAAAGACCTGGCGACGGGCAAACAGCAGTCGGTCGAGATTAAATCCAGCTCGGGGCTTAGCGACGGCGAAGTCGATAAAATGAAAAAGGATGCCGAATCGCACGCCGCGGAGGATAAGAAGAAACGCGAGGTCGTGGATTTGAAGAACCAGGCCGACGCGATAATTTACGCGACGGAAAAGACGCTCAAGGAGCACGGCGACAAGGTGCCTGCCGACACACGGGGCAAAATTGAAAACGCGATAAATAACCTCAAGGAGGCCGCCAAAGGCGACAACGCCGACGCAATCAGAAGGGCGATTGAGAATTTGAACAGCGTAAGTCAGGAATTAAGCAAAAAGCTATACGAGGAAGCAGCGAAGAAAACCGCAGGCGCACAGGGCGGCGCAGGCCCGGCTCAACAGCAGCCCCCACCCCCGCCGGAAGGCGACGTCCACAGAAAACCCGGCGGCGACGATGTAATCGATGCTGAATTCGAGGCCAAGGATAAATAAGAGCACAAGGAAACAGGCACGCAAGAGCACAAGTAAGAAAACTTGTGCTCTTTTTATTTTCATATACAGCAGCGACTACTTCGGCACACAAGCCGGATTATTAGGGTCTTAATAGCAATCGACAAGCCAGTTGTCGGCCATTATCGCAAAGTCGGCCAAGTCCACCCTGCAAACATTATTCAGGTCGCCCGCCCCAAAAAGGTTTAATACGAGCGCCCCGTGGCGAGATTAACGTTGATTGTCTTGTTGAAATCACCATGTGGGGTGGCGAAGTTTATGCCGAACGTAACAGTGCCCGAAGTATCAACATCAGCGAGGTTGACTTTGTTAACGGAAATACTGTAGGTGCATTGGTCGAGGTCTATCGTTCCCGTCACCAGGTTGTTTGAGTCCTCAACAGAGTGACTTTTGCTGCACTTATATAAATGTTTGCGCCCGACGGTCTTAAAGTTGGCAGCCGGGATAGTGAAGGTACTGCTGCCCCAGACAATATTGACATCTTCGCTGACCAGGTTCGGCTCATTGGCGTCAAGGTCCATATCTGCCACCGTAATGTTGCCGCTGACGGTCAGTGAATCACCCAATGACTTGGTGCTGTTCTTGGCCTTGGCTTTGCTGACGACGAGGGTGTCTTTGGACAATCTCGTAAGACGTGTCGGAATTAATGTTTTCTTGCCGTTGACAATTGCTTCATTGACCTCCTGACTCGAAAGGACGTAGTTGCCAATGTTGAAACCTAACCTCAGGGGGCATCCCAGCCCCGTCAGGTCGATGTTATTTGCAATCACCGAAAAGGTACTGGGACTCTTGGTGAAGTCGATTTTCAGTGAAGTAATTGCCCCTGCCTTACCCTTGGCAATTTTATGTGAATAACTGTATTTCCCTTTTTTGAGGGCCACGTTGTTGTGGTCGTTGAAATCAATTGACTGACTGTAAATAACCTTGTTATCGCAAACATCGGTAATGGTGACTTTTATCAGATTAACGTCGTTGAGGTCTGCCCGAAAGTCGGCTGTTCCGGACGTTGAGAAGTAATCCTTTATGTTGCTTATGTCGTTCTCGTCCCGCCCCTGGGTTTTGCCGGCCGTGACCGTGCACTTGGTGACTCTTATATTGTAGCCCCAGCCGACGATGGAGCCGTCGGACTTCAGGGCAAGAGATTGGTACGAGCCTGCCGCGATGGCGATGAAGTTGTTTCCGGCAGGCGGCGTTGCCTGACCAGCCCAGTCTCCATCATAATAGTCGGAGTTACTGCCCCAGCCGACGATGGAGCCGTCGGACTTCAGGGCAAGAGAGAAGAAAGTTCCTGCCGCGATGGCGATGAAGTTGTTTCCGGCTGGAACATTGCACTCATCATAATCATTGTAGCCCCAGGCGACGATTGAGCCGTCGGACTTCAGGGCAAGAGAGTGGTACCCTCCTGCCGCGATGGCGTTGAAGTCGTTTCCGGCAGGAGGTGTTGTCTGACCGTAGTTATTGCTGCCCCAGCCGACGATAGAGCCGTCGGACTTCAGGGCAAGAGAGTGCCACCCTCCTGCTGCAATAGCGTTGAAGTCGTTTCCAGCAGGGAGATTCAGCTGACCATAACTATTGTCACCCCAGGCGGTGATTGAGCCGTCGGACTTCAGGGCAAGAGAGTGGTTCCCTCCTGCCGCGATGGCGATGAAGTTGTTTCCGGCAGGAGGTGTTGTCTGACCGTAGTAATTGTCGCCCCAGGCGGCGATTGAGCCGTCGGACTTCAGGGCAAGAGAGTGTCCATATCCTGCCGCGATGGCGATGAAGTTGTTTCCGTCAGGGGGCGTCGTCTGACCCCAAGTATTGCTACCCCAGCCGACGATTGAGCCGTCGGACTTCAGGGCAAGAGAGAAGTCCATTCCTGCCGCGATGGCGGTAAATTGGCTTCCGAAAAGGGCAGACGGCGATACTGTCAGAATGCAAAAAACCGAAACAAACAGGTAAAAACCAACCCCTTGCCCCCGGTAGCGCTTTTGAACGTTCATTTTATTTTCCTCCATTCTAATTTATCAAAGTATCATTCGAGAAACATAGACCCATCTGGACATATATCATCTATATCACATCGCCTTTTAAATTTGCAAGAAAAAAAGTTCCTTTCCGATGCAGAAGCGGGAGAAGATGCGGTTATGGTTTGCCTTTGGCCGGGTGTTCGAGGGGGAACGATGCCATAAGCGATTATCAGGGGGAGGCGAAGGAATCAGTGGAAATCTGTGAAATCTGTGGTTACAATTTATTTGAATTATGACAAAGATAAAAGAACGCATTGAGCATGTAAGGGCAAATATAAACGCGGCTTGTGCGCGGGCGGGGAGAGACCCGGCGGAGGTCAAGTTGGTCGTCGTTACAAAATCCGCGACTTTCGAAGCCATTGAGCAGGTCATCCGGCTGGGCTTTACCGAGCTTGGCGAAAACAGGGTGCAGCAGCTTAAAAAAATCTACACCCAGGCCGAGGAATTTTTGCGGGCCAACGCCGCCGACCCGGCTTTCCCCCGCAAGGTTCACTGGCATATGATAGGTCATTTACAGCGAAACAAAGTCCGCCAGGTGCTTCCCCTGGTAACGACCGTGCATTCGATTGATACGCTGCGTCTGGCCGAGGAAATAAACGCTGATGCCGTCAAAATGGGCGTCTGCCCCGACGTCCTGCTTCAGGTCAATACCTCGCAGGAGCCGCAAAAATTCGGCGTCTCGGTCGGCGCAGCGCCTCACCTGGCGGAGCAGATTGAGAGCTTGCCTAATCTCAGGTTGGTCGGCCTTATGACAATGGGACCCCTGACCCATAACAAAGACGTAATCCGGGAATGTTTCGTCCGGGCGAGGGAGCTGTTCGTTGAAATCCGCGGCGAAAAAATCGTCGGCAAGCACTTCACAGAGCTTAGTATGGGTATGAGCTCCGATTACGAAATCGCCGTCGAGGAAGGGGCGACAATTCTCCGTATCGGCTCTGCGATTTTTTCCGGCTGATTTTCGCATTTGATACGTCCTTCACGCATTATCCCGCCGCACTGAAAATGGCGTTTTTTTCGGACCATTCATCGCCTGATGCTGATATTTTGAATATATTGTTTTATTAGCCAGTAACGAAAAAAGTAAAAAATCAGGCAAAGTCACGTCTCGAACATACCGATAATTTGCTTTGCGGTTTTACCCGCCTGTGGCGGATTGTATATTTTAACTTGTGTGCCATCATTGAGCCGGCAGCTCTGCGGTTGACCTTTTAAGGGCTTATAAAAAATATTAAGGGGATTGACAAATGGTCAAGACCGAACTGTTAAGTGCAATCGAGCTGGAAAAACATTTTACCGATATTCTTTATCTTAGCAATCAGAAGCAGATGCCTTCCGAAATCAAGCGGCTGCTTAAGGAAAGAAATCTTTCCTACAGGATTCTTCGTATCGACAAGTTCGCCGAGGTCAGGGCCAAGCTCGCACTGGTCGGAACCGTCATCATTGACGCCCAGGAATCCGATTCGACCGAGCAGCAGAAGCTTGCCCGGATAATAGAAACGCTCGAAATGGAAAATATCGGCGTCATTCTGATTACCGACCGCGTCCAGGTCCCGATGAAAAGCTTTTCTCTTGCCCCGGCCAAGAGCAGCTTTTCTATGAGCGGCACTACCGAGGCCGT
>JBELAA010000064.1:0-10392 GCA_049509315.1 Sedimentisphaerales bacterium | reverse complement strand
TCCATATCGGGGGGGAATGGAATCAGGCAGGCCGTATGCATAAGAATCGTGAAACAGACAGCGAGCGCGACAGCCGCGACCGTCAGTCGCCGCAGGCCGACCTTCAACGCCTTAAAACGTTCCAGGAAATAAACGCTGAAGCTGATTATTCCGGTGAGGTAACAGCACAATGCCCAGTTGGGCTGGACCTTGCCCTGTATGCTTTTGAGCATAAACAAAAACATCAGTGGAATCGAGAACCAGAAGCTGAGCGGGTCGGTGCCGCGAAGCTTGAACACGGCCCAGACCATCATCACCAGCAGCAGCGGCGTGATAATGCCCAATTGCGAGCCGACGAACTCAAAGAACTTGGCCGGGAGGATTTGCAGACCCGAAGATACTTTGGTTTGGCCTGCGTTATGAAAGATATTAATCCAGCCGTGGTTGCTGTTCCAGATAATCAGCGGTGCTGTCGCCGCCAGGCACACTAACAGACCCAGGTAAGGCCAGGGGGTCAAAAGCTGTCGCCTCGCGGATGAAAAAACAAGTAAAAGCAGCGCGGGCAGCAGGAAGGCGGCCATCGTGTATTTGCAGAGAATACCCACCCCCACGGCCAGCCCCGTTAATACCCAGGATAGCGCCGAGCCGGTAGTCCACGCCCTGTGCATAAACAATAGCGCCAACAGCCACATAAAGACAAACAGCGGGTCGGTAGTCATTGCCAGACCTAAAAAGGCAAAGACGGGTATGAACTGGAAAAGGACCGCCGACAAAACGCCGACCTTCTGATTGTGCAGCCGGCCGGCCAGCAGATATAGAATCAAACTGTCACCCAGTGAAAAAATAATAGCCGGGGCGCGGACGCCCAGCTCGGTATCGCCCAGCAGCATCCGCGAGCACCATATACAGAAAGCGACTCCCGGCCCTTTTGTTACATAGCACCAGTCCAGATGCCTTGAGCAGGTCCAGTACAGGGCCTCGTCGCCGCTTAATTCATTGGGCACGCCGACAATATACCAGATACGAAAAAGAGCGAGGGACACAAGGAAAGTAAGCAGATATAGCACCAGTCGCCCGGAGCCGAGAACCCTCCAGGCAATCACGCACGCCGCCGTCAATGCCAGACCGAATAACAGGCAATTCGTCGCCTGTCGCCCAGTGCTTATTGCGCACACAGCGGCGAAAATCAGCCATGGCCCGCAAAGAAAAAGCAGGGCTTTAACGGTTCCGATTTTGTCCGCTGATTGCAAAGGATGTCCTGAAGCAAATCCGCTGCCTGTTTCCGGCTCGTAATTTTTCATTTAAAGGTTCTGAAAAACAAAAGTTCAATCGACGGTTCAATTTTTGATTCATAATTGTCCATAAAAAGGCCGCATTTTGCAATAAAATTCCCCAAATTACCCTTGTAATGCGAATTGCCTTAATGGTAAAATGGCAATTATGTTTTGGAGACGGGTGCAGTGAGGAAATTAAAAGACATTGGGTTGTGGTGATGAAAATTTCTGAAAGGAGAGGACTATGTTCTGCAAATCAATAACGAGAACGGCTTTTGTGCTAATAGTTTTGGTAGTATTGGTCTATCCGGCGAAGGCGGGAATATGGACCGACCCCTGCGCTTTTGTGATTAATATCAAGGAGGGATGCACTCAGACAGATACATTGACGGTTGGCAATACCGGGCCCGGCTCTGTGAATTTCACAGTTAGAACTCATATAGTAAGCGGCTCCGGAGGCCAATCAGTGGGGATTGACAGGTTATCGACCGCAGCCGCGGCGGCGACTTCAACCGGCAGCCAGATGTCAAATTTCGCTGTTCGCAGTGACGTGCCCTATACGTCCGACGAGCTTATCGTGCGTTTCGCCCCCAAATCAGACCGGATACAGCTAAACTCGCAAGAGAAACTGGCGGCAATAAGCTCTTTAACCGGCGCAAGTATAAAACGGGAGTTTAAAATTGTTCCGGGTTTGAGCGTTGTAAAGCTGCCGGCGGGTTTAACCGTTGAAAAGGCGGTTCAAAAACTCAGCAAAGCCAGCGGCATTTTATACGCGCATCCAAATTATCAGGTGCAGGCGTTTTCGACGTTTCCCAATGACCCGAGGTTTAACGAGTTGTGGGGTATGCACAATACGGGACAGACCGGCGGAACACCCGGCGCAGACATCAAAGCCCCAGAGGCGTGGGATATCGGCACGGGCAGCAGTGATATTGTCGTGGCGGTAATCGACACCGGCGTTGACTATACCCATCCTGACCTGGCTGCAAATATGTGGCACAACCCCGGCGAAATACCCGGTAACGGTATCGATGACGACCATAACGGTTTCGTGGATGATGTATATGGTTACGATTTTGTAAATAATGACGGCGACCCGATGGATGACCATTATCACGGAACGCACTGTGCAGGAACAATAGGCGGCATAGGTAATAACGGAATTGGAGTTGCCGGCATGTGCTGGAACGTGAAGATAATGGCGTTAAAATTTCTCAATTCCGGAGGCAGCGGCACAACAGAAGATGCGATTCGCGCTGTTGAATACAGCGTTCTGATGGGGGCGAATCTGTCGAGCAATTCGTGGGGCGGCGGGGGTTATGACCAGGGTTTGAAAGACGCGATAGACGCGGCAGGCGCTGCAGGAATGCTGTTTGTCGCGGCGGCAGGTAACTCCGGCAGTGACAACGATATAAGTCCCCATTATCCGTCAAGTTACGATTCCCCCAGCATCGTGGCCGTAATGGCGACGGACAAATATGATGCCAAGTCGAGCTTTTCCTGTTATGGCTTAACTTCGGTAGATATTGGCGCTCCAGGAAGCGACATACTTAGCTGCCAGCCCGGCGGGGGTTATCAGCTTCTTAGCGGCACGTCAATGGCAACGCCTCACGTCGCAGGGGCTTGTGCTCTATTATGGTCGTTGAATCCGGGTTTGAGTAATACCGAGGTGAAAAACATACTTCTGCGTACTGTTGACCCCACACTTTCGGGAATGTGTGTTTCGGGAGGCCGGCTAAATCTTTACAAGGCCGTCTGCGAAACAAGTGTTCCCTGGCTCAATGTTGAGCCAAACTCAGGAACAATAGGAGCAGGCGGTTCAATCAATTTGGATGTAACTTTCGACGCGATGGATTTGGCGCCGGGGGTATATGGGGCTGAAATCGTTATTAACTCAAACGACCCCTGTAACCCGGTAAAAACGGTGCCTGTAACGATGACGGTAAGCGCGGATGATTTGGCGGTAACGCCGGCAACCGGTCTGGAATCGGTCGGGAGTAAAGGCGGGCCTTTCGTGCCGGCCAATATCATTTATCATTTGACCAACCAGGGCGCCGCCCCTTTAAACTGGACGACGCTGGGACATCAGAACTGGCTGACGGTTACACCTTCGCAGGGGTCTATTGAGCCGAATTCTTCCGTTGACGTCAATGTTTGCATAAATGCCGGCGCAAGCCAGCTTGACCCGAATGTTTATTCACAGGTTTTGACTTTCCAGAACCTCGACAGCGGCAGTATTAAAACGCGTTCTATTTCACTGACGGTAAATCCGCCCGATTTATTTACTGAATCGTTCGATGCCGGCGGCGATTTCAAAGGCATATCACTGACGTTGCGTCCCAATGGCTCGGTCGCCTGTTACGAGGCCTGCAGAGATGATGCAAAGGAATTCCCCACAGACCCCAACGGCGGCACGTATCTGCCCTTAGGCGACGATGACTACGCTCAGGTTGTTTTGACCGGCGGCAAACAGGTTCTGTTTTATAACCAGAGTTACGACCGATTTTATGTCGGAAGCAATGGCTACATCACATTCGGCACCGCGGATACCGGATTTTCCGGCTCACTTGAAGACCATTTCGCCCTGCCCCGTATATCGGGCTACTTTACCGACCTGACGCCGGCAAATTCGCAAAGCATCTCTTATAAACAGCTTGAGGACAGTGTGGCAGTAACATTTTCCGACGTGCCGATATACGGAAATAAAAATGCCAAAATCAGCTTCCAGATAGAATTATTCTTCGGCGACGGCTCAATCCGAATAACCTGGCTTCAGCTTGCCGCCGTCGCAGGTGTCGCGGGACTGTCTGAAGGTTACGGTTTGCCGGAAGAATTATTTAAGCAAAGCGATTTCCGCGCATACCCGATTTGCTGGCCGATGGGCGATTATAACAAGGATTATACGGTTGACCTATTCGACCTGGCGTTCTTTGTTTCTCACTGGCTGGACGAAAATTGCGATTACCCCCTGTGGTGCGACAGGACCGACCTCGATTATAGCGGTTTTGTCGATGGCGTCGATTTCAGCGCCTTTGCATTGAACTGGGGCATAATCAAATCCACTATGCCGCCGCCGATTTCCCACTGGAAGTTCGACGAACGCCAGGGAACAGTCGCATACGATTCAGTCGGCGATAATGACGGTAATATCTACGGCGCAACCTGGACTATAGGCCAAATCGACGCCGCCTTGAACTTCGACGGAGTAAACGATTATGTGAATGTTACCAACAATTCCAGCCAGCAAATCGCAACCAACCAAATTACACTTGGTGCGTGGATAAAACTTACGGCAGATGTTGGAAACACACAGGGAAGAATAATTTGTAAAGAGACAGCAGGCAATTGGGGTATTTCCTGGGGGTTCGAACTATTTGGTAATGGGTACAGCGGTTCAACCGGCAACCAGCTTGCGTTTCATGATTCCAGCGGGACTGCAGGTTACATCTGTCTCAGCCAGACACATCTGGCAATCGGCCAATGGTATCACGTTGCCGTAACCGATAACGCAGGGCAAATAAGAATTTACATAAACGGTTTGCTAGACAAGTCCAGTAACAGTGGATATGGGATACCAACACTGATTTCGGCGCCAATCAATATCGGTACATCAAATCCTGCTTCAACTTTCTATTTCAACGGCATGATTGATGATGTCCGCTTCTATGACGTTGCCTTATCCGCCGAAGAAATTTTGCAGCTTTATCAAAGCGGGCTGAGCAAAAAGGCGACGAATCCGAATCCGGCTGACGGCCAAACATTTGTTGACCCCAATGCAGTGCTTAACTGGCTGCCGGGGAAAGATGCCCTGACCCACGATGTGTATTTCGGGACAAGCTTTAGCGAGGTCAACGACGCTGATATTCATGACGCCAACGTCTATATGGGTAACCAGGACGTAAATTACTGGGACGTGAGGAATCACGACTCGAACGGCCTTGAGCCAAATACAGCGTTCTATTGGCGCATTGATGAAGTGGACGCCGGCAGCACAATAAAGGGCGATGTATGGAGCTTTAGGACTATCGTAACCGGGTTCGACCCCAACTTTATTGCCTGGTGGAAATTTGATGAAGTGGCCGGGACTACAGCGTATGATTCAGCCGGTAATCACACCGGCCAGCTTGTGAATGGGCCTGTCTGGACGACAGGCCAAATAGACGGCGGGTTGAGTTTTGACGGGGTTAATGATTATGTTAATGTGCTGGATGATGCTTCGCTAAGGTTTACGCAGAACAGCAGCTTCACTATATGCGCATGGGTCGAACCTACTCCTCTTTCCGACGGCGAGATTGTATGTAAAATGCGTAAGTCAGCACAATATAACGTTTTTGGTTATGAGGTTCAATATGACGGCACTAATAAGAGGTTCACCATCAGTGCCGAATCATCAAGGAGCTGTTACGTTTCTTACAGCACTGCTAATAATTCCGTTCAGCCGGGCAATTGGTATCACGTTGCAGCCGTTTATGACAATAAAGCAATGAAAATTTACCTCAATGGCCAGCTCGGCGGCAGCGGCACTTTTACCTGCAATGCCGGAAACACATCGCCGGATAAGGATATGGCAATTGGCGCAAGGTCTTATGACTCAGCAATGAATAGCTATTTTAACGGAACAATGGATGACATCCGTATATATAACCTGGCATTGTCGGCAGAAGAAATTGAGCAGCTTTATCGTGAGGGGTTGAGTAAAAAGGCGACGAATCCGAATCCAGCTGACGGGCAAACATTTGTTGACCCCAATACAGTGCTCAACTGGCTGCCGGGAAAGGACGCCCTGACGAACGATGTGTATTTCGGGACAAGCTTTAACGAGGTCAACAACGCCGACATTTATGATGCTAATGTCTATATGGGTAATCAGGACGTGAATTACTGGGACGTTAGAAACCACGACTCAAATGGCCTTGAGCCGGATACGGTGTTCTACTGGCGCATTGATGAAGTGGACGCTGGCAGCACAATAAAAGGTGATGTATGGGGCTTCAGGACTATTGTAACCAGCTATGACCCCAATTTAGTCGCATGGTGGAAATTCGACGAAGGAACAGGAACTATTGCTCATGATTCAGCGGGTCATAATGACGGCACCCTCATCAATGGACCAACCTGGATTACAGGCCAGATAAACACAGCGTTGAGTTTTGACAGAATTGACGATTATGTGCAGGTCCCGTACAGTTCGTCTTTAAGCGTAAGCAACGCTTTTACTTTTGCCTTCTGGGTATTTGTGGATAAAGATAAGCAACCGGCAGGAACAGTATTAAGTAAAGACGGCAGTAGCGATACCACCGGCGCATATAACGTTTATCTTGTTGGCCAAAATGAAGTGGCATATGAGACCAACAACAAAAACCCGGAAATTTACAGTGGTCCGAATTCGATAACCCTTGGTGTATGGAACCATGTAGCAATTACTTTCAATAATTCGCTTTCTCCAAGTATGATAATCTACATTAACGGTATCCAAAATACTACAGGTTCCCCTCCTGCGCCAAGTATACTTACAACTGATCTGAAGATAGGACGGCGGGGTCTTTCGTCTGACCCCTGGTACACAAACAGCCATTTGGATGATATACGCATTTATAATAAAGCCCTGTCGGCTGCTGAGGTTCTGCAGCTTTATCAAAGCGGGTTATAAGCGGGCAAATTAGAATCTAACAGGAACACGGGCTGAGAATCCTGATTAAGTCGGGATTCTCAGCCCTTTTGTTTATGGTGAGCTTGCCTGCCCTCGAATGTTTTTATCGGGGGTCGAACCATTTGGCCGTTTTGCTCTTGAAATTCTGGCAGGATTTGCTTAAAATATCAACCTGACTTATCGCCAATTAAAGGTGTAATATGAGATTTTGCAAGGTAGCTTGTTTTATTTGTATATTTGCGGGTCTTTTCGCCGCGTCGGCGACCGGCGATACTGTTGTTTTGAAGGGAGGCCAGAAGCTAATCGGCGATATCGTCGCTGAAAAACCCGACCGGCTGTATGTTGACGTCGGCGTAACGGTACTGGCAGTGCCGAAGCAAGACGTCCTTGAATATCACAAAGACAAGCAAAACGAGCCGAACAGTCCTGCGGCGCAGGAATCGGCAAATACCGAAAAACCGCCGGCAAAATCATCAGCAGGCCGGCTTTATTACGCAAGCGACACCGGCAAAATCAGGACAATAGAGCAGGGCGTAGCCGAGGTCGCTGAGGCGGTAGTGAAGGTTTCCACGCCCGCCGGCCTGGGCTCGGGATTCTTCGTCAACGAGCAGGGTTACCTCATAACCAATTACCACGTCATCGAAAAGGAAACAAAAATCGAGGTAACGGTCTTCAAAAAGGCGGGTGAGGGCTTCGATAAAAAAGTTTTCAAAAGCGTCCGAATCGTGGCGCTCAATCCGTTTGTGGACCTGGCGCTTCTCAAGGTCGAGGACCTCGGCGATTATAAGGTCAGGTTTGTCGCTCTCGGCGACGTCGAGAAAATCAGGGTAGGCGAACCGGTCTTCGCAATCGGCAACCCGCTGGGCCTCGAACGAACGGTAACCAACGGCGTAATCAGCTCGACCAGCAGGCCTTTCGAGGGGCTTGTCTATCTGCAGACCAACGCCGACATAAACCCCGGCAACTCAGGCGGCCCATTGTTTAACCTGTCGGGCGAGGTAATAGGGGTTACCAACAGGGGCTATATATTTTTCGGCGGCCTGGGTTTTGCGATTCCGGTCGATTACGTCAAACATTTCATCGACAACCGCGAGACCTTCGCCTTTGACAAAGACAATCCCAATACCGGCTACAGATACATTCAGCCGGATGGCAGACGAAATAAAGCAAGGCCCGACATCAAATAACGAAGGATTTCAATGAAACTAAAAATTACTCCCACGATTTGCATCATTTGCGCTGCGTTCATTGTTTCCGCCTGCGGTGAGCTTGTCGAATCCGGCGCAAGGGCTGATTTGCCTAAAACCGCACAGCTTGTTCCTGCTGATACGTTCCTGTTAGTCGATATCGGCGATTTCAACGGCCTGATGAAAAAACTGGAAAAAACCCCGCTTTACGGGCTGTATAAAGACCCGGCGATGAGGCCGTTCGTGGAAAACTTCACGGGTAAATTAATTAAAAAATTACAGGAAGAAAATGATGCCGTCCTCAAAACCGTCCTCGACCCCAACAATCTCCCCGCGGGCAAAGTGGCTGTGGCGGCGGTGCTGAAGGGCAATCCCGATGACGCTCTTGAGCCGACGGTCCTGGTTATCAGCCAGTGGGGCCGCAACATCACGCGAATGAAAGACGCGCTCGACAAATCGGCTTTAAATACCGTCGAGAATGGCGCTCACAGGTCGGTCGAGAATTACCGCGACGTTAATATCGTAATCCTGACGACCGAAACGCCCGCTAAGCAGGTTCCCGACGTGGCTAACTACAACCCCGATGACACCAATCTGCGGATGAAGACCGTTCCGGCAGGGCTTGCGAAAAATTGTTACTGCTTTCTCGACGACTGCCTCATCGTCGCCAACGACGTCGATATCGCAAAATTCGCCGTTGCTCACGTAAAGGGGGCGGCCGGCTCGACGTTGGCCGACAACACCGATTACGTTTCGGCAATGGCCGATGTCGGGCCTGAGCACGACTTCGATTTCTTTCTTAATTTAAGACAGTTATTAACACAGGTCATCGCCGGTGACACGACAGGCCAATCGCGGATGGAAATGGCCAACCTCGGCTTCGATAATCTGGCGTCGCTGGGCTGCTCGCTCGGAATAAACGCCGGAGGCGATAACTCGATTTGCGGAAAAACCGTCCTGAAAACTACCGGCGCCCGCAAAGGTATTCTCAAAATGCTCGAAACCCACAACGAGCCGCTAATGCCGCCGCGTTTCATTCCCGCCTCGACCAATTCTATCAGTATCCTGAACCTCGATATCAAACGCGCATTCGATGAGTTTTGCAGCATAATGTATGGCTTCAGCCCCGCTGCCGCCGCCGCCCTGCAGCAGCCCCTCATCGAGGCGGGCGACCAGGGCCAGGCGCCCATTACGCTGAGAACCGGCATTATCGAATATCTCGGCTCCCAGATTGTTATCGCCCAGAGCATCAACAAGCCGTTTACGCTATCGTCAATACCGACCGAAACGCTCATAGCCGTATCGATTAATAACCGCGCCTCTCTCGAAAAGTCCTTATCGCTTGTGCACAAGCGATTAATGGTGCCCAATAACCCGCAGCCGACGCGCGAGCTTCTCGGGCACACTATATACCTTTTGGGGTCGCTCGGTTTTCCGACAATAGACGGCGCAGCTCCGTTAGATTTTGCAGCGACGGGCCCGCGAACGCAAGCTCCCCTTGTCAGGACGGCTTTTACAATCACCGACACTCACCTGCTCATAGGCACTGAGCCGGCTGTCGAAAGGGCAATCAGGACGCTGGCAGGCGCCCAGGCCGAGTCCGTCGCCTCAGCCGAATGGTTCGCAAAGGCAAAATCCGCCGTTCCCTCGGTTGTCGGTCTTGCCTGCCTCGAGGACACTTCTGCTTCTGCCGAGCTTATGTGGTGGATGCTCAGGGAGGGCTCGCAGCGCCAGCGTGCCAACATCGGATTAGGGTCGTCCGCCTCGGTTTTGGCGCAGCCGGATTTGTGGCAGTTCGCCGATTTTACGCTGCTGCCCGACTATAGCGCGGTGAAAAAGTATTTCGGCTCTTTCGTCCTGTTCGGCGCCAGCAGGGCCGACGGCTTCCAGCTCGAATTCAAATTTCTCAATCCCCGAACCAAAACTACCGATTGACTATAATTATTTTTACCGCTATTATTAAAACCCTTGTTTGTTATGATGACTTGTCATTTTTCAAGTCAGTGTCCGCCTTTGGCGAGACCTCGCCTTCAGGCGGGTTAGTCAGTGTTAACGTCAGCGTCCGCCATCGGCTCTGCCGATGGCGAGACCTCGCCCGCCGCTTTGCGGCGAGGCGGGTGAGTCCGTGTTTATAGGAGATTGTTGTGAAGGCAAGTGAAATGAGACCGGGTATGGCCATAACGATGGATGGCAACCTTTATATCTGCACCAAGTTCGCTCACGTTACGCCCGGCAATCTGCGGGCGTTCGTCCAGGCAAAGCTAAAAAGAATTTCCGACGGCGTAACTATGGAAAAGCGCCT
>JBELAA010000063.1:0-12717 GCA_049509315.1 Sedimentisphaerales bacterium | reverse complement strand
GCTTATAAACGGCGCAATAAGCAGTATCCGCAAAATCGTGATTCTGTTTGCCCAGGTCAGTTCCATCGAATTACATATCCCTTCTAAATACAGCTTCTCGCATTTCCCCGCCCCTGTCCAGGCGAGGACTGAACAACTATATACCTTCAAAAAGGCGACAAGACAAGCTCAAATTATTCAGGGGCGATTTTCAAGGAATTTTATTATCGAAAAAATGGCGTGATTAGAGGGGACGTCGATTTTGTATTTGTCCGCGAGGAGCAAAACCTGGCCTGTCAGGGCGTCGATTTCGGTTTTTCTGCCGGCGGCTATATCCTGCAGGGTCGAGGACTTGTGGCTTGCGGTATCGGGGACGAGTTTATCGTAAAAAACCTTCAAAAAATCGTCCGCCGACTGCCAGTGCGCCCGAAATCCGGCTGCGACCATAACCCCAAACACCTCATAGACAATACGATTCATCAAATCCCTGCTCCACCGGCTCTGGGCCAGCGCCCCGTATGGCACGTCGAGAATAGCTCCCAGCGGATTCAGGGCACAGTTATAAAGCATCTTGGCCCACAGATCTTTTTCGATATCTGGAACCGTTACGCACGCGATACCCCCTGCTGCTATCGCTTTGGCAATCGGCTCGACCGCAGCAAGGCCACAGCCGAAAAGTGACCCGATATGAATTGCGTCAGCGTGAACCGTGATTTCAACCTCATTGGGCTTATGCCGGGTAAAGCCGGTGATTACCCTTGCGCTGTAGATGCATTCTTTGGGAAAATGGGCTAAGAATTTTTCGGCGTTGCCCCAGCCGTTTTGACAGAGAATGATTTTGGTATGGGGGCTAAAAATACCCGAATGCCGCGAAAGGTCCTCTGCCGCGATGGCCGAATCGAACGATTTTGTGCAAACGAGAATAAAATCGAACCCTGATGAACCGGGAATTTCATCTAAAGATTCATAAGCAGTAAACTCAGTCGGCTTTGCGTGAAACCGGCCAAATATACCCATCCTGAATAAGCCCCCCTGCCGAAGCGCCGTCACCGTATCAGCCCTTGCGAGCAGACAAACCTCAGCCTGCGACTTCAAAAGGCAACTTGCCAGCCCCAAACCAACCGCACCGGCTCCATAAATCAGGACTTTCATAATGACGAAGATTATAGGGCAGCGGCAGTTAAAGAACATATCAAAAAATGCCGGCAAAGGCGCCTTGATTGAGGTGTGTTCCGATTAATCGGGATTGACCAAAAGACCAATGAACAATAGAATGGCCGGCTCAATATATTTATTGTATGGCAACCATAGAAGTTTTCAGCGAATAACGGAGCAAGAGTAGCTAACTATGTGTCTGGCAATACCGGCAAGAATAGTCAAACTGGAAGACGACAAGGCGATTGTTGACGCAATGGGCAATCAGTTCAAAGCCAGAACAACGTTATTGCCAGAGGTCAAACTCGGCGACTTAGTGCTGGTCCACGCGGGCTTCGCTATTTCGATGATTGACGAGGAAGAGGCCAAAAAGACCTGGCAGTTAATCGCGGAAATCGACGAGTTCAAAGACACGCCAAACAAGGTTTCAGGATAAATCGCAAACTATGCTGGAGAGAATTCACAAAGCACAGCTTCTGATGGACGCAACCTGCGAGGCGTTCGGCAGACAAATCAACATTATGGAGGTCTGCGGCACTCACACCGTAGCGCTTTTTCGAAACGGCATAAGAAGCACGCTGCCAAGACAAATAAAACTATTGTCGGGGCCGGGCTGCCCGGTTTGTGTAACCGACCAGGGCTATATTGACACTGTGCTTGAGCTGGCAGACAAGCCCGAATGTATCATCGCCACATACGGCGATATGATTCGCGTTCCCGGCAAATCCCAAAAGGGATGCTGCGCAGGCGGGTCGCTTGAAACCAGACAAAATACAGGCAACGTCAAAATCGTCCTCAGCAGCGAAGACGCATTACAATTAGCCCGCGATAATCCCGGCAAAATCGTTGTTTTTGTCGCGGTCGGTTTCGAGACGACGGCGCCTGCGACGGCTGTCGCGGTAAAGCAGGCGGCGAAAGACAATATCGACAACTTCTGCATATTGAGCAATCACAAGCTGGTTATACCGGCGATGAAGGCGCTTCTCAGTATGCAAACCAACAAGATTGACGCGTTCCTTTGCCCGGGTCACGTCAGCGTGATAATCGGCTACGGGGCGTTTAAGGAAATAGCCGAGCAATTCCAGAAACCCTGCGTGGTGGCGGGTTTTGAGCCGATGCAGATTATCGAGGGGATTGCCGAGATTTGCCGGCTTTTAATCGAATGTAAATCAGAAGCGATAATCGCCGAGTGCTTCGAGCCGGCGGACGGCTTGTGGAGAGGACTGGGGAGCATAAAAAACAGCACGCTGAAACTTAAAGACCGATACAGCAAATTCGACGCGATGAAGCGTTTCGGCCTGACCGAAAAGCCCGCCGAAGACCTGACCGGCTGTCATTGCGGCGAGGTCCTGTGCGGATTGATGGACCCGCCCGAATGTCCGCTTTTCGGCGAAACCTGCACCCCCCAAACCCCCATAGGCCCCTGTATGGTCAGCTCCGAAGGCGCCTGTGCCGCCTGGTTCAAATACGGCAGGAGGAAAAACGGGGCCAATGGTCAAAAAAACGGAAAATAAATCCGCCACAGGCGGACAAGTCCTGCTGGCGCACGGCGGAGGCGGTCAATTAAGCGACCAGCTCATCCGCGAGCACATCATACCGAGGTTTCGCAATAATACATTAGCCGAATTGGCCGACGCGGCGAAACTGAACCTCGATTCACAAAAAATATGCTTCACAACTGATAGTTACGTCGTCAAGCCCCTGTTTTTTACGGGCGGCGATATAGGCAAATTAGCCGTCTGCGGGACGTTAAACGACCTTGCGGTATCGGGAGCAAGGCCCGTCGCTATATCGTTAGCGCTGATAATCGAGGAAGGTTTCCCTTTCGATTCGCTGGATAAAATTTTAGACAGTATCGCCGTCAACGCCGCGGAAAACAATGTCGCAATCGTTACTGGCGATACCAAAACCGTCGAAGCCGGCGCCGCCGACGAGATTTTTATAAATACCGCCGGCATCGGAGTCCGGCTGGAAGGCATCGAGCTTGGTTTCGATAAAATCGACGTCGGCGACAAGGTGATTTTAAGCGGCACAATAGGCGACCACGGGATGACAATTATGTCGCATCGTGAGGACATCGGCTTTAAGACACAGCTTAAAAGCGATTGCGCCGTATTAGCCAACTTGACCCGCACGTTACTGACCCAAACTACGGGTGTAAAATTTATGCGGGACCCGACAAGAGGCGGTCTTGCGGCTACCCTGAATGAAATTACAAAACAAACCTCGCTGAGCATTATCACAAGCGAAGCCGACATACCTATAAACCCGACTGTGCAGGCGGCAGCGGATATGCTGGGGTTTGACGTTCTCAATATCGCAAACGAAGGTAAATTTGTCGCCGTTGTCGCGCCCGAGGCAGCCGAGGAGTGTATAAAAATCTGCCATAATCACCCGCTGGGTAAGAACGCAGCCATAATCGGCGAGGTTGTTAAAACCAACGACGTTCCCTTAGTCGAAATGACCACTAAAATAGGCGGTAAAAGAATTGTCCAGATGCCCTACGGAAGAGAACTGCCGAGGATTTGCTAAATGCACGAGGTTATGGTCGCCCAATCCCTGTTCGAAGCGATATCGGCGGAAACCGAAAAACAAAAAGCAAAACCCCTTTCAGCCAAAGTAAGCTGTGGAGCATTCAGCGGTGTAAACAACGAGGCGCTGAGTTTCGCGTTCGAGGCAATAAGCAAGGAGACTGCCTGTGAGGGATTGACGCTGGTTATAGAGCAGAAACCGATACAAGCAAAATGCAAAAAATGCGGCGAGACATTCGCGTTCGATTTGCATAAGCCAACCTGCCCAAAATGCCAAAGCGACGATTTTGAGTTGTTGCCCGACGCCCCGCTTTTGTTAGAGGAGATTGAATTCGAGGGATAAGAATATGAGAAAAGTGGTAGTTGAGAAAAAAATATTAGTCGCAAACGAGGAATTCGCGAACAAAAACAGGGAATTTTTGGCCCGGCTCAAAATACCCTGCCTTAACGTGATTTCGTCGCCTGGCTCAGGCAAGACAACCATACTGGCTAAAACAATCGAGGCGTTGAAAGGTAAAATCAAAATAGGCGTTATCGAGGGCGACATTCAAACCGATATCGACGCTCAGCGAATAAGAGCAACCGGTGCGCCCGCCTATCAAATCAATACCGAAGGCGCCTGCCATTTGTCGGCGGCACAAGTCAACTACGCTTTCGATAAGCTGCCATGTGAAACGCTTGACCTGGTTTTCATAGAAAACGTCGGTAACCTCGTATGCCCCTCGGCGATGGACCTCGGCGAGACCGCCAAAATCGCGGTGCTTTCGGTCCCTGAAGGCGACGACAAACCCGCCAAATACCCCGCGATTTTCAGTCGGGCAGCGGCCGTCCTGATTAACAAAATTGATTTACTGACCCTTGCCGATTTTGACATCGAAAAAGCAAAGGCCGACATACTAAAACTCAACAAGAACGTTAAAATTTTCCTCGTATCCGCAAAAACCGGCGATGGGATGCAGCAGTGGAACACCTGGCTGACAGAACTGTCTAACAAAACTAAAGTCACATAATTTCAGCTGGTTACATTTGGAGCCATTTGTTATGAAAAGCATATATGAAAAATACGCCGGATTGCTGGTGCACCACTCGCTGCGACTAAAAAAGGGCGACAAGTTTTTGATTATGTCAACGTATCTGGCTGAGGACCTTCTTAAAGAAATTTGCCGTGAAGCCCTTGTAGTCGGAGCTTTCCCTGAATTGCGAGTAAACATCAATGGTTCAAATAAAATATTCTACGATTACGCCAAGAATGAGCAGCTAAAATATGTCAGTCCGATTATTAAATATGCTTTTAAAAATTACGATACTCTTCTCACTATCCTGGCACCTTTTAATTTGAAAGAACTTGAGAACGTTGATCCTGCAAAAAAACAAATTGTAAGTTTAGGCCAAGCCGGTCTGATTAAAACAGAGATGAAGCGGGCCGCCGCAGGAAAACTTAACTGGAGCCTTTGCGTATTCCCGACCGACGCTGCCGCCCAGGAATGCGGGATGAGCAAAAGCGAATACGAGGAATTTGTTTACTCGGCCTGTTTCCTCAATAAGAATGACCCCATCGCCGAATGGCAGCGGTTCGAAAAAAAACAGCAAAGAATCGTAAATTTCCTCAACAGAAGAAAAAACATTAATTTCAAAGGGAACGATATAGACATCTCGTTTTCAACTAATGGAAGAAAATGGATTAACGGCAACGGCACAAAAAATATGCCCTGCGGCGAGGTGTTCACCGCGCCCGTCGATGACTCAGTCAACGGAAAAGTGAGGTTCAGCTATCCCGGGTTTTTCTTAGGCCAGGAAATCGAGGATATTTCTCTTGAGGTCAAAGAAGGTCTAGTTATCAAATGGGATGCTAAAAAAGGCAAATCGCTTTTGGACAAACTAATGGAAATACCCGGCGCCCGGCGATTCGGCGAGGCAGCGGTCGGGACCAACACCGGAATCAAAAAATTCACCAAGAATATGCTGTTCGACGAAAAACTAGCCGGGACGATTCATATGGCGCTGGGCGCCGCGATTCCCGAAGCCGGCGGGAAAAACGAGTCGGCCATACACTGGGATATGCTGGCGGATATGCACGACGGCGGCGAGATTTACGCCGATGAAACGCTCGTCTATAAAAACGGCCGGTTTATAATCTGAACTTATTCCGCAGTCCCGGACCCGTATAAACCATGTTCCCTGATATATTGCAAAACCATCTGATTGACCATTCCACTGACGTCGCGGCCTGTCGATAACCGACTGCGAATCTCGGTAGAGCTGATATCAATCAGGGGCGTTTCGACTATGTTTCGCTCTAATTTTTCAACTCGTTGCCTGCCCCATATTGACTCAAACCTCGAAAAATCAGGCGGCTTGACGCCCCCCCTGAACATCACCGACATGTTACACTCGTCGAGCAATTCCGTAATACAATGCCAGTGCTGTAAATCATCGACGGTATCGGCGCCGAGCAGCCAGTAAATTTCAGCGTCCTCAAACTGTTTTTTAAAATGCCTGACGGTTTCGATTGTGTAGTTAGGGCCGGGCTGTTTCAATTCATAATCGGTCAGAGCGAAGCGGCTGTTACCCGATAACGCCAGACGAAGCATCTCGAGACGGTCATTGTCGCTCGCTTCGGGACCGAGCGCCTTCAAGGGGGAGCGCCTCGCTGGGACAAATATGACCCTGTCTGCGCCAATATGCTCACCTGCCTCGGCCGCAACGGCTGTGTGGCCAAGATGAACGGGGTCGAACGTCCCGCCGAAACAAACTATCTTTTTTTCCGTCATCGTACCTATCATAAACGATTCAGTTGACTCTGTAAAACCGTTCGATTAAAATTTTCTTTGAAGGATTTTTATTGTTTGGTCGATAATAAATTATAATAATACTTTCTGCTTCTTTGAAAACCTGGCTGATGCCTCTTGTAAGTTCATAGTTATTATTGTTAAACCATTTTTTTGTGTATGCCTGATGGAGGTACCAACCAATGGCAAAGAAGAAAAAAGCTGCAAAGAAGAAAGCCAAGAAGAGAAAATAGCATAACGCGTCACTCAACAACTTAGGTTGTCAACTTGTTATGCTGGAGATGGAAGGTTCCTTTGTAGCTGCCTGGAACCTTCCATTTTATTTTGCCCCTTTTCCGTCTTCACTTTCGTTAATTACCAAAATGAATGCCTGTTAGGTTGCGCTGGCAGCCGTTTGTTTTTTTATGTTTGCGGCAGTTTCGTATCGAAGCAGTTTGCTTTTGTGGAACAACCCCTCATTTACCATTGAGCTTCGTAGAACGGGCCGATGTAACCTTCTTTTTTCGGTTCGGGTCGGGCCTTCAGAATGGCCTCGGCAATCGCCACGTCGGCAGGCCAGGTGATTTTGATATTCGACGAATCGGTCTCGACAATCGAAACCTTATGGCCCATCGCCTCAACAAGCTGCGAATCGTCGGTGATTTTGTCCGCGATTTTCTTGTCAATTGATTCGCGGGATTTTTTCAAAAGATTTACCTCAAAAACCTGCGGCGTCTGGGCTTCATAAAGCCCGTTTCGGTCAACGGTTTTTACAATAATGCCGTCTTTCACATCCTTGAGAGTCGCAGTTACGGGGCAGGCCAGAATCGCGGCGCCGTTTTTTTCGGCTGACTTTATACAACCGTCAACCCATTTGGCGGTAACACAGCACCTTGCGGCATCGTGGATTGCCACAAGGTTTATATCGTCCTTGAGCATTTTGAGGCCGATTCCGACGGTTTCAAACCGTGTTGTTCCGCCGATAAATGCTTTTGTTTTGAATAAGGACAGGTTTGCCCCATAGCGGATTCGGACGATTTCCTCGTCTTGTTGCGGAATACCCAGCAGGATTTGCTGGACGTCGTCGCGATTCGAGAAAAGCTCAACGCTTCGCAGAAACACGGCCCTTCCGCCCACGTCAACGAACTGCTTTCGCCTTTTTCCGCCGAACCTCGTCCCCGGCCCCGCCGCACAAATTATCACCGCAACTTTTGATGCCATATCGCCTAAAGGATACCCCGGCGAGCCGGTGATTGTCAATAAACCCTTTCACTCAGCGGCTTTATTTCTTCTCTAAGCGAACAATGAATGGCTTACGCCGGGCTTGCATATTGTTTGGGTCGAATTTTTCTATTGTAACCTGTTTTGTTTCAGTTTTATAGCCCGGGAAACTCACCTGCAGCGTATAGGTTCCTTCCCCCGCCTTAAAAGAAATGTACTCACCCGAATTAATCCACGGCTCAATCTCGCCTGTTCCGTCTAACAAATGAACCTCTGCCCCCGGCATAAGAGCCCCGTTTTCATCAAGCACTGTTATCCACTGAGAATCGTTCTGATTTTTTAATGTGTCATCAGGAACATTTATATCGAGGACCTTTTGCTCGCCGTCGGCCAGGTCAAATTCGAGCAATGCTTCGGATTCCGTAAGCGAACTGCCGCCGAGATAATAATGACCCGCTGGCAGATTATCGAGTTTGTAGTTAAGATTTGGGTCCGGCATTAAATGAGCAGTTATCAGCTTATCTTTTGACCATAAGGTCCTCGTTACTGCATGCCGGTTTGTAACTTGACCGCTTATACCAGATGCGCTATGGGGCACACGAACTGTTACATCAATATCGTTTCCCTTAACTTCTATCGGCAGACGAAGTATTAAGAAACCCTGGCGCATAAACATAAGATAATATTCTCCCGGCGGAATATTTTTGGCAATATATTGGTCATTCTCACCCGTCATTTGAATTGTTTTTGCATTATGCGCAGACCGCGGTTTATTTTCTTCTCGAATGTAGCCGGATAAAATTTCCCACTTCGCCTCCCCCGGCTTATATTCGAGCGAGGCGCGTATGGTTGATAATCTCGCAGAAACATCACCTGAATCAACATCTTTCCCCGTTACCTCGGCATTTGTAAGCTTAATCCACTCATCCTGGTTTTCCGGACTCTCACAATAAATTTTCCATTTCCCGTTGGGCACTCCGCCGAATGCGAACTTTCCATCGGAGTCCGTCATCGCATAACAGCAGAAAGTACGCGAGTTCGGTGGTTCATTCGATGACAATACAATTCTGCGGCCGGATAACGGAGCGCCATTTATAGTTATGCGTCCCGATACTATCGGTTTACCCCCCATATCTATATGCGACACTTTGCCGGTTTCCGGTATCAACGTCCGGCAAACCACTCCAATACTATTTAATAGTTTAGGCCTTGTAACAGTCAATTCTTGTTCAGGAAGACCAACGGCCCGATAATGGCCGTTCGCATCGGTCGTTACCGTTCTAAAACGCCCTTCTTTATCTTCCGGCATACTATGAATATCCTGAAAATCGAGCGTAAAGCCGGGCTGTATGTGCCCCTGGTTGTCATAAACATAACCCTCGACTATACCGCCTGCGGGCATTACAACGCTTACTTCTGTTATCTGCCCTTCATTGACCTCTATGTCATTCACTTTGGCATAAGCATAATCCGGGTGAATAATTTTAATACTTTCCCTGCCCGGCGCAAGGTATTTTAATTCAAAGACACCATCATCCCCTGTTTCAATTGCGTCATATCTCGAAATAAACGGGTCATTTTCATCATTTAAGTTCCACACTCCACCTATCGTTGACAACCGCAGAATTTTTGCCCCTTTAACGGGTTTACCTGCTTCATTTACAACTTTCCCTTTTATTGCGCCCCCTTCTGAAAGCCTAATCACGACAAAATTGTTACTAACGGTATTAATCTCTTCGCTCCACGTCCAGGCATACCTATCAGCAACTATCTGAACCCGATGTAAAGCCATTTTAACGACCTCGATATTAAATTCACCGTTAGCGTCGTTAAACGCAAGCCATTTGCCGAGTCGTTCCGAGTTCGTCTCGTAGCTTCTGGCTCGTGCCTTAAAATTCTGAACAGGACGGTTTGTCTGTGAATCCAGAACCATACCCTTAAGGGATACTTTACTAAAATTAAAGGTTAAAGGTGTAAGTTCAACTAAAAGTCCTTCAGACGGCGCGTTAACGTTATCGACAAATTTATATTCCATTTCCGGTGACCAAAATTGAAGCGAATATTTACCCGGCTCAAGCTGGTCTATAACAAAATTCATATCGCAGGCGTCTTGTCCGTATTGTCTGCCCCACTCTATAAAACCACTGTCGTTTTTTCTTGAATAAGCATTTATGTTAATCTTATCCGGAATTTTATCCCCGATAATGCTGAACCTCCCCTTAATAGCTGCTAACGCCTGGGGCGATTTCTGCGGAATTGCCAGTTTCAGAACTTCATTATTAGGCGGGAGCGATACCGTTTGTAATATTTTAAAATTCGTCAGGTTATCAGGCGTATGTTCTTTAATTCGGTATATGCCCGCAACGATGTGCCGCAGGGTAAAATTACCATTGGCATCAATCAGGTATTGAGGGGGCATAAGCTGACTATTCCACCATTCCGGCTCGGCGAAAATTTCAAGACCGGATGCCGGAGCGCCATCCTTATATCGAGCGACGCCGTTAACATCGACTCCTTTTTGAAGGACTATCTTTCCTGATTCCATAACTTCGGGGTCGTTTAACACTATAACCATTTTGCCGGGGGCATAATCCCATTGCATTTGACGGTAATTTCCGCTGCTCGAGCTTTTGGTAACGGTTTTTTTGCCGTGAACGGCTGTAATCAGGCAGCTTTTATTGCCGGGCGGAATACCGCCTACAAGGCAATACCCTTCTTTATCAGTGTATCTGTGCAGCGAATCGCCGCCGATATTTTTTATTTTTTCGTCCGACGGATAATTTACTGTTAATTCGGCCTTTTCAATCGGCTGGTTGGCCTCATCGACAACCTGCACTTTGAGCATACAGGCCCGGCTCAGCTTGAAATCCCTGATAAGCTTGCTATCCTTTTTCAGGTTTACGTCGGGCATTTTGTCATAGTCATATATACCGACGTATTCGTTTGAATCGATTGTAATTTTGCAGTCGCCGTCTTTTGCGATTTTCTTAAAGCAATAAAAACCGTTTGCATCCGCCTCGACATTCGCAACCGGTTGACCATCAGCAGAGGCAGTCAATGTTGCGTCAGTTACTGCTTGCCCCGCTGCTGAGTCGGTAATATGGCCGCACAGAACACAACCGGATTGTGATAATTCTTCCGCATTAACAACAACTGTTAGGCCTGAAAGCAGCCCCAAAATCAGAATCTGCGCTGTTATCGCCACCTGTTGATGTGTTTTCTTCAACATAATAAAATCCTCCAAAATTTTATTTGTCTATAGTATTTGCTCTCACATCGAAGCCATATTGTCTCCCGACAATACCTATAAGTCAACTAAAATTCTATGCCCCTGCGGGCGGCGATACCCTTGTCAAAAGGGTGTTTTACCGACCGAATCTCACTTACCAGGTCAGCAATTTCAATCAATTCCTGAGTCGCTCCTCTGCCTGTCAGGACAATTTCAATGTGTTTATCGCGTTTTTCAATCAGTTTTTTTATATCCTCCAGATTAGCCAGGCCCTTTGAAAAGCAATAAACGATTTCATCGAGGAGCAGCACGTCATATTGTCTTTGAGCAGCCAAAGCCGTGAGCATTTCCAGGGTGTCGTGAATCGCCGATTTAGCTTCGCTGATTGCCTTTAGGTCGTGAAGGGACTTGGCCATATCCCACTCGATATTTAGCGTCTCAATTTTTATGGAGGGAAATGAGACCAGCGCCTTTCGCTCGCCGATGTCTAAAGATGATGGTTTGAGGAATTGGTAAATAATAACTTTATTACCCTGGCCAGCCGCGCGCAGGGCCAGACCTAAGGCCGCAGTCGTCTTGCCTTTGCCATCCCCCGTATATATCTGCACCAGCCCCTTTTCGAGCATGAGCACTTTCACTTATCTCACAGGACCTAATTTGTGTCCGGTGCCTAAGGAATAAAGGCGCTTTTTTGATTTTTTATTGATATGTGCACAGACAATCTCTCCAATGAAAATAATATGGTCACCAGTTTGAATCTGTTTGACTAATTTGCATTCGAAATTAGCGACGGCGTCGGTTAATAAAACCGAATCAATTTTTTTGGCAGGGGCCGTCTTGCAGGGGAATTCCTTTAATTTGTCGGTATTCCGGCCGGAATGAGAGCCGAAAAATAAGGCGGCTTTGGCCATATCTGATGAGGGGTAAACAAGCGTCCAGCATTTGGAATGGCGGATACATTTGACGGTGTAATGACCCTTATATACGCCGATAACGAGCATCGGCGGCTGATATGAGGCGAACATCGTCCAGCCAAGCGTTACCGGGTTTGCCCTGCCTTTTTTGTCTCTGGCTATGGCGATAATGACCTGTTCGGGGTATTTGGTTTTGACCGCCTGCTCGAATTTCACCTGCTTTTGCATTGTTTTTTCCCCTGAAAGGATTTATATTTAATGACCTAATATAAGAGATTATAATTCAGAAGCTGGTCGCAGCAAGGGTAAATTATGGATACGTTAGGATTTATCGGTGCGGGAAATATGGCGGAAGCCCTGATAAAGGGCATCATAAAAGCGGGCACTTATAAGCCGAAGAACATTCTGATAAACGACATCCGTTCAGACCGGCTGGAGTTTATGACAAGGCAATACCGGGTGCTGCCGGTAATCAAGGCCGGCGAGCTGGCAGGCCAGGTTGATATTCTGGTTTTGAGCGTCAAGCCGCAGAATATGGCAAACGTCCTTCTGGCAATAGAACCGTCCGTGCGGGCGAGCACTCTTGTGATTTCAATCGCGGCGGGCGTCAAAATCGCCGAAATCACCGCCGCCCTGCACGATATGCCCATAATTCGCGTTATGCCCAATACGCCGGCCCTAATCGGCGAAGGCGCAAGCGCGCTGTTCGCCAACAGCAGGGCAAGGTCTATGATGGATAAGGCAATGAGCATATTCTCGGCGGTCGGCAGGACCGTGATTGTCGATAGCGAGGATTTGTTAGACGCCGTAACGGCAATCAGCGGGTCGGGCCCTGCGTATTTTTTCCTGCTGATGGAGGAAATGATTAAAAACGCGACCGAGCTTGGTCTTCCCTCTGAAATTGCGAAAATCTTAGTGCT
>JBELAA010000062.1:0-17580 GCA_049509315.1 Sedimentisphaerales bacterium | reverse complement strand
CAAATATGGTAAGTTGTGCTGTTGAATTTTGGAGGTATCATAAAATTGAGTAGAATGGATGAAACGATAGGCGTCAAAAAAGAGCGTGCCATACTGGTCGGTGCGCCGTTACCCGGCCAGAGGGATACCGACGACCTTAAAGAGCTTACGGCACTGGCTGAAACGGCTGGCGCAATAGTCGTTGACCGTTTTCAGCAAAAACTACACAAAATCAATCCATCGTTATACATCGGCAAAGGCAAAGCCGAGGAGCTTGCCGAACGCGTCAAACGCTTTAAGGCGGACTTAGTCATATTCGATAACGATTTGCTGCCCCGGCAAATCAGGGACCTCGAGGAGGTTGTCAAGGCCAAAGTCATCGACCGCAGTGAATTGATTTTAGACATATTCGCAACCGGCGCAAAGACCACCCAGGCCAAGCTCCAGGTCGAGCTTGCCCAGTTAGAATACACCTACCCCCGTCTTGCCCGAATGTGGTCGCACTTAGATACATTAGCGGGTGCGGGCGGTGCGACGGCGGCAGGCGCCGTAGGCGGTATCGGGACACGAGGCCCCGGCGAACAGCAGTTAGAAATCGACCGCCGATTGGTCAGCAAACGTATCGTCGAGCTTAAACGCGACCTCGAAGAACTCGACAAACGCAAAGTCCGCGAAATCGACGGCAGGAAAAAACTGTTCCAGATTTGCATCGTCGGTTACACAAACGTCGGTAAAAGCACACTGTTGAACACGCTTACCGACGCCGGCGCATTCGTCGAAGACCGGCTTTTCGCAACCTTAGATACCCGCACAAGAAAATGGCAGTTAGACGGCGGGGCGGCGGTACTCATCAGCGATACCGTCGGTTTCATAAGAAATTTGCCGCACCAGTTAGTCGAGTCGTTCAAAGCGACGTTAGAGGAGGCCATCAACGCCGACCTGCTTTTGCACGTTGTCGATGTTTCGAGCCCTGACGCGCTCAAGCAAATCGATTCGGTCAACAAGGTGCTGGCGGAAATCGGCTGCAAGGAAAAGCAAATACTGTTAGTGCTCAATAAAATTGATATTCTTAACGCAGTCAGCTCCCTCGAATTCATCCAGACCATTTACCCCAGCGCGATTTGCATCTCTGCGAAGACCGGCTACGGCCTGGACCGGCTGCACGACGTCGTGGTGCAGAAATACAAGGGTTCCGTGCTTCATATCAAAGTCGTCATAAGCCCCGCCAACGGGAAAATCCAGAGTTTCCTGCGCGCCTACGGCCTGATAGTCGATGAGCAATATCCTGACGGCAAGGTTCTCATCGAGGCACACCTGGGCCAAAACCAGCTTGTCGATTTGAAACGCCTCAGGCCGGAATCGTTAGAAATCCTCGACGGCGACTAAACCTGGGTTTTTGTATCAGACAATCAGTGATTGCAGCATACTTATTGTTGCAATCCGGCCGGACAATTATTCTAATATGAGCCGATGTTCAAAAATATATCGATAATAGGCGACGGGGCGATGGGGACGGTGCTGGCAATGCTTCTTGCGGAGAAGAATGTGCCGGTGCGTATATGGGGCTACGACAGCGAACAGCTGCGTCAGACCGAATCGACCCGCCAGAACAGCAAATTTCTGCCCGGCTATACGATACCGGAGGCGGTTATTTTTGAGCCGGACGATAAAAAGATTATGGCCGGCGCCGACCTGATTGTCTCGGCTGTGCCCTGCCAGTTTATGCGAAGTGTCTGGACCCGCCTGAAAAAACGAACGCCCAAAGGCACACCCGTTTGCTCAGTCGCCAAGGGAATCGAAAACAAGACGTTGATGAGGCCGACAGAAATACTGACGGACATTCTCGATTCAGGCAAACGAGACCTTGCCGCCCTGTCGGGGCCGACGATAGCCGACGAGCTTGCGAGGAAACTGCCTGCCACCGCCTGCGTCGCGTCGAGCGACGAGGAACTGGCCTGCAAAATTCAGCAGACGTTCAGCACGCCGTGGTTTCGAATCTACACCAATACCGATATTGTCGGCGTTGAGTTAGCGGGCGCGATGAAAAATATCATCGCTATCGCGGCGGGCATAATCGACGGAATCGGCGCGGGCGATAACGCCAAGGCGGCGTTGTTGTGCCGGGGTCTTGCGGAAATCAGCCGGCTGGGTATTGCGATGGGGGCAAGCGCGCAAACCTTCGCGGGGCTTACCGGATTAGGCGATTTGGTTACGACCTGTATATCGCCCAAAGGCAGAAACCGCTCGTTCGGGCAGCGCGTCGGCGCAGGCCTTAGCCCGCAGCGAGCCGAGGACGCTACCGAATCGGTCATCGAGGGTATCGCCACCTGCAAATCGGTTGTCGAGGGACTGCTGGCGAAATATAAGGTTGAGATGCCTATTACCGAAGCGGTTTACGACGTGCTGTTTAAGAATAAATCGGTGCAGGCCGCAATCGCCGACCTGATGACTCGACGGCTAAAAGCAGAATCGCCGATGAATTGTTAACTTCCCCGTTTACTTATTTTCTATTTTCAATTTTATATTTTCTATTTTTTCCGTCGCCGTGCCGGCAACGGCTAAACGACAAGATGTGTGGGCCCGGAAGGGATCGGACCTTCGACCAATGGATTATGAGTCCACTGCTCTACCGCTGAGCTACGAGCCCGTAACTGCTTTAAGGATAACCGTTTCCGCCTCAACCTGTCAATATCTATGTGCCTAAAATAGGCCTCGGTGTCAGTTTTGGTGTCAGTCAGCCGCTCAGACCGCCGCAATACTCTTCATAATCCTGCCGGCCGAAGCAAGGTCATCCGGGCGAACAGCCAGATAATACCTATTCCGATTATTAAATGCGCTGGGTATATTTAGCACAACAGACAGATTTAACAATTTCCCTGTCAAGTGCAGCTTTTCGCCACGCATCCGCCGCCGCATGGCGAATATCATCATAATCGGCATAAGTTCTGTTGGCCCAATAATGACTTCGCAGGTAATGCCAAAGATTTTCAACCGGATTCAGTTCCGGTGAATATGGCGGCAAAGGCACAATAGTAATATTGGCAGGAATCTTCACCTTGTTGGCCATATGAAAGCCGGCCTTGTCCCAGAGCATCAAAACATGGATATCCTCACAAACTTCCGCGGTGAATTGTTCAAAGAATACATTGCTCCAATCGCTGTTAATTGCAGGCGTCAGGAGACCTACAGATTCTCCGGTTTCAGGACAAACCGCACCAATCACATAAAGCCATTCATACTTTGTCTGTCTGACCGCCCGTGGGCGTGAGCCTTTTAGTGCCCATACAAGTGTTATTGTTCCCTGCTGACCGAACCGTGACTCATCCTGAAACCATACCTCTATCTTTCTGCCGGAATGCTCTGATTGGACTTTATCCAGTGTTTTGATGAAGTTTTTTTAAATTCTTCCTGCTGCTGTGGATCAGCTTTTTCATGCTGTGGACGAGGACAAAGGCATGAATAACCCAGGCGATGCAGGAGGTCATATAGCCCCTGTCTTGAATATAGAACGCCAAATTCATCTTCGAGAATCCGCCTGATTGCATGACCATTCAGCACCGAAACACTATCCTTTTCAGTAGTACCTGCTTCTATCCGCCTGCAAAACTTTCGTTCAGCTTTGCGAGGTAATTTAGTGGGCTGTCCGGGACGAGGCCGGTCTTTTAAACCGGCTATCCCCTGCTTGTTATATTTATACACCCACTGCTGAATTGTACGTCTGGCGTCTCCCGTAACAGCTATGATTTGAAAACAGCTCAATCCTTTACCGGCCAGATATATCCCGTGCAGCCGTCGAGCAATTCTTGCGTTTTTTTCCGTGCGATAAAAAGTTTGAAGTTCCTCGATTGTATGATGGTTTTTGAGATTCATAATAGCCTCCATGCTTAAAATTGTTGTTTGACTACTATGAACTATATCGGCTTTTATAGGCCAAGCGCATTAATTAATCGTGTTAGGTATTACTTGTGTCCTTTTGCGCCTTCTTGTGGCAATAAAACTTCTCCCTTTCCGCAACTTTGCATTTTACATTTTAATTTTTAAATTGAAAACCTGTCCGCTGCGAAGCCCACAAGTCGTTTTTCACGCAGGAAAAAGTTGTGAGGGAACGCTGCCCGCTGAACGCTGCCCCTGCCCCCTCTGGCTTTTCTGTCGGGGGTTGTGGCTATTAAAAAACTTCGTGTCCCTTCGTGTCCTTCGTGGTTCGCGCCTCGTTTTGTTTTTCAAAACGGCGGGGGACGGTGAAATGTTTTCTTCTCGCCGTTTCTATTGACCGCCAAAACGCCTCCCTGAATCGCGATATCGAGAATTGCTCAATCGCCGTCTTCCTCGCCTCTTCTCCCATCGAGTTTGCCAGTCCCCTGTCCTCCAAAAGCATCCTCGCGTATTTCCGCAGCTCATCGGGGTCGTCGCTCAAAAACCCGCTCACGCCGTGCCTTATCGGCGACGTCGGGTGCTTGTTCCCGATAACGGGAAGGCCCGCCGTCATTGCCTCAATCGTTGACATATTAAACCCCTCCTCGTATCGCGGGTCCGCCGTATGAATATAAAACCGGCGCCTCTGCAACTGCCTCTTCAAATCCTCCCAGTTCTCCGCCGCCTTCACCCCCGCCATCCCCGGATTATGTCCCACTAATTTCACCGCCAATCCCCCGAACGCCTTCTCGTGCAGCTCCCACATCAAAATCTTCCGCCTGCTCTCGATAAAATTGCATATCCGCAGTCCCTCCGCCTCCTCGCCCGTATGCGGGTAATAATCATCCGCGTCCATCCCGAAACTAACAATATCTTCCGTCCACCCCCACGATTTCCCTTTGGTTATCGACGTCGCCACCGCGTGCCCCCCGATTGCGTCAAGGTATTGATGCAGCATATCCCTCAATTCCGCCGGCGTTCGCTTCCCCTTTTCCTCCTCGACCCTGCCTTCCAGCGTCGTATGCAGCATTATAATTTTCGGCTCGTTTCTCGTCTTGACGTCTAACAAGTCGGTTATATTATGCGTGATTATACAATAGTATTCGTTTTTCGCTTTTAACGCCTCCTCCAGCCGGACCACCCGCGAATTGGCAGGCATCGGCCGCATCTGCTCATCCCATCCTGAATGGTATCTCCCCGCAAGCCCCACTCCTATATCCAGCTTGCAGCCCAGGCATCCTAACTGATACACCCACGCCTCATGGCAATTAAACACCAATAGCGTCTTTTCTTTCTTTTCTTCAATCATCAATAATTCTATCGGCTATTTAGCGTCTCGTAGCGTAGCGCAGACCCCGCAGCCCGCCTTCGCGTTGTATTTTTTATCGCTTCGATAAAAAATGTTGCGGAGGTCGTTTGAATTTTGCGTAATCTTACGAAGTCTCGCCTTCGAGCGATGATTGAGCAAAATTCTTGCGGGGCAAGTTCTTCCTTCTTCATTCTCTGTTCTATGTTCTTTGCTCTGTCATCCGTCATCTGTCTTCCGTCTTCTCCACTGCTCACCTGCCTGCCTTCGCGTCGTATTTTTCAAAGAAAAATGTTGCGGAGGCTCACCTTTTCTACTCTCTCGCGAAGCGTCCCGCACAGTTCCTCATACGTTTCGCAATGTTCCGGAAAATTGAGCCGCGCGCATTCGCCGTGGTATTTCTTCGCCGCCTCGTCGTATGCCCTCGCCGCCTCTATCTGGTCATCGAAATAACCCAGACACCTTCTGTGCCCGTTTTTACTTATGGTCACCGTCCACTTTTTCCTTAGCTTATGCCAGCACACCCCTTTGAATTTCGAGCTTGCCTTCACGTGCTTTCGGCTGTTGAATCGGTTTTGCGCTTTCGTTATGGCCCGCAGGTTGGCCTTGCGAACGTCTAATCCGTTGCCGTTTCTATGGTCAACGACAAGTCCCTTCTCCGTCGGCAGCACCTGCCTGTGCATTGAAACAGGCGAGTATTTTTGCCCCGTAAAATCGTTTCGCATCGCGTAATACGTCGCCCCCGACTGCACCGCGAACCAGTCGTATTTGCTCAAAGCATAGTAATCTTCGGGGTCAACCAATGCGTATAACCCCATCGTCAGCGGTATCCGCCGAAACGCGAACCCATACCGCCTTCGCCGATACTCTAAAATCGGCCTCACCAAAAT
The DNA here is from genome assembly GCA_049509315.1 of Sedimentisphaerales bacterium. Classification (GTDB taxonomy): domain Bacteria; phylum Planctomycetota; class Phycisphaerae; order Sedimentisphaerales; family Anaerobacaceae; genus Fen-1362. Next base: position 11,493 of record JBELAA010000062.1, on the reverse strand, counting down.
CTTCTCAATCCATTCCGGCATCGTTATTTTGATTTGTATCTTCATATCTCTCTCCCTTCTGCCTTCTGCCTTCTCTGTTCTATGTTCTGCTGTCAACTTGCAATATAAATGGCAACTGGAGGCCGTGAGTGGGAACACGCGGGAATGCGCAAGAAATAGCGGTTTTTCGCCACTGTTAAGCGGGTTTATTTGATAAACGGCGGGGCAAAATCACGCGATGTTCATAAACTAAAAAACCGGTAAAAGGTAGGGTTATCCACAATTCATTTTCAATAGATGGCAAAAAAAATCGTTATAAAAAAGGCAATCTTTAAAATTCCTTAAAACCGCATTATTTTGTTTAAAACGCCTTTAAATGCCCTCAAATCGCAAGTGAAAAATCGAGCAATGTTAAAATAGGTAAGGCAATTTCAAAACCTAATACCAAATCCAAAACGAGGTATCGGGCGTTATGTCCCCTCATTATTATTCTAAAAACGCATTGTTAGATGATTTTCAAAAAAAACAGGGGGTATTCTGGAAAATCTTGTCGCCTTTTGTGTCCCCGCCTTTTTACGCTAAAAACGCGGGTGAGCAAAAATATGCTAAAAATTCTGGAAAAACCGCAATTTTTTTTCAAATTTTTAAGGGGCGATAATAACTCACTTTTTAGCTGGTTTTATTTCGGGTTCCATTGTCAATTTTTCGAGCGCATCTTTTACCCAGGGCTGGTCCTTTTGTAGTTCAGCGATATATCTAATAGACCGAGCTTTTTCTTCTTCAAAAAATTTAATATCGTCCTCGTCAACATCTTCGCCTCGTCGTTTTTGTTCCAATAACCCCTCTAACGCATCAGACGCCTGCTTAAATTCGTGTATGAAATCCCCCAAATTCATTCCGATAAATCTCGCAAGTCGGCTCAATACGTCAAGCTGCGCTTCCCTGAATTTTTTTTCGGCGGGCGAAGGCAAGCCGGTGATTAACCAATGCAAATCGACATTTAGGGCTTCTCCGAACTTTGCAAGCATTTCAAGGGGCGGGGATGCTTTGCCGCTTTCGTAGCGATATATTTGAGTGGCGTCGCTTAAGCCGATTTTCTTAGCCAATTGAGGTCCCGTCAACCCGCTTTGTTTGCGTGCCAAAACGAAACGCTCAGCAAAATTATTTGCTTTATGAGGATTTTTTTGTTGAATATTCTGATTCTTCATCCTATAATTGGCCGATATTAGGAGTAACGCTCGGTAAACTTAAAGTTAAGAGGACTTATGTCAATGAACGCTCCAAAACAATTTATTTTAATAAGAAACCAGAAGGTCGTTGCCCTTGTAGGCGAACAGGCAAAAAAAGACCATCGAACAAAAGCCAACGCAGCCGAAAAAATCATACTCGACGCACTTGATAAGGATACAGTTTCGGGCAGCAATTCGTCAAGTAAAAAAAAGGATTGATAATGGCAAGGAATCAGCGAGGTGACTTTAAAGTAAAACGATTCGATTGGGCTTACAATGCCGACGAAAACATATTGCCAATTTTTGAGCGATTCAGCCGGATATATGGGCTTTCAAGAGCGTGTTCGATTGCTCTATTGTTAGTAGAGGCATTGCCGAGTCGCATAAGAGAAGATTCAATTGAAAAACGCAAAACGGAAGGCAAAAAAAACAGCAGAAAATGTATCAGTGTTTTTGCTGAAATCATTCCAATTCACCAAAAGCTCACGGATGTATATGGTCCCAAGAGGGTTTACGATTTAGGATTTTACATTCTTAACGGAATTATTCCCGAATATAGAGAGATGCTCGTTTCTCTTTTGGGAAAAGGGATTAGAGCAGACGAGATGATTGAAATTGCCAGCAATGTCACCCAAAATCTAATTAAAAAGGAGCGACAAGATGTCACCTAAAATTAAACTGGCAGGAATGATTTTATATGTATTATTCGCCGCTGTTTTTATCGTGAATGCGGCCCCTTACAGTCCTCACGAGGCAGCAAGTCAATCTTATGCGCACGACGGAGCCGTTACTGTTATAGACAACAATTTTACAGGAACCGATTTTCAGGATATTAACGGCTTATCGGTAAATGTTTTGTCGGGCAAAGCTTATCTGGTAAAAGCAGGACTTTCAATTGTCCAGGCGAGTTATCTGAATGACCCGTGTATAAGTCTTGGCGGAACAGCGAAAGGGAAGTGTCTTCAAGGGTTTGTAAACCACATTCCTGACATAAACGATGCTAATATCGGTTGGCTCGATGTGACAAGCGTTATATCGGTGGAAGAAATGGGAACAATGACAGTTATGTATGGCGCCTCGGCCTCCGGGGTGGATACTGTCAAAAAAGGTTCATATATGAAAATAGAGCCGCTAAATTGATAATGGTTTTAGCCTGAAAAGGAATGACGAAATGAACACGAACGCAAAGGGACCGGTGAATATGTGGAATAAACGGATTGCGGATTACGCTCTTATTCACCTGGGCGAAATGGCCGCGACCGTAGGAAATATAACCGAGGATATGACAGAGCTGCTCGCCCACCCTGATTACATACACGGCGATACGCAAATATCCAGAGAACAAATTGAAGCAAATATCGAGGAGAGGTTGTTGAATGGCCGTAATCGTGCAAGGGAAGCCCTGGATTATATCGCACAGGGCGTGAGCGATTTACGGGCATTTGAGGCCGCTCAGCTCAAAGATTAAAGGCGATTCGTCATAATATGGTAAATGCCATAAGAAAAATTTTCGGGATGATTCGGTTAAACCCGCTTGACAACGCGGGAAAACGTTGTCAAAATGCAGTTGTGAAATCTCATAGGTTAAAACATTTTGTTCCGTCAACAAAATCGCCCCCGATGGCAGGAGAATTGCGAGTTCGTGAGGACCGCACCGCCTCTATGAGAGCGGCACATTTCTCCTGCCTTCGGGGGTTATTCTTTGCGCATAAGCGCAGAAATCAGGGGTGTAGTGTGAAATCTCATACAGCAAACAATCAGAGAGTAATCACAGAGGACGAATTGAGTGATGTCCAGGCAGATGCAATAATCGCCCTATTGCATTCTGTATTGAAGGGGCGACAAGTTATGCAGCAAATCAAATTATGTTCACAGTTTATAAATGAAGCAAAAGGATTGCCCGAACGCGGGTTGCCGGTCGGTTGCGGATTACCGGTCGGCCATTTGAGATTGGTAACAAACTCATCGGCGGAAAATCAAGGTTAAGATTTGAGGGACAAAAGATGTTCGGCACGGAAGTCGATTTTAAGGCAATGGTAGAACGGATTCAGACCGGCGAGCGGGATTACACTGCTCGATTCAATACAAAGGGGACTGAAACTTACCGAGAGTTTCAGTCCCTTTTTGTCAAATCAATCGACGAGGCGAACCGACGAATAAAGGCCATCGTTTCAGACGCGAGTTTGGACCGATATGACGAAGTTATTTTGCCGGAAGCGTTCCGGGAAACGCTCGCTACGTATCTCGCAAATCCCGTCGTAATTTCATCGCATCAGCATCGGATTGATACAGGCCATAGCTCGGTTGTTGGCAAGACGGTCAGCGCCTTGATTACCGAAGATGGATTGAACGTCGTTATCGAGTTTGCCGAGACCGAGCTTGGCAATGAATTTTGGTATCTCTATAAAAACAAGTATCAGTGTGCGTTTAGCGTCGGTTTTATCCCCTTAGAATCAAAAACAGACAAGATAGGCGATAAATCGGTTGTGGTTTTCACAAAGGTCGAGCTGCTTGAAATATCCTGTGTGGCCGTCCCCGCTAACCGCAACGCTTTGAGCAAATCAAAGCAACGTAAGCACGATTTTATCGCCGACAAAATTGCACAACGCAAATCGCAAGCCGATGTAATCGACGAAGATGACGCGAACGCCTTTGGGCTAATAGGTTTGTCCCGGAAAGATTTCTCCGAGGACGAACTGGCGGAATTCTCCGAGGACGAATTGGCCGTATTGGATTTGTCCGGGGAAGCGGATGCGGAACCTGAGCCGGATTACGGTTCGATTGTAAAATCGGGACCGTCTCAGGCGTTTTATAACGAATAAGGATTTTTGCTATGGTGAGATGCGTGGAATGTATTACCGCTGGAGAGCCGCACACTGCGGTATATTGCTGCGCATCTTTTTTGCGGTCCATAGAGTGTTTTGCCGTGTCGTATGCGGGCGGGGGATTTACCACGAGTCCCCCGCGTTTTTCGTGGAGTGGTGAAACCATAAAGGATATGAGGTAAAAATTATGCCTCCTAATTTTGCAACAGTTGAAAAAGTCCAGGACGGTTTTAAGGCAGCGGGCAGCCGTATGGACTCAATCGAAAAAGAAATGAATCTCGCGTTTGCGGAGATGGTAAAAACTCTCGATGGCCTCAAGAACGGCTTCAAGAGTTATGGCCGCTCGGTCCTGAACGCAAGCGAGCGAGTTGGCGATTATCAGGGCTTTTGGCGCAACGAGACAATGGCAAAGGAATTCGGCTTGCTGGTTATGACTCTTGCCGGAATGAAAGCAAAAGATATGGGGACCGGCGATAACGCATCAGGCGGCGCTATGGTCGGGACCGAAACAGCGGGCTGGATGATTCAAATGCTCGGCCAATATGGCAAGTATCGCCGGAATGCCCTGATTGTTCTGATGGGCAGCGGAAAATTGAATGTCCCCCGCGTTACGGCGGACCTTACGGTTTACTGTCCTGAAGAAGGCGGCGAAATCTCAAAATCAGACCTCGATGTTGACCTTGTGTCGTTGCTCGCCAAAAAGTTTGCCTGCCTGACAGTAATTAACCGCGAGCTTGAGGAAGATGCGGTTGTCGGCCTGGGCGAAATCGTCGGCCAAAGTATCACCCGTTCAATGGCCAAAAAAGAGGACGAAATCGGCTTTATGGGCGACGGGACCGAGACGTATTTTGGTATGCTCGGAATCATCGGAGCTTTGCGAAAAGTCGATGACACAATCAATAATATCAAAGGTCTTGTGGTCGGCTCAGGCAACGCTTACAGCGAATTGACGCTCGCTGATTTCCGCAATGTAGTCGGAACCTTGCCGAGCGATGCGGACGACGGGGCAAAGTGGTATATGAACAAGAAGTTTTATTACGGCGTCGTTTACCCGCTTGCCGAGGCCGCCGGCGTCGCTAATCTCTTTGAAATCCTTTCAAATCAGAAAGGACGGTTCCTGCTGGGCTACCCTGTGGAATTTATCCACTGTATGCCCTACCAGGCCGCTAATTCGCAAATCTGTGCGATACTCGGCGATTTGAAGCTCGGCGCTTACCTGGGCGAACGCAGGCAAATCGAAATCGCCCGGTCCACCGAGGTTTTGTTCGGCAATGACCAGGTTGCGATTCGCGGGACCGAGCGGATTGACGTAAACGCTCACGGCGTCGGAGATACCACTGACGCGGGGGCAATTGTCGGTTTGATTACAGCAGGCAGCTAAGCGTTTTTAGAGGGCTGCTAATTGCTCTTTAAGAAGTAAGTAAAAGGCGTTTGAAACCCGTATTAACGGTGTAGTTTTGGAGTTTCAAAAATGATTGAAGTGCAAAATACAAAGCGGGTGGTATTACTTCCCCCGCAATTCAAAAACAACGGAGCTTTTCTCAATAACAGCTACGTTGACGTATCGGGATGGGGACACCTTCGCGTTGAATTTATCGTCGGGACTACCAATGTTATCATCGGCTCGACTGATACGTCACACGCGCCGAAGATTGAAGCCGACGATGCTGTTGGTTTCGGCTCGGCTGCCGACGTGGAAGGAGCTGCTCTCGCTGCGGTAATCGGAGCGGATGACAGCAACAAGGTCTTTGCGATTGACATTGACCTGCGTAAGAGCCACAAGCGGTATCACCGCGTAAACGCTCCGACGGCTGGCAATGTCACCGGTGCGAACCTGTGTATTACCGCAACGCTGTCGGACCCGCAAATCGGTCCGAGTAGTGCTGCCGAACAAGGTCTGGAAGAATTGGTCCAGGCGTAAAAAGTAATTTGCCAGGGCGGGTTCAATAACGTTTCAGAACCCGCCCTGGTGGAATTTTAAGGTAAACCATAAAACAAATACCGTGAGACCGGAAACACAAAATCAAATCAACCGCATTGACCTGGCAAGCAGGCACGAGCAGGTCGCTTCCTTAGAAACTGTCCAGTCACATCGGGCGATAAGATACCCCGACGCCGGTGGAAAAATTTATGAGATTATTAGAGCGGCGGAAGGCGCAGGGATTTATGTCTGTAATGAACTTGACCTGTTAGGTAAAGAATGGAAAGATACCACAGGCGAGGACAAATTTACAGGCGGAGCGGTCGATATTATCAATATCTTACGAAGTGAAAATTACGTCCTTGCGGAATTATCTTCGGTTAATGCAGATTGGATTGGAAAAGAAATCACTATCGCGGATGTCGATGACCCTACTTTCGACGGCGTTTTTGTAATTACAAATGTCCTTGAAGACGAAGATGGCGATTTTATACTATATAACCAAACAGGAGACGATGCGATCGGTAGTGGCGGAACTGCTACAATTAATAATCAAACCGAAATTGAGATCTTAAATTTTTTCGAAAGTCACCCAAGCGAGAATCAGCATAATTTGTCCGTCAGAGACCGTCTTGTCGCCTGGGAGAAAAAGGATGTAGGCGAAACGGTCGATATTATCTATATCTTACGAAGTGGAAATTGGGTCATTGCGAAATTATCTTCGGTTAATGCAGAATGGCTTGGAGAAGAAATCACCATCACAGGAGTCAATAACCTCACTTTCTACGGCGTTTTTGTAATTACAAATGTCCTTGAAAACGAGAATGGCAAATTTGTAAAATATTACCAAACAGGAGGCGATGCGAGCGGTAGTGGCGGAACTGCTAAAATTTACTATAAACATAGATGGGTAGGAATCCCGTTTTTTGAGGATAAGGGTATAAGAAGTGCGGAAATACAATCGGTAGGGGCTGTTAGTTTTACTTGTAAGTTACAAAGGTGGGATGGTGAGGGCTGGATTACATTCGGTAGAAATATTACTGTCCTACCTATGCTAAAAATTGGACACAATGACCTTGATGGTTTCGTTTGGCCCCTTTTCGCCGCAGGAGACCCGGTTTCAGTTCATCAAGAACAAGATGGTTCGTGGATTATACCGGGGTTAGTGGTCGATGATACCGAGGTATGTGAATGAAAAACGAAAAAATATGCAATAAATGCGGACTAACAAAGAAAAGGAGCGAATTCGGCCGTTGCAAAAATAACAGTGGCGGACTTCTCAAAATTCGTCGCACAAAGAGCAGCGACGGACTTCAGAGAACTTGTAAAAGTTGCCAAGAACTCCAGGCCCGCCTTGATAAGCAATTTCGTGAAATCGACACACAAAAAGATACAGCTCGATACCAACGAGACCGAGCCAATGGCATTGAGTCGCCGGAACAAATCGATGGAGTGATTAGAGAGTTGGCTGAGCTGCAATATGCCGTTAAAAAAGAGTATCAAGAGCGCGAGCGAAGAATTGTTCTCATAAATAAATATTCCGATGAAGCAATCGAACCCGTGATTTTGCATCAAATGATGTTACGAAGAATACTGGAAGATTTTCTTGATAAGCAGCCGCCAAAAGTTATTGATACCATTTATCGTTTCGGCACGTTACGGTATTATCGAAAAAAAATGAGCATAGAGCTATTGGACGAGCTTGCCGGACAAATGAGGGATAAGTCGTGAACGAATTACCAATAAAGACAGGGCTAAGCAAGGGTATTATTGATTGGTTGAGAACAAAAGACGTTGAATACGTCAAAAAATTCTGCCGTAATTTAGAAGTTCACAAAAGGCAAAGTATTCTATTCTTTACAGTTTTTCTGATGAAATTAAACGAGGATTGCGTTGACAATATCAGGTATCAATTAGAAAATACGACAAGCGGGAAAGATATTGTGGCGTGTGACCATAACCGTCATCTTTACGCTGTCTTAAAACCTACCCGGCGTGAAAATATATGCCGGATAATTAACATATTACGGACTTTGTCACCGTTTGGATTCAATACGCTTTTAGGTGAGCTTGTTGAGAGAAGTCCGTGTGGTAAGCGGCCATAACCTGTTTCATTCAGAACCGCACATCTTGCCCATCTTAAATTAAAATAGGCAAGATAGGGGCGGTGATTTTATGCGCAGACGGCAAAAAAAAATTATTGCCATCTTCTGCAAATGTTTGCCACTATTTCTGCGAATCTACATCTGCCTTCCGTCCTCGGGACCACACGTCCCTCTACCCTATGGCGCGAACTTGCGCGCTTTTGACCAAAAAAACAGTTTTCGGAGGTCGCTGAAATGCACTTAAGTCCTTATGGCACAAGGAATAAAAAAAAATTTCAGAATTTTGGAAAATCCAAAAAAGCGCTTGCGCGCTTTTGACCAACAACTGTATTAAACAACTGTATTAGTCCAGAATTAAACCCTTATTTTGTAAGGAGTTACAGCATAATCCGCGATATTGACGTAAAAACGCGGCTTTGAATGTTTGACCGATTTACCCGCCTTTCAAAAACATGGTGGCCCACGGAATTCAATCAAATAATTTCCAAACCACTTCGTTTACCTCATCCTCAAGTTTGCCCATCTCTTCCTCTTTACCCTCGACTCGCAATCGGTGTAATTTCTTTGAAAGGTCACTCAATTTGATATGATTATTGTCCTTCGGGTCAAATCCGGGTATTCCTACATGTTCCATTACAGACGGCGCACCAAACCCACGGCCTGCCGAAGAATACGATTTTATAAATTTTCTTACAGGCAATGAATTTAGAATTGCGCAAAGATAATGTGCCTCATCTTCTTTTCCCGTCGCAAATATGGACGTCGTATCCGTCGGTATAATCGTCTTCCATCCAAAATCTGTCTTATGCTGACCTATTACCGCCGCAACCAAGTCATTTGCCATTCGCTTCCACACAACCTTGTAATGAGCGACGGTATAGGGACCTATGCCGAACATTGCATAAAACGCTGTTCGCTCTGCAAGTTCCCTCACTGTATTCGATCCGCGTGATAAGAGTGCTTGCTTAAACTGCGTCAAATAGTTGAATGTATGTGGCCAATCTCGTTTCATCTTTTTCTCTGGATACGGCTCGCTTTTTTCGGGATCCTGAACCATCAATACGCAAATTCCTGGCTTTGCCCCCCAACGCTCTATGTCAGAACCTCTAACCGCGGGATAAACCAAATCCGGCTCTATCCTCTCCTTAACTTGCTTTATCCTGCGTTTGCCTTTTTCAACCATATTTCGAACAATTAAATTTCCGTTTGATAATTTCTCCCTGATTTCAAGCCAAAAAACACCGTATGGCTCTGTGCTTGCGCCCCTGCGCGCCTTATAAGCACTTTCACCTTCAATCCTTCTCAGCCGACCATCGCCCTCACGAACCGTTTGCCACGAGCCGTTGGGCTTTCCAATAGGCCTTGCTAACAATGTCTCCTTTTCTAACAGCTTTCTTGCCTCTTTGAGTTTCAGATTCGTCGGCACATGACCAACGCCTTTTTTTCTCTTCCAAACTGTATAGGGTACCGGATATTCCGTCTGTCCTCGCTTCTTAAGAATAATAGCCGCTGTTTTATTCGCAGCTCCCTCGAACGGCTGAACCGTGACTAAATCGTGCGCCTTTAATACCTTTAATGTATCCCTGTCCCCAAGACGAAACTTTCTAAAACCCTCTCCCGCACCTTTCGACTTAAAGACCTCTTGCGTAATAAGAAATCCAAGAGTCCCGTTTGCAGTAAGATAATGGTCTGCCGCCGCGTATGTGAAAAGCATCGAAAAGTCCTTTTCACCACCACCTAATCTTGCTGCGTGCCCCTTTAGGGAAAACAAACCATAATCCTGCCACATCTGTAGTGTGGCTTCACGATATTCGCTCGACAGATACCCCCACCTAATCCACGGCGGATTACCTAAAACGAAATCAAACTTGTCTGTCGTCATTGGCGCAAAAACATTCTTCAAAAACCTTGCCCAAATACCATTTCTCCCGTCCTTCTCAAGTTCCATAATGTGCTCATAAAATTTTGCGACTGCTTTTTCGTGCGGCGGAAATACCAACCCTTTTTCTTTGAAATGCACCATTGCCTCATCGACGTTGCACCCTAATTTGGCCATTTCTTCTACCACAGGCGCCGCACGCCTCATTAAGTATCCACGCTCCTCGACCCATATTTTGGGAACAAAGAATGTCCCTACTGATGTCGGAACCTCCACAGAGCCGTTGCCAACAAGCATCATTTGCCCCGTTCGCTTTGGCCACAAAACTGAGTCCGCAAGATATACCGGGATCTCGAATGCCCCCAATTTTTTCACCAGATCACCTAAGGCAAACAAATAATTTGTCCTTGCCGCAATTACCGCAAGCGGGTTTAAATCGAAGCCCCACACGTTCGCCAAAATCCTCTTGGCGGTTTCTATAGGCGGTTCTTTCCCTTTTTTCCCAAATTCTCTGGCTCGCTGTATCACTAAAACCAGGAACGTCCCGGAACCGCAGGCAGGGTCAAGTACTCGCCTTCTTGTATCGCCGTGATAAACTGATTCATCCAGAACCAGTTCGGCAAGCCAGTCCGGCGTATAGTATTCGCCGAGATGATGTCGAACCACGTCGGGCACAAGATATTGATACAATCTCTTCAAAAGGTCACGACTTACCTCCGGCTCAATCGTCGTTGTTGCCGGTTCAAATTCCGAAAGTGTCCTTGTCATATTCCGAATAGCATCCTCCAGCCGCGGAGAACCAAACGACTCCAGATACCACCGGAAGAAGTCCCCCTCTAAAAAATTGCTTATCCCCCGCTTGTTGTATATTCCGCCATCTTCGACATCCGTCAACTGTTTCAACAAATCTTCTTTGGATGAATGCGCCAATTCACTGCTAAAAGAGCTTCCGAAACTGCCTTCACTTACCAAAAGAAGTTCCGCCGCAATCAGTTTCATAAGCAGTGCAAAGTATGTATGCACACAGAACAACATTACCTGAAAGTCACTTTCCGCTGGCAAACCGTAAATCTCTGCCAGAGCCACAGTTTTTTTGTCTGCTCCTCCGCCAAACTGCTCCCCATAAACAATTCCGAACAACCGCTGCCATTCCTGAAAGAATACCTTTGCTCGCTTGGTGTTCCAGTTTGCCATCGCGTCTACAAATGCCCCCACCGTTTCTCTTGCCACCCCTGCCTTGGGACCAAATCGGTCCGCTAAATTCTCAGCCGTAAGCGCAAGTCGTGCCAAAGCCCGCAAATAAGTAACAAATGTCAGAGCGCTCTCTGCTCCGAACATATACGGGCCGTCCATAACAAACTCAAATCCGCTCTGTTTTCCCTTTGAAGAACTCCCTCTACTTCTGCAACGAACAAAAAATATGCTGCTCCCGTCGTAACCAACGCCAACGATACCGACCGGCCCTTCAATTTTATCCTTTCCCGCTCCTTTTGCCTCCGCGCCAATATATTCTACTAATTGCTCAAAAGCATGCTCTATGGCTCGTTTCGATTTA
>JBELAA010000061.1:0-10612 GCA_049509315.1 Sedimentisphaerales bacterium | reverse complement strand
CGCGACCATCTGCGTCCCCTGCGGCAGTCGCCGTGAAGAGTGAAATTGCTCACTATAAGTATTTCGCCGCCGACTTCCAAAATACTGCGGTTCATCTTTCCCGCTTCGTCCGCAAATATCCGCAGATTGACTAATTTTTCGGCTATAAATTCCGCGTCCGTGTCGCTATCGCCCTTACCCACGCTTAAATAGACCAGCAGCCCCTTACGTATCCTGCCGACAACCTGCTTGTCAACCTCGACACTGGCGCTCGAAACTCTCTGTAAAACCGCCCTCATAAAACCGTGAGTCCCAAAATAATCCGAAAAACAGCGGAGGAAATTTTCCGCCGGCCATTTTACTTCGCATTATTTAATTATACAAGCCGGTCGGCTTTTTAGTCGATATTTTAAGAGTAGCGAGGTTTGTATGACAAACCAAATGTTTGAATTAAGTCGAAAAATGTTCGAGTTGAGCCGAAATCCCGCACAACGATTTGACGCTGAAGAAATTTACGGCCTGCCCGTAGATTCCGCGGTCGCGTTTTCAAATCACAGATGTATCTATAAACCCGGAATCGAGAAACAGCAAAGGAAGTTTCTCAAAAAACTCGGCTTCCTTACTCCTTTTCTTCTCCCCGGCGAGATAATCCTTCACGTAACCCTGGGGTGTCTGCCAGCGTCGTTTGTGGAGCAGATTCTTACCGGCATACTCCTGGGTCCCCTCAAACGGACCCTGCTTGTGGTTACCAACAAGCGTATCCTGCATATCCCGACCACGTATCGACTGGCGTATCGTTATTCGATTTCGCAGATTATGTTTGCCGACTGCAGGCAAATCCGCGTCAGTTTTTCGACCCTGATTGCCAAATATAAAAGCGGCCGGACCGAGCGGTTCCGCTGTATCAGCCGGGGCGGCAGAAAAAAAATCAAGGCGATTCTGAAAAACGCGTCGCTCGAAGGAAAGACCAGTCCCGCCCTCGAAAGAACCAATATGTGCCCCGCCTGCGCTAAACCGCTGATAAAGGGCTGTTACATCTGCCCCAATTGCTCGCTGAAATTCAAAACCAAAACCTCGGCCACGTTGCTTTCCGTTATTTTCCCCGGCGGCGGTTATTTCTATACACGACACCCATTCCTCGGAATGCTGGCGGCAGCAATGGAACTGTTGTTTGCGTCTCTCCTGACCGTCAGCTCGATTGTATTTATCGAAAATTATACTGAAGACCTCAAATATCTCGGCCAGGCAGTCGTCATTTGCGCTATCGCCATCGTCTATCAAAAGCTTGCCACGTCTCTTTTCTCAGGCAAATGCGTCGATGAGTTTATCCCGAAAAAGCGGCATGTCGAGGTTCAGATTGAAAAGGTAATTACCGACGGCGCCGCTCCACAGCCGGAAGATATGCTTGCTTCTAACTGGCGTTCCATATAAAATAGCCGACGACACTTATGATTGCAAATAACGAAAATTCCACAATAAAAGCCGCAGTTCAGGATGTCTGCGGCTTGCCTGTTGATACCGCGACTGCTTTTACAAACCATAAGGGTGTTTATAAAAAAAGGTTCGAAAAACGCCAGGTAACGCTGCTTAAAAAGCTCGGCTTTCTTACGCCGTTTCTCGAGCCAGACGAAAAAATCCTGTTCGTAACCGCCGGTATGTCTCCCTTTAGCTTTCTCGAACAGCTTCTCACGGGCTGGATTCTTTACCAGCTCAAGCGATGTGTGTTTGTCCTGACTGATAAACGCATACTGCATATACCGACCAAATCAAACCTGGCTTACCGGTCGTCAATAGCGCAGATTCTTTACGCCGACTGCGCTTTGCTGCAAATCAAAGGACGATACCTCGTCGCCAAATACCAAAACGGCAAAACCGAGAAGTTTCTCGGTATCCCCGGCGGGCCGAGAAAGAAAATCACTGAGATTCTTAAAACCATCCCGCTCCAGGGCCGGTCAAGCCCGATGCTCGAAAGGGCGCACCTGTGCCCCCGCTGCACTAAGCCGCTGGTAACAGGATTCTACGCCTGCCCGCACTGCTCGCTTGAATTTAAAAACAAAATTAAGGCAAGACAGTATTCCGTAATCTTTCCAGGAGGCGGCTATTTTTATTCCCGTCATTACTTAATGGGTATTATGGACGCAATTGGTGAATCGTTACTGACCCTGTTTTTTATAGTGGCTCTTGTCGATATTATTAGAGGTAAGCCGGAATCGGTTGTTGCGTTTGGTTTTATCGGCGTCTTGCTTACCGTGGAAAAACTGATAACCATACATCACGCCAACGGTTTTATTAACGAGTTCATTCCGGTTGACGGGCGTATAACGGCCAATCCGGGGTTCGAACCGATGCCCGCGAACCCCGGCTCGCCGGGGCAGCCGGAACAAACCCTCGCCGCTGGTTTAACCAGCCGCTAAAACATTTCGCCCGAATTCTCATCATCGTTGCCGGGCGTTCTGCGCCGGAACGTTGACTTTTTCGGCTAATCTGTTAAACTGCTATGCTTTGTTAATTGCTATGAAGGACGTGATTTGATGAAACTTGACCCAACGAAAATGAAGAACTGGGAAATAGCCGAAGCAGCAGAGAAGAACATTAAGCCGGTTTTTCAGATGGCTGACGAGCTGGGACTTAAAAAAGATGAAATACTGCCCGTGGGCCACAACTTGGGTAAAATCGACTTTATGAAGGTGCTGGACCGGCTCAACAACGCCCCCGTCGCCAAATACATCGACATTACAGCCATTACACCTACCCCTTTCGGCGAGGGTAAAACCACCACGACCATCGGCCTCATTCAGGGACTCAGTAAATGCGGCAAGCACCCCACAGGCGCCATTCGCCAGCCAAGCGCAGGCCCCACTTTCAATATCAAAGGCAGCGCCGCCGGCGGCGGTCTGGCACAGTGCGTGCCCCTGATACCGTTTTCAATCCGCCTCACAGGCGACATCGATTCGGTTACCAACGCCCACAACCTTTGTATGGTAGCGCTGACCGCCCGGATGCAGCACGAGAAAAACTACGACGACGAGCGTCTGGCCAAAAGAAACCTGCGCCGCCTCGATATCGACCCCGCCTCAGTCCAAATCGGCTGGGCTATGGACATGTGCGCACAATCGCTGCGAAATATAAAAATCGGTATGGGCGGCCCAAATAACGGCGTAGAAATGAATTCCGGCTTCCAGATTACCGTCTCCAGCGAGGTTATGGCAATACTTGCCATCGCCAAAAACCTGGCCGACTTCCGCAAACGAATCGCCAAAATGGTCGTCGCCAAGGACCGCAAAGGCAACGACATAACAACGGCCGACCTCGAGGTCGATGGCGCAATGACGGCCTGGATGGTCGATGCCCTCAATCCCAACCTGCTCCAGACAATCGAAGGCCAACCCATTCTCGTCCACGCGGGTCCCTTCGCGAATATTGCCATAGGCCAAAGTTCGATTATCGCAGACCTCGTCGCGACGCGTTTGGGCGATTACCACGTAACCGAAAGCGGTTTCGGCACAGACGTCGGCTACGAGAAATTCTGGAACCTCAAGTGCAGGATATCAGGCCTGCGTCCAAACGCGGTAGTAATAGTAGCCACCGTCCGCGCCCTCAAAATGCACGGCGGCGGCCCCCCTGTAAAACCAGGGGCATCGTTAAGCGAGGAATACACAAAAGAGCATCTCGACCTGCTCGAAAAGGGCTGCGAAAACCTCGTCGCCCACATCAATATCGTCAAAAAAAGCGGCGTAAAACCCATCGTCTGCGTAAACTGCTTCTCGACCGATACAAAAGCCGAGCATAAGCTCATTAAAAAAATCGCAGAACAAAACGGAGCGGTCGTGGTCGTCTCGGAACACTGGCTTAAAGGCGGCGACGGCGCCATAGAGCTTGCTCAGGCCGTAATCGACGCCTGCGAGCAGAAAAATAATTTCAAATTCCTGTATGACGGCAACGTCCCGCTGCGAAAACGTATCGAGCTTATCGCAAAGGAGGTTTACGGCGCCAACGGCGTATCGTATTCCGAAGTAGCACTTGAGAAAATCAAGGCGCTCGAAGCAGACCCGATTACCCAGAATTTCGGGACCTGTATGGCAAAAACGCACCTGAGTTTGTCATACGACCCGGAATTTAAAGGCAGACCCATCGGCTGGCAATTGCCCATCAGGGACGTGCTGGTCTATAAAGGCGCGGAATTTATCGTGCCGTTAGCAGGCGAAATAAAACTGATGCCCGGCACCAGCTCAGACCCGGCCTTCAGACGCATCGACATTGACGTCAATACCGGCAAAGTGCGGGGACTATTCTAATTTCAAATTGTGGATTGCAGATTACAGATTATGACAGCGAAGATAATTGACGGTAAACAGGTGGCAGAACAAATGCGGGCAAAACTCAAGGCCGAAGTCGCCGAACTTGCCAAAAGAGGTATTGTCCCCGGCTTAGGCGTGATTCTCGTCGGCGACAACCCCGCGTCGAAATCATACGTTACCGCAAAGCAAAAGGCCTGTCAGGAAATCGGTATTTACTCGGACGATAATCGCCTGCCCGCGACAACCTCGCAAAAGGAACTTATCGCACTAATCAACCGGCTCAATAACGACCCGAAAATTCACGGCATCCTCACCCAGTTACCGCTGCCCAAGCATATCGACGAAAACGCCGTGCTTCTGGCAATCGACCCCGCCAAAGACGTCGACGGCTTTCACCCAATCAACGTAGGTAAAATGGTTACAGGCCACAAGGCGTTTTTACCCTGCACGCCGCACGGCGTAGTCCAGCTTCTCATTCACTCAGGCGTTAAAATCGAAGGCGCGGACGTCGTAATCGTGGGAAGAAGCAATATCGTGGGTAAACCCCTTGCCAACATCCTCATCCAGAAAAGCCCGTTAGGTAACGCAACCGTAACGGTCTGCCACACCCGCACTAAAAACTTAGCGGAACATACCCGCCAGGCTGATATCGTTGTGGCCGCAGCGGGCTCACCCAATACGATAACCGCCGATATGATTAAGGAAGGCGCCGTCGTTATCGACGTCGGCGTCAATCGCATCGACGACCCCTCCAAAAAATCGGGTTTCCGCTTAGTCGGCGACGTGGATTTCGAGCGAGTCAAGGAAAAGGCGTCGCTCATTACCCCCGTTCCCGGCGGCGTAGGCCCTATGACAATAACAATGCTCCTCTACAACACCGTCGAATCAGCGAAAAACAGAGTACAGAAGACAGAGGACAGATAACAGTCATCCGTCTTCCGTCATTTGTCATCTGAAAATGGAGCTTGGTCGTGATAAGTTGGTAAGCGACATAGCCCGTCGGTTGACTGCCGTTGGGGGGGTGGTAAAAGTCGCCGGGTCGTGGGGGTCCTTTGTGCGCCTACTGACGGCTTACCTTTCAAAACAGCTAAATCGCCCGATTATTTTGATTTCCCCGCATATCGACGACGCCGACAACGCCATCGATGATTTGCAGACGTTCGGCACGCTCGTCTCGGCGAAGGCCGAATTAAATCCAGTTTTAGGAGTAACCGCCTTACACGACAGCAAGTCAATTCGGGAATTAGCGTGCCGAGCCGTAGCCGGGAAAGACGTAATGGCGCTGCCCGCCTGGGAAGGTGAGGAGGAATTAGCCGACGCCACCGACGAAATTAGGGCAGATCGATTGAAAACCATCAGCCGAATATCATCACTAAAATTAACCCCCAGGATAAACCTGGGGGCTTATCGGGGAATTATCGTTGCTGCGTCGGTGCAGGCGATAAGTCAATCGATACCGACGCCGGAATCGATTGAACAGTCAACGCTCAACCTCGAAACAGGTAAAAATGTTTCACCTGAAACGATAACCCAGTGGCTGGTCGATAACGGCTTCGAACGCACCGACAAAATCGACCTGCCGGGCCAGTTCGCAAGACGCGGCGGTATCATCGACATTTACGCCCCTATAATCGAAACGGGACTCACCGCAGAGCACGCTGAGACCGCAGAGAAAAAATATAAATTAAACTCTGCGAACTCTGCGGTCTCTGCGGTGAATCAGGCGCAGGCGCTTCGCATTGAGTTTTTCGGCGACACAATCGAGAGCATACGCTCAATCGACCTCGACACGCAGCGCTCCGCAAATGAAATCAAGACAGTGCGTCTCGTATCGGTAATCTGCGGCCAAAAAATAGAGCAGCGAGAACTGTTCCTGAATATACTGCCTGCCGACGCGATTGTAATTCTCGAAGAGCCGGCGGATTGCCAGGAAGTCGCAAAGGTCTATTACGAGAGAGCTGAATCGAAAGACCGGCTTTACGACTGGCCCCAAATCAATAAGGCACTCGAACGTTTCACGCAGGTTCACATCGCCCGTTTTGCCATCGGCGACCCCGCCGAATATATCAAATTAGACATTCGAAGCATCCAGCAATACCAGCACAAGCAGGCCCTCGTGTGGGCGGGGCACAAGGAATCGTTAGCTGAGCTTGTCGAGGAGGCAAAAAAGGGGAAACAGGTATATGTTTATTGCGAGGCCGAAGCCGAAATCGACCGGCTAAGCGAAATCATCAAACAGGAGCACACTGACGTTCCCCCTCATCTCAAACTGCTCAAGGGTTTCGTTCATCAGGGTTTCGCGATGCCGTCGCTCGATACGATTGTCATAGCCCACCACGAATTGTTCGGCCAGTTTGCCCTGCGCCGGCGCACTCGCCCGATGAGGCCGACGGCGCCGATTGATACGCTGGAGGATTTACAGCCCGGCGATTATGTTGTCCACGCCTCATATGGTATCGGTAAATTTTTAGGTATCGAAACCATAAAAGAACAGGCCGGCGCAAATGAATACCTCACAATCGAATACGATGGCGGAATCAAGGTCCAGGTATCGGTTCACAATATCGCCCTTGTTCAGAAATACATCGGCACAAGCCCCAAACGGCCAAAACTATCGAAAGTCGGCTCCAAAAAATGGCTTAAACAAAAGGAAAAGGTCGCCAAATCCGTCAAGGACCTCGCCGTCGAGCTGTTAGACATTCAGGCCAAGCGCCAGGCAATAGGCGGCTTCGCTTTCGGTCCCGATACGGCCTGGCAAAGGGAATTCGAAGAGTCGTTCCCCTATCAGGAAACACCCGACCAGACCACAACCTCAGCCCGGATTAAGCAGGATATGACTAACCCCACCGCTATGGACCGGCTGCTTTGCGGCGACGTGGGCTATGGCAAAACCGAGCTTGCGATGCGCGCGGCTTTCAAGGCAATCGAAAACGGCAAGCAGGTCGCGGTTTTGGTTCCCACCACAGTCCTCAGCGTCCAGCACGCACGCACATTCACCGAACGCTTCGCCGACTTCCCCGTCGTCGTCGAATCACTCAACCGCTTCAAAACCGGCTCACAGGCAAAAGACATAATCAGCCGCACAAGGGCGGGCAAAGTCGATATCCTCATCGGGACGCACCGCCTCCTCAGCGGCGACGTCAAATTCAAAGACCTCGGCTTAGTCATTATCGACGAGGAGCAGCGGTTCGGCGTCGAGCACAAGGAAAAGCTCAAAAAGCTGCGCGTCAACGTTGATATTCTCACAATGACCGCGACGCCCATCCCGCGGACATTGCATATGGCGATGTTAGGCCTGCGCGATATCAGCTCATTAGCTACCGCGCCATTAGACCGGCGAAGCATCATCACCTCGGTCTCGCCTTATAACGATGAGCTTATCAAAAGGGCGATACTCCGCGAATTAAACCGGCAGGGTCAGGTCTTTTTTGTTCATAACCGCGTCAAAACCATCGACAAAAAGGCCTGGGAAATCGGCAAACTCATCCCCGACGCCCGTATTACAATCGCACACGGCCAGATGTCGTCGCACGAGCTTGAACGCGCTATGATTGATTTTGTATTGGGTAAAACCGACGTGCTTGTCTGCACGACGATTATCGAATCGGGTCTCGATATCCCCAACGCCAATACGATGCTGATAAACGACGCCGACAGGTTCGGCTTAGCTGAACTGCATCAGTTGCGGGGCAGGGTCGGCAGGTATAAGCACCGCGCCTATGCCTATATGTTATTACCCGCCTCGCGCCCTATCACGCCGATTGCTGCAAAACGCCTCAAAGCCATCGAGGAATACTCACACTTAGGCGCGGGCTTTCGTATCGCACTACGCGACCTCGAAATCCGCGGCGCAGGCAACATATTAGGCGCGGAGCAATCGGGCCACATTCAAATGGTCGGCTATCAGATGTATTGCGAAATGTTAGCAACAGCCGTCAGGCAAATCAAAGGCGAGGACGAATCTCGCCGTTTAGCCGTCGCCGGGACGGCGACGGGAGCGACCGTTCCGGTCGCCGCTAAACAACCCGCGCTAATCGACCTCGACCTTCCCGCTTTCATACCCAAAAATTACATCCCCGCTGACAGGAGCCGAATGGACGTTTACCGCCGAATCGCCGTCGCCCAAACCGCCGATGAGCTGCGCCAATTACAAACCGAGCTTGCCGACGTGTATGGCCCGTTACCCGCCGAGGTTGGCCTGCTTATCGATATCACGGAATTACGCATCGCCGCAGGTCAATTGGGCATAAAAGGTATTGTCTCGCACGCCGGGAATCTGGTATTCTCGTATGCCGATATGGCCGCCAGACACGCGAAAAAACTGTTTAAAAATATCGCTCACAGGCACACCGTCGCAGACGACCAGACCGTTTACCTGCACCTGCCGACCGCTTATTTCGAGCGGGAAACGCTATTATCATTTCTGCGAAAATTATTAGGAGTCAAAATACAATGAACTCTAAAAAAGCAAAAATCAAAAATCAAAAAGTAAAATTGCCGAAGTTGAGTAATTCAATTTGGTCTTCTTCCTTATTTTTGCATTTTACTTTTTGCATTTTACTTTTGTTCACCTGTCCGGCCTTTGCAGTCAGCCCTTCCGAAAAACAGCAACTGGAAAATTTTCACGTCTCAACCCTCAAAGGCCTTCGCGGGGTATCGGTCAGCGTCAAAATCATCCGCGATGACCCCAACACGCTTTCGCTTTTGAAGGATAACCAGCTTGCCGGTATTGTCGAGATGACCCTGCAAAAAGCCGGCATCGAAATCCTGCCCCCCGCCCCGGACGTCGGCTTATATATCGTTCTGGTCAATGTAACACCCACTGACCGAAATGGCGCCAATATCGCTATGCACGTTCAGTCATCGCTTATGCAAATTGTCAACCTCGCCAGAGACATCACGATAAAAACCGAGGCGCAGACCTGGCCTTCGCTGGGCCAGGTGCGATTCGGCATCGCCTCAATCGCCATCGCCAAATCCGCAATCGAACGAGCCGTAAAAGACCAGGCCGCCACTTTCGCCGCCGACTACAATTCCGCAAATCCGAAACAAAATCCGCCTGGCAGTAATCAATAAATCAGGAGTTCAGATATGCCGGAAGAAAATGCGATTCAGAAAGATGAGCATCCTATAGACAAACAAATTAGTATTTCTGCCGAGCATAAACGTCCTATTGACGACTTTGCAGAAGTGGCATTCTGGAGCGCTGTATTAGCATGGGGAATTTTTGCATTGTTCTTGTTAATAATGTTTGTATGTGACTTTATCAATATTTCTCATGAGCCTATGGACAGTATAATTTTCGTGTTTTTATTTATAGAATTTCTGCTGATATTGGTTTCAGTATTTAGCGGGGTAATAGGTTTTTTCAGAATCTTGGTGGGAAAGGAAAGACGTTCAGGAATTGTCAGGGCTGTTATCGGAATATTGTCAATTTTAGTTTTCTTGATATTCGTAATAGCACCATCATTTCGTAAGGCACCGAACAGAGCAAGATTCAATCGAATGCGAGAACTTGGCAAGTCAATCTCAGCATATAGAATAGATCACAATGATACATATCCAACTGCTGACAAATGGTGTGATATTCTGGCTGCTTATGATCCGAATATAAAGACGCTGCTAAAATCGAAATGTCTATATTCCATAAATCCCAAATGTGAACCTGCTTCGCCAAATGATGTCGTTCTTCTGTTTGAAATTGAAAAAGCAAGTTGGAACCGATGTGGCGGACCAGAACTTCTTTCATTCAGCAAATACAGAAGAAGAGGCATGAATGTATTATTTAACGATGGCCATGTGAAATTCGTCATTCCGGAAAACTTCAACAATCTGAAATGGAAGGCGGAAGATGTTAATAGCGTTAAGTAACGAGGAGAAACAATGAAACGCGGAATTAAAAATTTGTGTCTTGGTCTCGCTAAGGCGAGACTCCGCCAAGGGCTTCGTGTCTTATTAGTTTTCTTAAGTCCTGTTTGTTTCGGCGCGGACGTGAACCTGGCAGGGAAGTCGCCGTTAGATGAATTACCGCCATATATCAGGCAGGTTACGTATTTCGGCGAAAGGGCGGACTGGTCGCACGACGGCAAGAAAATCCTGTTCCTTTCCAAAACATTCGGCGACGCTATGGAAATCGAGCTTGCGACGGGCAAAATACGAATGTTGACGAGCCATTTCTACCACGCGGGTTTTGTCCGGGCGATGTATTTAGCCAACGGCGATATACTGCTTTCCGGCGCAAGGACATTCGACCCCCAAAGCCCGCAGAAAAGCAGGACGGGTAAAAACGCCGAACTATGGGTTCTCAAGAAAGACCTGTCAGGTCCGCCGACTCC
>JBELAA010000060.1:0-15340 GCA_049509315.1 Sedimentisphaerales bacterium | reverse complement strand
TTTACCTTGTCCCACGTTCGCTCTATGTGCTGCAATAACTGATTGACTTTCCATAAAACACCGCTGCGGCAGTTTATGTATCTACGCACCAGCTTCTCAATACCTTCCGGTATCTTCTGCGGCATAGTGTCCTTCCGCAACAATGCCGACAAGTCCAGCATATCCTTTGCAGCACACTCCAGCCCTTCTGTCTTGAGCTGCCTGTGTATCTCATAAACTCTCTTTAGCTTGCTCTTTCGCCAGTTCGCCAGGCATATCTTGTGATTCGATTCATCGACGATACCCTCATATACGCTCAGTTCGTCGGTGCACAGCTTTTGTGCCCCAACGTCGGCGAAAACCATCAAAACATGCTCCCTCACTTTTTTGCTATCGGTCTCGTTAATCGGCTCAACGCAAATCAGCCTGCTTTTTTCTACGTCTACAAAAAACAACATCCCCGACCTCGATTTGCCTGCCATTCTTGCCCCTGTGCCGTCCACTCCCAGCACTTTAACATTCATCTTCGGAGCACAACGGTGAAGTTGTTTGGCATTTTGGCCGGCATCTGCCACATCTCTTTCTATACTGCTCTTTGAACCGTTACAGACGAGCAACATCAAAAACTGCTCAACCCTGCGATGACTTAATCCAAACATATATAGCACAACACCCAAAATGATAAGCCGGTCTGTCCTGTGCCTGCCGTCACCGATACCCTCAGGCCTAAGCGTCCAGGTGGTATGACACCAGGGGCATTTCATCCTGCGTTGAGTAACAAAATCTATTCTGATGTCCGTTATCCTGCGTCTGTGCGTTGCCGAATGAATATTGCCGTTGTTACGTCCGCAAAACGGGCAGCATCTTTCAAGTTTTAGCGTCTGCCCGACCGAAGGAATAACAAAATCGACCATTTTTGGGCCTCCTTGCGTTTTCCTTCAGTTAAAATCGTCAAGGAGGTCTGTTTATTTATACCCTAACCACATTTCTTGGGACAGTTACCCGGCACTTTTCATAACAGGGAGTGCGAATCGAGTTTGTAGGTAATGCTTGCAGCACAACCATCCCCCGATAACAACATTCGAGGGCAGGATGCCGTGCTCCGCTCAGTACAGGTCTGTATCTTTATTGATGTGCGTCCTGCCAAGGATGCGACTTCTCAGCGCCGGCGACGGGAGTGGCAGTCGTAATGGGCAGGTCAACATCGATTTTTTGTGGACCGCATGCGGCACGGCTAAGGGCCCTGGGGTCAATCTTAATCGGGCCGGTAGTGAGTTCGGGTATGCTGTAAACCTTGAAGAGCGCATCATAAAACTCGGGGTCTTTCTGCGGCATTACGAACGGCTTGTATGCCTTGCCATTCTCGTCAACATAGCTTAAGTAGATTTTTGTAAACAGTCCTCCCTGTCTTTTACTGCTGAAGGCAATCCATCGGCTGTTGCTCGACCAGCTATGCCAAGATTCGGAATATTCGCTATTAATATCTAATTTTTTGTATTGGCCTGTTTCGAGATTCATCATATAAAGGTCGCTGCTGGGCTGATAAACCGGGAAGCAGCCATACTCGCACATGCAGAAAAGGAGGAATCGGCCATTTGGCGATATACGCGGCAGCAGGATACTTAAACCGGTTGTGTCTGCCGACAGAACCGTTTCAGGCCGGCCCCATTTGTCGGTTTGAATATCATAGCTGACTCGTCTCAGGTCATATTTGATTTTATTGTGGTACTCCGGCTTTACCTGGTTATGGTCCTGCCACAATATCGGTGCGCTGCAGAAATAAAGGTATTTGCCATCCGGCGTCCAGGCGGGATACGTCTCCAGCTTGTCCCTGTCGGACAAGGCGGTGGTCGTCTTGACGGTCTGGCTGTCAACGAGGTAATAAACAATGCCTGAATCGATGTCAATAACGTCATGAATCTCCTGCCTGGCAAGATGGAAAAACTGCCTCACCCCGTTAATCGAACACGCCGCGAGCCGTCCGCTGGGATGCCAGCATGTATAGCCGAATTGCTTCCCTATTTTACTTACCCGCCCCTTATTGACTAATAAAGTGCCGTCCCCATAATCCTGACTGCGGACGCCGATAAGCATTTTATCAGCGTTATTGTTCACGAATGTATGACAGTTAATACAGCCATTGCCATACATATTGCCGTGAAGGACAACCCGCCTGTCACAGTTCTCGAGATTTTGCTGATATACTCCCATTTTTTTGGGATAGTAAGACGATGGCGTCATTAAACGATAGGTAATGTACGCGTCGATATCTTCTTTTGCAATGATGTTGATAACGGAATCGTACAGGCCCCAGCGACCGTCCGGCGCTTTTACGTAAATATCAAAAAACAGCTCATTGCCTCGATTTTTTTCCAGCAGCGACTTCCACTTTTTTGCCGGGATTTTGATTTTACCTTTCCTGCCGGAAACAGTGAAACCATCCCCGGCCGCCGAATATATTTTGACCAGGTACCTTTCACCCGGCTCAAGGACAAGGAAATTAAGAGGCGCTATGTTGGGCGGGATGACAATGCCGGTGTAATCCGGCCTGATTTCTGCAGTCCGGCCAACCTTTGTATAGTTTCGGGGCGGGGGAGAATCTTTTCGCAGGATGAATCCCAATACCGCAATGGCCGTGGCGCAAAGCAAACAGACCATCAGGCAGATGTGCCGTTTTTTCATTGGTTTACTCCCGAGACACCGAAAATAAAGTAGAAGAAGTAAGTATCGCCGTATTTTGGCGCGATTACTTTCCGCATAAGCTCCATATCGTTATTGTATCTCTGAATAATTTCGTCGATATCGTCATATTGCTCTTTCACCTCGGCGTTTATCCCGCGCTGGCCGAGGTCAACGTCTTTGCGGGATATGCCTTTATAGATCAAAATGGCCTCCTGGTAATGCCGGGGGATGCTATCATAACCGAAATCGTCAAGGCGATGCAGGTTCTCAACAAACTTGCCCAATTGCTTTGTCAGAAGGTAATGAGCCATCAGGTACTCAAAGGCCATCCTGTTGTGCTTGTTAATGCGCAGCAGCTCCTCCAGGCACCGGCCCTCTTCGGGATAAGGGCCGAAGATAAGGTCGTTGGTAATCATAATCGAACGCAAATGCTGAATATTCTCGTCATTTTCGAGCAGGGGGTCGATTTCAAGACGGCGAAGAAGGTCTTTTGCTTCCCTGCCGTAGAACAGATTTTTGCTGAGCGCCCTGAGAAATACGCGGGCTGTTTCGATTCTTCCTTTTGTGATGTATATGAGCGCAAATTGCTTGAGGACAAACGGATTCGGACGGTCGTTGGTCCATCCAAGGAATTCGTGCGCGATTCTCTCTGCCACGTTGACCAGCCCCAGCTCCAAACACAATTCCATCCTCTCCATAATGACCTGGTTACCGGCATTTTCCATACTGAAGACCAAATCTCTGATATCATAATTCTGAGGGCAGGTAAACATTTCATTACCCATTCGGCCTGTGTGATATAATGCGCGATTGAGGGCATTAAAATAAAAATATTGATACCGATTCAGAGGAATCTTTTCGGCGACAACCAGTAATTCCGGCCACATCCTCCTGCAGGCAAAGTAGCTCATCTGAAGTGTTCTCCTGGTCTTATAGTCATAAGAAAACAGAACACCCGGAACGGCAATAAGAATCAGGAGCGCAATTTGAATAATCCACTTGAATCCGCCAAGGTATAAATGGCAGATGACTCGCTTCATAACAGAGGAATTCTTATCATAATTCCACCAGGACGTGCGAAAAATGCTCCCACTCTTACCCAGCCTCCGCACTAAGTTAACAAACAGAACAAGAACAGGCAGACCAACAAACAAGGCCCCTTCGAACACTCTGGTCCAGCTTTCCCTTATCAGATTATACTCTACCGGGCTAAAAGGATTCGAGTACAGAAATAGCTCGCTCATCTCTGGTTTGAAAATGTGGGTATTCAGAAACCAGCAAACAGCCGCCCCCAGTATAAGATAAAGCGCGCCGAAAACCGGTTCAGGCCGGTGAAAGAACTCATAAATAGCCGCTAAAGCTACGAATACCAAAACTGCACTGCCGGCAATATAATAGAGAACACCACAGATTATCAAAAATAAAGCCCCCCGCGCAAGTGCAGGACGCGGCGAGAATTTCTCATACATAACCGAGAAAAACGCAGCAATCAACACGGCCATTCCCGTGCTCAGCGGATTCTCATACCGGCAGCATATCATCAACATCAAAAGGGCAGGTACATAATGTATAACCCGCCAAGGGCTGTCTGCTTTGATAACGGTCAGCGATGCGGTAAGCCGGTAAATCGCCCAGGCAATCAGGGTGATACACAGGGCGCCGAGCCAGGAAAAATAGCATAATTGCGTGAGAAACGCCGCCAGATATTGACTCAATCCACTAGGATAGCTCAGGTAATCCAGCAAAAACGGCCAGCCGGTCTCGAAGTAGAGACTCCTTCGTGATATCTCGAAATGATGATAGAGCAGAGGCCCAACATACAACCACAGGAAAAGGTAAAACGCACCGAAAAATACGACAGAGGCCACAGGTAAATTACGACCCCTTCCTGGCAGATTTTCCCTTACCGGCTGCATTGAGATTATACCTTCATATTCCCGGCCTCATATCCAAGCGCAGCTTGTATTCGCCTGGATGTATGAATTTTTGCTATATAGCAGTCCCGACAAATATAAGTCCTTAATAAACCAATACCACAACATTCCGCAAAATGCAACATTTTTTTGACTCCCTCGATTTCGTCTCCGCCAGTGGCGAACATAAATCCTCACGTTCTTCCCGTCAATCATCAATCCGCAATCCTCATCCCTAAATCGTCAATCGTCAATCGCAAATCGGAAATCTCTTTGTGTCTTAGTGGCAAAAAACAGCGTAACCAGCGAAATCCGCGTCTAAGCTCTTTAATCCGTGTATTTTGCCAGCCGGTAAACGCTAAAAGCGGTGGCGACATCGTCGCCAAGTGGCTGAAAATCCGTGTTATTTCCGAAGCGGGCCCCTGCGCTTCGCTTGGTGTGCTCGGCTTAGTAAGGAAGGCCTACGGCCTTCGCGGACAAGGCGAAAGGGTATCGCAGATACGCGTATCGAGAATACCCTTAGCCGCAGAACGCTTAGCCGAGCAAATACAGTGCAATCCGCGTCAATCTGTGATAAAACCTTCGTGCTTTCTTCGTCTCGCTAAGGCGACCCCATGAAATCCATAGGATTTCCGGGACTAAAGTCCTCGAAATTGCTTCGCAATTTCTGAGGGGACTCCGCCAAAGGCTTCGTGTAATTCGTGGTGAACTCTTCTGCCTTATCGTGGCTAATTTTATGCCTTTTCGCGGCTCTTTTCCCAAAAAACGTGCATTTTTTTCTTGCAATTACCGATAACTGTGAGTATATTAGTGTTGTTTGGGCAGATTAGTGCGAAAAAGCCCTTTCAGGAACAGCAGGGGCATGGTCATTATAATAGTAATCCGGGGCGGGCTGCATTTCACTTTTTGCCGTAAAATAAACTGCGATAATAAATAATACGATAATACCCCGTTTTTACGGGCTTTTCGAACCTCGGCGAGGCAGCGTGGCTATCGGTTACCCCCCCAGCCGGTCCCACCACCTCGCCTTTTTATTGGCTCTAAACCGGCTTTCGGCCTGCGAAATGCCCGCTGAAAGCCGCAAAAACCGCAATAGCCAGAATTGCCATCGCCCCGCCGAAAACAAATGTGTAAACAGGCGATTTATCCCACAGGAAACCCGCCACGATTCCCGCCGGCAAAGCTGCCAGACCCGTAATAGTAGAGTATGTTCCGAGAGCAGTCGCCCTCGAATCAGGTCCTGCCAGGTCCGATACGAGCGCCCTTTCGGCTCCGTCAACGGCAGCGAAAACCACTCCATATAACGCGAACAAAATAATATAAAACACCAGCGTATTGAAAAAAGCAAAGCCAAACGATACAGCCGCGAACAGCCCGAATCCGAAAATCAGAACCTTCTGCCTGCCAATCTTATCCGAAAGCAATCCAAGGGGAACAGCCAAAGCGCTTTGAAAAATATTAAAAAGAACATACAGCAAGATAGGTGCGGTAGTAGCCCATTTGCCCTCGAACAAATGCTGCGCCCTCAGGACAAAAAACATATAGCTGAAATTGCCGAGGGCAAAAATGGCGGCAACCAGGATAAAAAGCTTCAGCGGCCTCGGCAAAATCGACAAGCTTAGTTTTAATTTCGCGTTTTGCTTACCCGCTTCGGGCTCCGTGACAAAGCGAAGCGGAACCAGCGACACAAGACCTATACCGGCGGAGATGATTATTATGGCGTTGAATCCAAGCCCGGTGAACTGTAAAAACAGAAACGCCACCCCAGCGCCGAGAACAGCTCCGGCGCTATCCATCCCGCGGTGAATGCCGAAACTTTTCCCGCGCTTGGCCGGGTCAACAGATTCGGCTATTATGGCGTCGCGTGCGGCGGTGCGCAAACCTTTGCCGACTCGTTCAATTGAGCTGAAAACAACCGCTCCGCCGGCCGTCTTTGTCAGACCAAGCAAAAGTTTGAAAACCGAAGAGATGCCGTAACCAGCGTAAACGAATATTTTCCGCCTGCCCGTTTTGTCCGACCA
The DNA here is from genome assembly GCA_049509315.1 of Sedimentisphaerales bacterium. GTDB lineage: Bacteria > Planctomycetota > Phycisphaerae > Sedimentisphaerales > Anaerobacaceae > Fen-1362. Next base: position 8,745 of record JBELAA010000060.1, on the reverse strand, counting down.
GTACCCGCACAATACCTTTAATAAGCCCGATATGCCGTCACGGATGCCGCCGACCAAACCCACAATCTTGCCCGACGCCCCCAGCGATTCCAAAAACATCGGCAAAATAGGCATTATCATTTCGGAGCTGAGGTCGTTGAGGAAACTGACAATGCTGAGGATTATGACGTTGCGGAATCCCCCTTCTTGGTTTTTAGCTTCCTGTAATGCCATTTGCTACTCCCCTCTGACCTGAACGATAAAAGACCTGCTTCGCGGGCCGTCGAATTCGCAGAAGAAAATCCCCTGCCAGGTGCCAAGCTCCAGCCGGCCTTGCCGGATAATAAACTGTTTGGAGCAGCCAACAAGCGAACTTTTACAGTGTGCGTCGGAATTGCCCTCATCGTGCCGGTAGCCCGCGCGTAAATGGGGAATCAATTCTTCGAACGTTAAAAGTATATCGTGGACGACTGAGCGGTCGGCGTTTTCATTTATGGTAATGCCGGCAGTCGTATGGGGACAGTAAACGAGCACGTCGCCTTCCTTTACGCCGGCTTTTGCGACAAGCGAGGCAACTTCGCTTGTGATATCAACAAACTCACAGCGATTTGCCGTGCTTATATGAAAATCTTTTGTAATAACTTTCATATTCTACGCTCCTACATCTGCTCGACGATACGTTAATTGTCATTCCCGCGAAAGCGAGAATCCACACCACCATATAAAAAATACTGGATACCTGCTTGCGCAGGTATGACAAATCGATTCTGCCGCTTCAATTTCGCCAGTAGGCATCCCTTATAGTAAGCGGGGCCTGCCCCGCCCTACGACTTTTCGCCCTTACATCTGCTCGATGACTTCGATACCCAGCAGGTTGTGCAGGCCGTGCTGAATTGTCCTGGCGGTGAGGTCGCAAAGCAAGAGGCGCGTCGGACACTTGTCGGGGCCGGCGTCGAGAACGGGACAATTGGTGTAAAAAACGCTGAACTTTTGCGCCAGGTCGTAAAGGTAGCTTGTCAGGTAATTGGGCCTGTAATCGGCAACCGAGGCCTCGACCGCTTCGCCATAGCGAATCAGGTGCTTGGCCAAATCCAATTCGCTCGGCTCGACAAGTGAAACGATTTTCAAATCAGCCAATTCCTTATTGACCTCAATACCCCTCTGCTCGCCTTTTCGCCTGATTGACTGCACGCGGGCGTAGGCGTATTGCATATAGGGGGCGGTGTTACCCTCCATCGCTAACATCTTATTGAAGCTGAAGATATAGTCGCTTGTGCGATTATTAGTATAGTCGGCGTATTTAACGGCGCCGATACCCACGGCCTGCGCAATCTTCGCCCTGTCGGCGTCCGGCAAATCAGGGTTTTTCTCATCAACGATTTTACGCGCCCGCGTTATGGCCTCATCCAAAAGCTCTTTCAATTTAACGTTTTCGCCCGAACGCGTCTTTAAGGGTTTGCCGTCCTCGCCGAGAACACTGCCGAATGTAACGTGAACAAGCTCGGTTTCCGGCTTTGCCCAGCCGGCCATTCTCGCCACCGCGAAAACCATTTCAAAATGCAAACTCTGCCTGCTGTCAGTAACGTAAATAATCCTGTCCGCCTTTAGCTCCCCTACCCGATACCTAATCGCCGCCAAATCGGTCGTTGCATACAAAAACGCACCATCCGATTTTTGCACAATCACCGGCAAGGGCTTACCTTCCTTATCTTTGAATTTTTCTTTATCAGGAAAAACACAAATCGCCCCTTCCGACTCCACCGCCAAACCCTTATTTTTCAGTTCCTCAACAACTTTTGGCAAATCTTTATTGTATTCACTCTCTCCGCGAACGTGTTCCCTTGTAAGAGTTATATTTAATCTATGATAAAGCTCATCAGAATAGGAAAGTGATTGGTCACGAATAAATTGCCAAATTAACCATACTTGCTGGTCCCCCGATTGCAGCTTTACAACATATTCTCTGGACTTAGATGCAAAGGCAGGGTCGCTATCATAAAGCTTTCTGGCTTCACGATAAAAGGCCTCCATGTCAGGTATGTTCATATCGCTAACATCAAATCCAGATGTCACACCAATGGCCCCTAATCTCTCAATTGATGCAGCCGGAAATTTCTGATAAAAACAACATATCAACATACCGAATTGAGTTCCCCAGTCGCCGATGTGATTTTGGCGGATTACCTTGTGGCCTTCGAGCTCGAGGAGCCGGCAGATGCAGTCACCAATGATTGTACTGCGTAAGTGCCCCACGTGCATTTGCTTGGCGATATTGGGGCCTGAGAAATCGACGACAATTGTTTTGGGTTTGTCGGTTTTTTCAATGCCTAAACGGCCGGGGTCTTTGGTTACCTGTAAAAAGCTGTCGGCGACGAATTCAGGTTTCAATCGCAGGTTGATAAAGCCGGGGCCTGCTGTCTCGATACTCGATACTTGATTCTCGATGCTCGATTTTTTAATGAGTTTCGCTACTATTTGCTCGGCTAATTTGCGGGGATTGGTTTTGAGCTGTTTTGCGAGGGGCATAACGCCATTGACCTGGTAATCGCCGAATTTGGGGTCGGTGGCGGGCTTGACCGAAGCGGAGCATTCCCTTTGCCCCGTCTCTTCGGCCATTACTTCGCTTATTCTTTTTTCGAGTATATCAAGAACGGAATGCATCCCTACCAACCCGTAAATTTCTTAATTCCAAATTCTCAATTCTAAATTTTCAATCTCTTCGCATCGCCCCAGAGCATTTCGAGGTCGTAATACTTTCTCGACTGGGTATCGAAGACGTGGACGACGACATCTACAAAATCCAGCAGCACCCATCTGCCCTGCTCGAAGCCGGCCCTTCCAAAAAGGGGGAGGTCTTTTTTCTTTGCCAAAGCGGTGATTTCCTCGGCGACGCTTCGCATCTGCCTGTCGCTTGTGCCGGTAAGAATGAGGAAATAATCCGTAACCTGCGAGACCTTTCGCATATCGAGGGCGACTATATCGGTGCAGTGCCGCTCGCCGGCCAGTTTTGCGGCGGCGATTACCAACGCCTTTGTCTTACGATTTACTTTTTTTATCAAATTGCCTCCATTGATAATATAAAAACAAAGCGGCTTATCATTTTTACTGATATTACCGCCAAGCCGGCCCAAAGTCAACGGCGACGCGGTCATTGACCGAAGTCGGCTGCAAGGTTACAATTCGCCGGTTTAACTGAACCCGTTTTTAAGGGAGCTGAGGAATGGACGAAACATTAGCGCCGGCCAACATTGCCATCATCGCGATAACGGTATATTTTTCCGTGAAGGGTTTTTCCAGTTCCGCCTTTTTGAATCGCTACCTGTTCAGCACGCGAGACATACTGGAAGACAGGCAATATTACCGGATTTTGACCAGCGGGGCACTGCACGCCGACTGGGTGCATTTGCTTTTTAATGTGTTTAGCTTATATTCGTTCGGCAGCGCAATCGAGTTATTGTTCGGGCGGGTTACATTTCTGGCGACCTATCTGGCGGGAATCATCGGCGGCAACATTCTGGCGCTGATACTGCATCGCAAAGAAACCTATCGCGCTTTAGGGGCGTCGGGCGGGGTATGCGGGGTGATATTTGCCTGCATATTTCTGATACCGGGGACGTCGGTCCAGATGTTTTTCATTCCCGTCCCGATACCCGCCAACGTTTACGCGGTATTATTTATGCTTATCTCATACTTCGGCATACGCACACAAATAGGCAATATCGGCCACGACGCTCACTTAGGCGGCGCGATTATCGGCCTGCTGACAACGACCGCTTTTCACCCGTCAATCGTGCCGCAAAATCCCGTGCTATATCCGGCGATAATAGTGCTGGCAATATCGCTTATGATTCTCTTATACAGGAGGTCCTTTTACTCAAAAGAAACTATGAGTTCATAATTTACGTCGGGGTTATCGTCGTATGTCTTGCGCTTATAGTGGTGTCATTTTTCAAGATTACTTACTCATACGCGACGTTAGCAGGGCTGACTATCTGGTCAGGTGGTTCACATTTTCGGTTTTGCCGTCGCGACCTTGATGATGTTTGATTTGCTGCGTCCTCTGCTTAAGGAAAACTTACAACATTTCATAGCATTATCTGTGGTGGTTATGATGGCAGGTTTGGGCGTAGGGGCATTCAATGAAATCGTCGAGGCCCTTGTCGCCGCAATTGTTCCCCAAGCCGGCGTCGGCGGCTACGTCAACACCGCTCTCGACCTCATCTCCGACCTAATCGGCGCAATCCTCGCTTTTGTTTTCATCAAATGGCGGTATCTCAGGTGTGATATTCTGCGTTGATTGTCACATACCCTTTGCTCAAATCGCAGCCGAAGCAGAAATCGGTGAATTTGCCAACGCCTAAATCGACGGTGATTGTGTGGCTTTTCTGCGAGACGATTTTGCTTGCCTTATGACGGTCAAAATTGGTCGGCGCGCCGTTTTTGAATACCGCTAAGTCGTCGAGCTTGCAGGACATTTTCCGTAAATTGAGTTTCACGCCCGATGAGCCGACTGCGCATATAATTCTGCCCCAGTTGGGGTCGCCGCCATTTACGGCGCATTTGACCAGGTCATAATTGGCTACCGCCCTTGCGGCCTTTGCGGCGTCGGCCCGGGTCGCGGCGCCTTTGACGACTACTTTGAACATCCGCGTTGCGCCTTCGGCGTCGAGCGCCATTTGACGGGCAAGGTCCTGGCATAAATCGACGAGGGCATCGGTAAACTTCTTATAGCCGGAATCCTCACGCACAATCGGCCGATTGCCCGCAAGGCCCGACGCTAAAATGAACGCGGTATCATTTGTGCTTTGGTGACCATCTACGGTGAGCTTATTTAGCGAATCGCCGATTGCGATTTTAAGGGCTTTGGCCAACAAGGGTTTCGCTATCGCGACATCGGTAGTAATAAAGCACAGTGTCGTCGCCATATTGGGGCCAATCATACCCGCGCCTTTGGCGGTTCCCGCGATTGTGATTTTTTTACCCTGTATGACTATTTGCCGGCAGGCCATTTTGGGCTTCATATCGGTTGTCATAATCGCTTTAGTGAAATCCAGCCCGGCTGAAGCCGAGGGCGAGAATTCCTTAAACGCCCCTGCTATCCCTTTAACAACGTTTTTCATCGGCATCTGCTCGCCGATAATACCGGTAGAAGCCACAAGCACCTCGTGGGGGTCAACGCCTAAGAATTTAGCCGACTCCTGACACATTTTAACCGCGTTTTTGACGCCGATTTGGCCTGTGCAGGCGTTTGCATTGCCGGAATTGACAACTATGGCGTAAGTCATCTCGCTTTTGACGTGCGATTTACTAATCTGCACGGCTGCCGAAGTGATTTTGTTTGTCGTAAAGACAGCCGCCGACGTTGCCCCAGTCGGGCAGACGAGCAATCCCAAATCGTGCTTGCCTGATTTTTTTATCCCGCATTTGGCCCCCGCCGCCAGAAAACCTTTCGGCGCAGTAATTGTATTGTTCACCATTTAATTATACTCCGAATATAAGATTCCTACTGCTCAAGAAGGTTTTCAAATTTCCTTCCGATGCCGATAAAGTCATCCATTTCTTCAAACTTTTCAAGCCATCTCTTCACATACGCCAAATCAATCTTTCCGCTTTGTTTTATTAATATGCTTTTTACATCTTCCTCGTCTATCGCTCTGCCCGCTATCATTTTATGGATAATAACGTCCTCGCACGACGCGAAACACACAGGGTATCCGGCCAATGTTACCTTTTTGATTCTTTCTAATGCCTGCCGCTCATAAGCCAGGAATGAAAAAATAAAATCCACCCTCAATTTCGAAACCGGGTCCTCCGCAGGCAACACCTTGGTTTGATTCGCAAATACTTGCGGCTCGACCGGCAGAATTTTTAAATCAACTTCCCTGCACACTCCGGCGATTGCATCAAACTGGTCGCTATCTACGCCTAATGTTATATCAATATCATACGTCAATCTCGGCCTTCCATACAGGAGAACCGCCTGACCGCCGATAATCATATAGGCAATCTTTTTATCGTCAAGGCACCGGGCAATCCGAGCTATCCGTTCTTCAGGTATCATCGCAATCCATTAACGGCTTTGGCAATCCTTATATCGACTTCCAGGCCTTCCATAATATTTTCGCAGCTAAACACTCCAAGCGAAATAGCTTCCTGACGCAGACCATCGAAAATAGCAAGGGCATCGGCATAAGAAATGTCCTCACGCGCAATTTCGCTTCGTTCAAACTCCCTCAATTTGTCTGTATTTATCATCATAGTTTACTTAATGGTAGATTATACATTACAATGTGTCTTTCAGCCATTGATAAGTTTTCCTTTGATGACGACTTCGTTTATCGAAAGTTAGCAAGTATAAGAAATGACCAGGGTGGTGAAAAGCGAAAACTTATTCAGTCAAACTGCTTTTGCGGTTCGCCGGCGGCAAGGCCTTGCTTGACCTTCACGGCGGGTATCGCAAAAGACAGCATTAATCCGCGTCAATCGGTATCAGAGCGTCTTTTTTACAACCCTGATTTGCGGAACTCCAATTGAGCCATCGTCCCTGGCAAGGTTAACCGACTCCATAAGAATCAATTCGTTGCTGTTTCGCACGGCAAGCGGCTTATATGCATATATATCCTTTTTGTAGCGCACAAAACAAGGAATCTCAGCAGCGATATTTTTTGTTTCAATCCTGTAAATGACACTGGTGATTGATTCGGGTGTCCACGTATCGCCCCGTTCGGCAAATACAAAATCACCTTGCTGATTGAGAGTTATGCCGGAAATCTGGCCGAGTTTTTCGGTAAGATTTATGTCTTCCCGTATTGAGCCGTCCTGCAACATAGTGCACAGTATGAGCTGACCAGTAGTTTCCGATTTAAGCTGCCTGCCCCTGATAAAACGTCTTTCCCCCGAGGGCATCCTTGTCATTTTGGACACGCCTGCATAATTCTGTGCCGGCGCCAGAACTTCGGATTGTCCCGTATGAGTATCAAATTTCAGAATTCCGCCGTCCTGTGCCTTATCCGTCGGCACGCAAATGCCGGAATCATTCCACCAGAACAGCCCCTTTTTGTAAGAAACTTTTATATACTGCTTTTCTTCTTTTCCATCCGACTCCACAATTACTATCGGCTGACGTACCTCGCCGGAAGAAACTTCCACGATGTAAATTGATATCTTTCCCGATTTAGGGGTTGTTTCATTTACCGCCTGAACAAGGAAGGCGATTTCACTTCCGCCGGGCGACCAGGCGCCTGCCTTAATGCAGGCCAGGTCGGTATTGGGCTGCCAGAGCGTATCGAAAACATCCGGCTGGCCGGGTTTACTGACATACAAAGACATACGGTCATACGTCCCGGCGATAAAGGCCGCCTGGTCATTTATGGGTGAAAAACCAATCAGGGTGCAAAACGAACCCTCCGGCTGAGGCATCCGCTCGGTCAAAAGAGGGGTCCCGAAATCGCCTCCGCTGCTGCCGGCTTGTTCACCCTGCGCAGACCTCGTAAAAGCAAAGGCGGCCCCCGTGAACAACGCCCCTTCCATAAAATCTCTTCTCGTTTGACGTGATTTAACTTTCATATTGCACCATACCTTTCCTGAATTTATCACATACGAATCAGAATAATTACCACGGCGCATTTGGCGCAACGCAGTTTCCCACGGGACACGATATATCGAAATAGCCGCAATCTATGTCCGTCGGGGAACATATATTCGACACAAGGCAAAAGTCATCAATATGGCAGATATTTACACCGCACGGATTAGATGTATAACACGTGTTTGTTTCGCACACATCGGCTGTCCCCGGACATACGTCAAGCTCGCAGGTATCGTCCGAAGTGCAGACATTACTCATCTCGCACCTGTTCCTGGTACAAACGTTCCTTCGGCAGGTGTTTTCCGCCAGACAGGTGTCTTCCCTGCAGACATTAATCGAGACGCATGTATCGCCTGAGTCGCAAATATGAAGGTCGCAGGAGACATTACAGCCCACATCACAGGCCGTATTACAGGGGGTGCAGGGGCAGCTTTTGGCTTTTTGGGCAAGGGCGGTGAATAATACGCCCGCCCCTGTTATCTTAAGACCGATTCGCCTTAAAAATCTTCTCCTGGACAGACCGCTGTTCTGATATGCGTCCAACAGGTAATCGGCGGAGGTTTTGTCCTGCTTGTCGCTCATTTTGACTCCCTTCTCTTGTTATTCATCAAATTTTTATAATATGCTTCCATAAAGACGGGTTTTTTTCCGCAAACATCGTGTCGTGAAATTTCCTTCATGTTAAAAATCTCTTACGAACCGTTAATCGCTCTGGCTTTTGCCAATAAAACTCCAGGCAAAGGCGTCGGGTTACCATTGGGGTCTCTTGTCGCAAACAAAATCACGTATCTTTTTGCAGGCAAACCTGCTTCACTTTTGAAATTCTGGTAGCTTGGACTGTTTATACCTACCCAATAAACTTTTCCCGGCTCTAACTTTACCGGCAAAGAACAGGTTGTTCTATTCGGGTCATAGCTTGGCTCACCAGTTGTTTTGGGATATGTTTCGCCTCCGCCCGTCCAGGAACAGGACTTATCCATCATTGGCTGATCAAATGTAACCGTTATCGCGCTAAGCGACGGATCTATATCGTTGCTTAACGCCTGCGGGCTTGTTTTAACAACAACCGGCGGTTTTGTCCTTTCTGGATTCTCGTTAATCGTTTTGGCCTGTGCCAGTAAATTATCGGGTATAGGCGTCGGATTACCGTTGGGGTCTTTTGTCGCAAACAAAATCAC
>JBELAA010000006.1:0-22115 GCA_049509315.1 Sedimentisphaerales bacterium | reverse complement strand
CGATTACCGCTACGATTTTCTTTACCGTCGCCCCCGCCTCGGTAATCACCTTTGCCGCTTCTAATACCTGCCCTCCTGTTGTCGCAATATCCTCGACTAACAGAACCACGTCGCCTTTATTGAGTTTGCCCTCGATAAGTTTACCCGTGCCGTAGCCCTTTTTGCTGTTGCGGATAATGACCCAGTTTTTTCCCGTTTCCATAGCAGTCGCTGCGGCCAGCGCCACCCCGCCTAATTCCGCCCCCGCTATCAGCGTAACGTCGCTGTCGCTACGTTTGGCGAATTCCTTGCCTAATGCTTTGAGAATATCCGGGCAGGTCTCGAACAGATATTTATCAAGATAATACTTGCTTCGTTTCCCGCTTCTTAAAACAAAATCCCCTTCCAGATAAGCCGTTTCCTTTACGCGTTTGATTAGCTCGTTTCTGGTCACTGGACACTCCTTTACACGTGCAATTCAACTTTACGGTTAAGCTCGGTTCGGTATTTTCGGACGAGCGGGGTTACAACCTGTCTTATAAAATTATCGACCTGCCTGGGCGCCCGGCCGATGTAATCATCGGGGTTCAGCACTTTGGCGAAGTTGACGTTTTCAAAATCGGGGTCGTCTTTCAGCCGGTCGATTAGGTCGTTGTGTTTGCCTTCCTGCTTAACCTGTGCGGCCGCCTCCTGTGCGTGCTGCCTGATTTTTTCGTGAAGCGATTGCCTGTTGCCGCCCTCTTTAACCGCCGCCATAAGAATATTCTCGGTTGCCATAAAAGGCAGCTCCGCCTCGACGTGGGCGGTGATAACCTTCGGGTAAACGACAAGGCCGTCGAGAACGTTAGTCAAAATTTCGAGAATGCCATCGACTGCCAAAAACGCCTCGGGGATAACAAGACGCCGGTTGGCGGAATCATCGAGGGTGCGCTCAAGCCATTGCTGCGACGCGGTCATTGCGGGGCTTGTGGCTAATGACAAAACAAATCTCGCCAAAGCGGTTACCCTTTCGCAACGCATCGGGTTTCGCTTATAAGGCATCGCTGATGAGCCAACCTGCGATTTTTCAAACGGCTCTTCGATTTCCTTGAGATTGGCCAAAAGACGCAAATCGGTGCAGAACTTCTGGGCTGACTGGGCAATCGAGGCAAGGGCGTTGACAACCAGCATATCGATTTTCCGCTGATACGTCTGGCCTGTAACAGCACAGGTATTTTTGAAACCGAATGCGGCCGCGACCATTTTGTCCAACTGCTCGACCTTGCTGTGATTGCCGTCGAACAATGCCAGAAACGACGCTTGTGTCCCCGTTGTGCCTTTGATACCCCTGAAAGGCAATGTATCTATTCGGTGCTCGACTTCCTTTATATCAAATGTGAATTCATAGCACCATAGCGTCGCTCGTTTGCCGACGGTAGTCAATTGAGCGGGCTGATAATGTGTAAAACCAAGCGTCGGCAGTAACTTATATTTTTTTGCGAATTGTGCAAGCAGGTTGATTACCGCCGCGAGCTTACCCGCCACGATTTGCAGACCCTCGCGAATGATAATCAAGTCGGCGTTATCGGTTATTTCGCAGCTTGTCGCGCCTAAGTGAATAATCGGCGCCGCCTTTGGCGCGGCATCGGCAAACGTGTGAATGTGCGCCATAACGTCGTGGCGAACCTTCTTTTCGTACTCGACGGCCTTCTTGAAATTGATATCGTCTAAGTGCCGGGCCATTTCACTGATTTGCTCCTTTGTGATTTTCAGCCCTAATTTCCTTTCGGCCTTTGCCAGCTCAAGCCATACTCGCCTCCAGGTGCTGAACTTCTTCTGCGGCCCGAACAATTCCGCCATTTCCTTCGACGCGTTTCTTTCCACTAACGGGCTTTTGTAAATTGTATTCTCATCAGAAAGATAGTTTCGCATATTTTTCGCCTACGTTAATTTGGTTTCTCTTTTATACGCCCCAATTACAGCATCTTTAATCTGTGTTGATATGACTTCATACTTTTTGAATTCTGCAATATTATCGCGGTTCAGGTGCAATTGACCTTCACCAACGTTGCCGCGATGTTGACCTTTTGAAAAGTATTTATTACTTTTAACCTCCGTTTGGGACAAGACCCAGTATTTAATTTCGTCCCTCCATACCGCTATCCAAAGGAATACATCTGCACATTTTGGCTTTATTTGCTGAAAATTCATATCGAACGGCCTTTTGGAATCCGAGGCAAGTGCCTTAATATAAAGCGGCTCGTCTGGCCTTTCAAAATCGACCGCTCTGGACGTTTTCACTTCAATTTTAATGCTATGGGTCTTGTTTTTCGAATCAACCCAATCCAGCAAAAAATCGTATTCTCCGGAATATTTGGTGTCCAGTTTTTTATTCGGCGTTTTAAGCTCAGGCACAAGCTGTTTAAGATGCCCAAATGCCCACTTGTCTCCCAATCCTCGTGGAGCGGAAATTTCAAAAATGTATAGGTAAAGGTTTCTCTCAATGTATGAGCTTCTAAGTTCATAATATTCGTCAAGGGATAATTTGCCGGCTGCAAGCAAATGCGAGATGATGTATTCATATTCGTTAAAGGGGTAAGCAGATTGAAGATTTTCCAGCGAAGCCCGAAAGTCCCGTGAATTTTCGAGCCGTTTTATCAATCCTTCAAGTTGAGCTTTTAGCTTTTCCATAAACTTATTTTGTAGTGTGTGAACAATCGAACAACGACTTTGATATCCGCTTGGTTTCTGTCACATTATTATTTTCACAGTCAGTATCAATTGGCCAAGCGACCTCGACTTCGGGGAACGGCGTCTTGAACTGCCAGCCGGTTTGTCCGGTTTTCCGATAATGCTCAAGCCGCCGAATTGTGATTTCGGTAAAAATAGGATTAATGTCGGCAGTAAAACATCTCCTATTCAGTTTTTCACAGGCAATCAGTGTCGTTCCCGCGTGTGCGAAGAAATCTAAAACAAGATCACCTGTATTGGAACTGGCGGAAACAATTCTTTCGATTGCTTTAAGCGGTTTCTGTGCATAACAGCCAGGAACATTTTCTTCCATCCTGTAGAAGACCTGTTGAATATCAACCCAAACATTTCCAGCCCTTATATTTTCTGACTTGCTCCGCTCAAGGTTTTCAGTTATCTGGCCATTAACTTTTTTGTAATAACCTCTTAATATCTTCGGAATATCCGTATATTCGGCCCCAACATTGAACACCGGATTTCCCTTTGTGTAATACAAAAGTTCCTGTCTCACGGCCATCCAGTTTTTCTGAGTCCCATAGCCCCGCTGGTTTCTCATAGTGATTAAGCTGCGGGTTGAGAATTCTTTGAAGCCCCTCATCATTATTATAAAATCCGGCAACGGCTGAAAGCCGGCATTCTGGTCTGCGCCGAGCCATACATATAAGCTAGAATCGCTACACAGTACTTCAGCAGTGTTTTGAATCCATTTCCCGCACCATTCAATGTATTTGTCTAATGGCATTTGCCCTAAGCTGCAGCTTTCGGTATTACCAACAATGATGTTATATGGCGGGTCCTGAATTGCCAACGCTGCTTTCTCGCCAGCCATCAGACGTTCAATATCTTCGCACTTTGAGGCATCAAGGCAAGCAACTTTGTGCCTGCCCTCTGGATCTTGCCAAATTTGCCCATATTTTAATCGGCAACACGGAAGTAAAAGCGATTGTATTCGCTGGTCGCTGTCTATTCTCGGAAGGTTCTCTTTGCTCATGTTTCATCCTTGATGATAGTGCATTTCTTCTAACTTCGCCTCGAATCCCGCCAGGGAGCATACCATCTCTCAGCCCTTACATGTGGTCACAATTTGTGACCTCATCTTTTTACAACTTTGACCGGCGTTCTGCCAGTAATTTTTCGATTTCGGCAATATCGGTTTTGGATAATTTCCAGTCGCCGGCAGGCGCCGTTTCCTCAATTTGGGAGGGTTTGCGGGCTCCGACGATTGCGGCGGTTACTTCCGGCCTGCGCAATACCCACGCGATTGCCAATTGAGCAACCGTCTTGCCGTTTCGCTCTGCAATGGGTTTTAGTTTTTCAACCAATTCGACATTGGCGGAAAACGCCGGCTCGGTAAATTCGGGCATTCGCAGGCGATGGTCGTCCGGCGCAAGGGTCTTCAGGTATTGCTTGTTGAATTTCCCCGTCAGCATCCCCCGCTGCATAGGGCTGTAAGCGACGACCCCGATATTGTGCTTTTTACAATAGCCGAGCAATTCGCTTTCGACGCCCCGCTTAATCATACTATATGGCGGCTGCAATGACGTTACAGGCGCAACTTTGCGGATACGGTCAAGCTGCGCCGTATTGTAATTGCATACGCCTATGAACCGCACTTTCCCCTGCTTTTGCAGATGTGCCATTTCACCCCAGCCCTCCTCGATATCATTTTCCGGGTCGGGCCAGTGCATCTGGTAAAGGTCGATTACGTCAACGCCTAAACGTTTCAAGCTGTCCTCACATTCTTTGCGGATACTTTCCGCCTTGAGACAGCCGATTTTTTCCCGTTTATCGTTCCAAAGCAAACTGCACTTTGTCGCAATGAGGGGTCTGGTCTTGATTTGTTTCAGGGCTATGCCGACAAGCTCCTCGGAATGGCCGCAGCCATATATAGGGGCAGTGTCAATCCAGTTTATGCCGAGGTCGATTGCCTTAACTATCGCGGCTATTGCCTCGTTATCGTCCTGAGGCCCCCAGCCGAACTGCCACGGCCCGCCGAGAGCCCAGGTTCCCAGGCCGACCGCCGTTATCCTCAAATCGCTATTGCCCAATTTCCTAGTCTGCATAATTTATGCCGCCTGATAATAGCATTATTTCAGCAATAAGATATTATTAAGAGGCGCGTTTATCAATAGGGGTTTTGAAAAACAAGCTTCCAGGTTTTTCAACCAATAGCAAGTGGACCTTAACACCTGAAAACCTGCAAATAATGCCTTAAGGTCAGAAAATCAACTAAAAAATTTATTGACAAATAAGTGGAAAGCCTATATTATAGGACTCACACACTGAACTGTAGTTTTTAAACCAGTGGAGGAGATATTGATGTGTTTTAGAAGTTTTGCTATTCCGGTAGTTTTATCCCTGTGTTTTTGCAATTTAGTTTTCGGCAACTCATGGGTGGTCCGTTTCAGCGGCGGCGGGCAGGAAGAATTATACGCAATGACAGTTGATGGTTCCGGCAACGTTTATGTTACTGGAACCAGAAATGTAGATGTAAACGGCTCCGATTACCTTACGGTGAAATTCGACCCTAACGGTAACGAGGTATGGGAATCGGGTTACAACGGGCCGTCAAACGGCTATGACATCGCCCGCGCAATAGTAGCAGACAATGCCGGAAATGTTTATGTTACAGGTAACAGTCCCAACGATGTAAACGGGGACGATTACCTTACTATTAAATATGACCCCAACGGAGACCAATTATGGGCTGCACGTTATGACGGACCGGCACACCAGGGTGATTACGCATACGCGATTGCGGTGTCGCCAGCCGGCAATGTATATGTTACCGGCCAAAGCGAAGGCAGCGGAACTGGCGGCGATTATGCTACTGTCAAATACAATCCCAGCGGCGTTCAGCAATGGGCAAGCCGATATAACAATTCCGCGGCAAATAACTGGGACGCAGCTTGCGCCATCGCAGTAGATAAAGCCGGTAACGCCTACGTTACCGGCACAAGTACGGGCAGCACCACAGGCACCGATTTCTTAATTATAAAACATTTGAACTCCAACGGCAGTCAGACCGTTCAACGCTGGCCGACCAGCGGTACAACTGATGAGTACGCCTATGCCCTGGTCATTGACGACAGTAATAACGTCTATGTTACCGGTATAAGCGACGGTAACTATGCCACAATTAAATACAATTCCTCTATGACCTTGCAGTGGGCAAGGCGTTATAACGGGGATGCCAATGGTTACGACTGCCCCTCTGCTATTGCGGTGGACAGCTTCGGCAACGTTTATGTTACAGGCAAAGGCGATGTGGGAGATGGCACCTGCGATTACGCAACGGTCAAATATAATTCAGGCGGAACCCAGCAATGGGTGACTTTGTACAATGGTCCGGCCAGCTTCGATGATTCCGCCAACGCCATAGCAGTTGATGCTTCCGGTAATGTTTATGTTACTGGGCAAAGCTGGAATACTCCCAACTGGAGTTCCGTTCCACACTCTGATTATGCCACAGTTAAATACAATTCCAGCGGTGTTGAGCAATGGGCAGCACGATATAACGGGCCAGGTAAGGATTTTAGTGATATTGACGATGCAAAAAAAGTGGTAGTGGATACCTCAGGAAATGTTTATGTAGCAGGCACAAGCAATGGATTTGGAACTGGCGCAGATTACGCGATAATCAAAAATCCCAACGAGGTTGGCTATTGCGCAGGGCCTGTTGTCGGCGACCTGAATCACGACTGTGTGGTCGATTTCGGTGATTTTGGCGAATTTGCCTCGCACTGGCTCGAATCCAACCTTCAATAAGGTCTTTAGTCGATATGTAAGTTACTCAAACTGACCGGTCCGAATTGTCATATCCGTGCTAACGGGAATTTAGCTTAAAATCCCAGAATTGCCGCTAAAGGCCGGAAAAAGCGGACAAACCGCAATATAATAGAGATTTGTTTTGCTCAAATCGGCGTCGATACAATCCATACAACCGGCAAACTTTGTAAAATTTCCGTCTTTTCACAGGCGCTGCATTCATAGATTCGTTTTAATTTGAACGCTATTTTTGATATAATGCAATAATCAAGCCATAAACCGCGTCAAGTTTATGTCTGAGAACCCAAAGGTGGTTCAAGTTTCTGGAGTGGGGTCGAATGGCAAATACGCACCAGCGAAGACGGTTTACCTGGTTAATTGCCTCGTTTCTGGCAATAGTTACAGGGTGCAGCCCCAATTTTTACAAGCAGGACGCCGACAAGGAGGTCTATAACATCATCGATTCAAAATGGCGTCCTAAATTCGGCGAAAAAGCAAATTACATCGTTGCCGACAGTAATATCCCCGCCCCGAACGACGTAAATGTTGCAAAGCCGTTTATGCTTGATAAGCCGATGACGCTGGCCCAGGCCGTCGCAATAGCCACCAAATACAACCGCGATTATCAAACTCAGAAAGAGCAGCTATACCTTACCGCCCTCAACCTTACGGGCGAACGTTATAAATACGCGTTCCAGTGGTTCGCTACTGTTGACGCCGAATACACTAAAACCGGTAAGTTTAGCGAGGATACGGACTCAACTGCCAAAGCAGAAGCGGGCGTTTCAAGAACCTTCCTCACTCCGCAGGGTATTCTCATAAACTCAGCCCTTAAAATCGACTGGGCCCGGTTCCTGACCGGCGACCCTCGAACAACGCTTGCCTCGTTATTGACCGCCGACCTCGATATACCGCTGCTCGGTAACGGCGGCGGAAAAGCCGCCTGGGAAAACCTTACTCAGGCCGAACGAAATGTTTTGTATCAGGTGCGCACGTTTAACCGTTTCCGCCAGACATTTGTCGTCTCGGTCATAAATGATTATTACCGCGTCCTTCAGCAAAAAGACAGCGTCAATAACGCCAAAAACAACTGGAACAGCAGTATTGAATCGAGAAAACAGGCGGAAATGGAGGCCAAAACCGGTCGAACCCCGCCCTTTGAAGTTGACCAGGCCCGGCAAAGGGAATTGGTCGCGTATAATGGTTACGTTCTTACCACACAGAATTATGAACAATTTCTCGACTCGTTTAAAATCCGCTTGACCATCCCGACCAACGTCCCGCTGGAGCTTGACCAGAACGAACTGCAGGCACTGCAAAATCTCGCTACAACGGAGCTTAAATACACAGCCGACACCTCAATTGAAACGGCATTACTTATGCGGCTGGACCTGGCAAATGCAGCCGATGGTATTGACGATTCACTTAGAAAAGCAACACTGGCATCAGAAGGGCTTGGACCCCAGCTTGACCTAACTGCAAGCGCCGCCGTAAATTCAACTCCCCCGAGAGACGCCGGCCGGCTGGAATTTCACAAAGGAGCATACACCGCAGGGGCATCCCTCGATTTGCCTTTGGACAGGAAAAATCAGCGAAACACCTATCGAGCCGCGCTGCTCACGCTTCAGCAAAGCCAGCGAAATTACGACGATACCGTTGACTCGGTTATGTTTGACGTCCGCCAGGCGTATCGCCAGTTGGAGGCGACCGCCGAACAATACATAATTCAGAAAAAATCGCTGGCACTTGCCGAAGAAAGAGTTAAAAATATGCCTTTGCTGTTGAAATCAGGCCGGGCTCAAATGAGAGACCTCCTCGACGCCCAGGATTCCCTTTTGCAGTCGCAAAACGACCTTACATCTGCCCTCGTTGGGCACACAATTGCAAAACTTAATTTTTATCGCGACGTAGGTATTTTACAATTAAAGCCCGACGGTATGTGGGCGCAGTCCCTAGAGGGGGCACAATCGGACACTTTAACCGGGAAAGCCGCAAATGAACAAGAACCAGTTAACCAACCCACAGACAACCTATAAATTTTTACAAGGCAAACGTAAATGGCTCATCGCTGTCGGGTGCGCCTGCGGCGCTATCGTGCTTTTTATGGTTTTTGCCGCGGATAAAACTCCCTCAACGGAGCAGTCGCCTGCGTTAAATACTTTCAAAGCACGCGTTGACAAGCTCACGGTAACTGTAACCGAAAGCGGAAGCATCAAGGCGCGTAAATCAATCGACCTCAAATCAGAAGTCGAAGGCCGGGCAACCATAGTCAATATCGTTCCCGAAGGCATAGTTATCACGTCCGAAGACGTTAACAACGGAAAGGTCCTCGTCGAGCTTGATTCAGGCGACCTTAAAGAGCAGCTAACTCAGCGTCAAATTGATTACACTACCGCGGAATCCGGCTACGCCGAAGCCAACGAGGCCTACGCCATCCAGGTCAAACAAAACGAAAGCGACATTACCGCCGCCCAGCTTAAGGTCAGGTTCGCACTTATGGACTTCAAAAAATACGTCGGCGAAAACGTCGCTGACCAGTTAATCAGCGATGTTGTTACCGACCCCAACTCGACCCGCAACATCCCGTCGCTGCTCGACGACCCCAACAAGTTTGGCCGAACCGAGGCGTCCCAAAAACTCACTGACTTCCAGGACCAGATTGAGCTTGCCGGTTCTCGACTGGCAAAAGCACAATATAAACTCGAAGGCACACAACAGCTTTTCGACGCCAATTACGTCTCGGAACTTGAATTGCAGGGTGATGACCTCGATAAGCGAAGCTGCGAAATACAAAATAAGCAGGCCAGGGTCAATCTCGACCTTTTCAAACTCTACGACTTCCCCAAACAGGCCGAAAAACTACTCAGCGATTACTACGAGGCCAATCGTGAGCTTGACAGAACTTACGCCAAGGCACGTTCACAGCTCGCACAGAAAAAATCGATCCTCGAAAGCGCCAAAGCACGGCTCGACCTGCAGGAAGACCGCCTGAACAAAAGTAAAAAGCAGTTTGCCGCCTGCACTATGAAAGCCCCAGGCCCCGGTCTTGTTGTTTACGGCTCAAGCCAGGACCCCTTCAGGCGATTCGGCGGCTCATCGAGCGGTATGATTGCCGCAGGCGAACAGGTTTACCAGCAGCAGGTAATCATTACGCTGCCCGATACTTCCGAAATGATAGCGGAAATCACCGTCCACGAATCATCGGTCGATAAAGTTAAGCCGGACCAGAAGGCCACAATCGTTATGGACGCTTTCCAGGACAAGACCTTCGAGGGAAAAGTCGTCAAAGTCGCCACCCTGCCCGACCAGCAGCGCGGCTGGCTCAGCCCGGACGTCAAGGTCTATACAACGCAGGTCAGTATCGAAGGAACCCACGCCTTTCTCAAACCCGGAATGTCGGCCCGCGTTACAATTTTCGTTGACGAGGTCCCCGACGCACTTATTGTCCCCGTTCAGGTTGTCGCCAACCGCGGCGGGAAAAAAATCTGCTTTGTGGCCAATAACGGCAAAAGTACAGAAAGAGAAATCAAAACGGGCCTGTTCAACGACACCCACGTCGAGGTCCTCGAAGGTTTGCAGCCGGGAGAAGAGGTCATGCTTAACCCGCCCAGAATCACCGAAACTAAAGTCGAACAGCCCCGGACGGCGGGCAAATTCCAGAGACCCGGACAACCAAAAGACGTGAATCGCGACTCGGGTCCGGCTGCCCTCGTCGCCGGCGACCAGCCAAGACCAGCTGAACCGACTGCCAGCGACCCCGCTATGCGAGACCCCAACCGTGCAGGCAGACGTCCACAAAATATGGCTTTCGACCCGCCGGCCGGCGGCTTCCCTTTCGGAGGCGGTAATTTTGACCCCAATAAAATGGACGAGCAGACAAGAGAAAGAATCAGGCAATTCAGGGAGCGCGCCGCGCGCGGCGAAATGCCCGCTTTCGACCCCAACCAGATGGACGAGCAAACTAAGGAAAGATTCAGACAATTCAGAAATCGTATGAGGCAGCAAAACGATGACGCAAACTCCGGCCAATAGACAGGGCCTCGCTGAACCTCAAACAGTTCAGGGCAATCTTGATTTCACCGGCGACGGCTCTATCCTGGTCTTCGATAAGCTGTGCAAAAACTACCAGCTCGGCGCCGTCGAGCTTAAAGTCCTGCGAGAAATCGACCTCGTCGTTAAAAAAGGCGATTACCTGGCCATTATGGGGCCCAGCGGCTCAGGCAAATCCACAATGCTCAATATCATCGGCTGCTTAGACAGACCTTCTGCCGGAAAATATATCCTCGGCGGTCAGGACGTATCAACTCTCGATGATGACCAGCTTTCCTCAATCCGCGGCAGGCACGTCGGCTTCGTCTTCCAGTCCTTCAACCTCATCGCACAGCTTAACATTCTCGAAAATATCGAAATACCAATGTTCTACCAGGGGCTTTCGCAGCAGGCAAGCAGCGAAAAAGCAAAAGAGCTGGCCGACCTCGTCGGACTCGGCGACCGCATCCTCCACAGACCCTCCGAATTAAGCGGCGGTCAGCAGCAGCGAGTCGCCATCGCACGAGCGCTGGCCAATGACCCGCTCATCGTCCTTGCCGATGAGCCGACCGGCAACTTAGACAGCCAGAGCGGTAAAGACATCCTCAATATTCTCGACAAGCTGCACCAGCAGGGTAAAACACTCATCGTAATCACTCACGATGAGGGTATCGCAAAACACTGCCAACGGGAAATACGCCTCCTCGATGGCCGAATTCAAAACGAAACGGTTCACTGTTAACGCTATGTTTTTATATAAATTGAAACGCACGGTTAAACTCGGTATCAAAAGCTTATGGCTTCACCGCCTCCGCTCTACACTGACCGCACTCGGTATCATTTTCGGCGTCGCTTCGGTCATCGCAATGCTCGCTATCGGCGAAGGCGCAAGCAAAACCGCTATGGAGCAAATCGCACGCCTCGGCTCGCTCAATATCATCGTTAAAACCATCCAGCCCCCCGAAGACCAGCGAGCGTCAGGCCAGCAGCAGATTATGCAGGAATACGGCCTGACCTACAAGGACGCCGAACGTTTCAGGGACGGCATACCGACCGTCCAGGTGGTTGTCCCCGTCAGGCGACTGGCACATCAGGCCTGGTATCGAAATAGAAAAGTTCCCGTCGAAGTCATCGGCACCGTCCCCTGGCATCTCGAAACCTCGCCGATTCACCTGGTTATGGGCAGGTTCCTGTCCATTTACGATATGGATTACAAACAGGACGTTTGTATTATCGACGAAAAAATCGTAAACGACCTCTTTGCCTTCGACGACCCCATCGGCCAAACCGTTAAAATCGGGGGCGATTATTATAACGTAGTCGGAATTGTCAGCCCCCAGCCCGTGGTCGCAGCCGGCCAACAGGAAAATCAGCAGGAAAACTCCCCCGGCAAAAAACAGGCGGGCGCAAACGCCGGAAATATTTACATCCCCCTGACGACCGTCAAAAACCGTTTCGGCGAGATGTCGATACAGGGCAGTTCCACCGGCAGAAGGATTGAAAGAGTCGAGCTTCAGGAAATCATCGTCAAAGTCGCAAATATGGACCTCGTCCTGCCCACACGCGACACCCTTCAGACCATCCTCGAACGCTTCCACAAAAAAACCGATTACCAGCTCACCGTCCCACTCGAACTGCTCCAGCAGGCAAAACGAACTCAGCGTATCTACAGTATCGTCCTCGGCTCTATCGCCGCAATCTCGCTGCTCGTCGGCGGTATCGGCATTATGAACATTATGCTCGCTACCGTCAGCGAACGCACCCGTGAAATCGGTATCCGCAGGGCCCTGGGCGCAAGAAAAAAGGACATCATCTTCCAGTTCCTTTCCGAAACGCTCCTCCTGACCTTCGCCGGCGGCCTGCTCGGCATATTCTTTGGCAGCGCCATCCCCTTTTTCGTCACCCACTTTGGCAATATGCCCACCGTCATAACCTGGTCGTCGCTGGCCCTTTCTTTCGGCATATCCGGCGCCGTCGGCATCGCATTCGGCCTATACCCCGCCTACCGCGCCGCTAATATGGACCCCATCGAATCTCTCCGCCACGAGTAATCTATCATCCTCGTAGCGTGGCGGAGACCCCGCAGTCGTTTGAATTTTCCATAGGAAAATTCTTGCGGGGCAAGCTACCTTGCGTCTCTTCAGCTTGCCTAATTATTGATGTGCAGGATTTTTGCCCCCTCGAAACCGTTGAATTTCGTCGATGAGGCGGTGCTGTATGCCCCGATATTGACCGTATAAAGGTAATCGCCTATTTCGAGATTGGCAGGCAGTTGTTCCGATACCGAAATTTTGTCGAAACTGTCGCACGTCGGCCCAACTACCGCGCAAACCTCTTTTTTACCCCTTTTAAACGTGCTGAAATTCGGGAGCCAGTGGTCGTAAACCACGCCTGAAAACGTGTGATAAACCCCGTCGTTGATATGATAGAAAAGTTTACCGTCCCGCCGGGCCTTGCCGATGATTTCCGAAACCAGCACCGCCGTCGTTGCGACCATAAATCTCCCCGGCTCAGCGATAATCTCGATATCCCGCGGGAACAGCCGGTCGCATTCGCTGTTTATGACTTCCCCCAGTTTCTCGAATTTCGGGACCTGTGAATCATACGGCACCGGAAAACCCCCGCCGATATCGACGATTTTGAGATTATACCCCTTTTTACGCGCGTCGTTGAAAACCTGGGATGTTATCGTTAACGCCGCGGAGTAATTATCGAAATTGGTGCACTGACTGCCCACGTGAAAACTCAAACCCTCGACCACTAACCCCGAATCGAACGCCTGCTTGATGAGGTTCGCCGCGTCGCCGGGTTCGGCCCCGAATTTGGAGCTCATTTCGACCTGCGAGCCGGTGTCCGGCACCTTCAATCGCAAAACCAGGCCTGCCGTATCGCAGTTTTTCTTTATTTTTTTAAGCTCCTCGATGCTGTCGTATGTAACTAAAGGCCTGTATCGCCTGATTTTCTTAAGCGTGTCCCTGTCCTTAATCGTATTCGAGAAGATTATCCTGTCCCAGATGTAGAAATCCTTGACTTTCTGGTCGAGGTTCCTGATGTATTCGTAAACCTGCATAAACTCGTTGTAGGACGCCACGTCGAAGCTCGAACCCTCGTCGAAAAGCGTCTTGATTATTTCCTGGTTCGAGTTGGCCTTGACCGCGTAATAGCACTGCACCCTCGGTAAGTTACGTTTGAACGTGCGGTAGTTCTCCCGTATCTTGTTATGGTCAATTATAAACAACGGCGTCCCGTGCTTTTTCGCTAATTTAAGAACGTCTGCTTTCATATCCTCGCCTTCTTTACGCATCAAGTTTTTTGATAAGCGTCCTGAGCTTTTCGACCTCTTTATTGTTTTCGAGATACGACTTGATGAGCTTTTTATGCAGCTCCTCGCCGCGATAATACAGCCGCTTATGCTTCTTCGGCTTTGCGTTTTGTATCACGTATGCGGCCATAATCGGCACGGCTACCGTAACATCAAGATACGCGGTAACCGTTTCTTCCAATTTAGTCGGGTCGATTTTTCCCCAGCTTGCCGCCTCACTGGGCGGCGCCCCTGACAGGCCGCCCGTATCGGGTCTTGCGTCGGTTATATTGATATCATAATCCTGACCCGCCTCGGGTATCATCAAAACTTCCTGAATCTGCGGCTCGGTTTGCAACATAAAATTCTTGGGGCTTCCGCCGCCAATCAGTATTACGCCCGTTTTGCCTTTTTCATATTTCTTGGCGTTAAGGATAATCGCCGTCGAGTCGTTCACGTCGATACTCGGGTTGATTTTGAGCTTGAACTTATCCGATAATCCCGACGCCTCCGCCAAAAGCTCAATTCCCGCGACGTTCATTCCGATTGTCGAATCGCCCGGCGATGACGTGAAAACAGGTATCCCTAAGCGATACGCCGCAGCCAGAATGCTTACCTGGCCGAGGTTGTTCTTTTCTTCCAATTCGCTGAGGATTTTGCCTAAATGGTGATAAAACTCGCGGGTGCCCATTTCCTTCTGGAATTCCGGCCTGATTAAAATCTCGCGCAGCCGCCTGTCGGTTTCCATAAGGACGGTTTCATAATCAAACAGGATGTCGTAAATCCGCGTAACGCCCTTGTCCCGCAAATCAACGTCGTCAACGGTGTGGCTGCCGCGAAACATCGGCAGGTTAAACGCATAATGTATGTCGTGATACATATTTGCGCCCGTGGCGACGAGCCAGTCAACAAAGCCGTGGTTCATCAACGGTATGATGGCCGAAGGCCCCAATCCCGCGGGCGTCAGCGCCCCTGCCAAACTCAAGCCAATGGTAACATCATTCTGGGAATACTTGTTTTTCAACAACTGGCACGCCGCGCGCAGCCGCCCGCCGTTGTATGCGTCCATATTATCAACCAGCCCCGCGATATCGGTCTTCTTCGATATCGCCTCCGGCAATATACGTTTCCCCGCCAGATACTTTTCTTTCCCCGGACTCGTCTCGGCATAGTGCTTGCTCGCAGCCGGACAATTCGACTTATGCTTTGCCATTTTTCATTGCACCTTTCACATAGTTTTAGCCACAGAGTTTTTTAGCCACAGAGAACACGAAGCCCTTGGCGGAGTCTCGCCTTAGCGAGACAGAGGCCACAGAGATATGAATTATAGACAGTGTTAATCTGTGTGGTCGCGGCGACCATCAGTGTCAAAAAACTGAGTTAATCTGTGTCTGTTTCAGGCAGGTATTCTAATGAAATCCCAGGAAAATATCAATCTCGATATTACTGTCGAATTCGTAAAATATAAGGGGCTGCACTGATGACATGCAGCCCCCTGAAAATTTATCAAACTACGAACTTTGGGATTAATGAATTTCGGTCAGCCACTCATTAGCCAGCACTGCAAAATCCCTGAAATCCACGATTCCGTCGGGATTGCACACCGGAAAGATGTCTGCAATCGGACCATTTGTAAGCCACTCCTGGCTCATAATTTTCATATCATACAAATTGACCACACTGTCATTGTTAAAGTCTGCAGTGCAGACCCGCAGTCGGAGGTTGGCGAATTTCATCTGGCCTGAGCCACCATAATTCGATGGTAATTGAGATCCTCTAATGCCGATACCCAGGTAAACTCTGTTTACCTCGGTCAAATCGACGTTGTTGCGACTAATCAAATCAGATAGAGCGACCTTAAATTCCCGAACTCCAGGCCCTGTTATGCCCGTACTTTTTGTTGGCGCATACGGGTCTGATGTGTAATAAGCAAAACCGAAATGGCCTTTGGCGTCTTCAATACCCATATACAGCCTGCCATAGTTGGGGTCGGGGTAAGGTGCATTGTCTCCCCAAAGGGTATTGCCCATATTTCCGTCAAACTGGACGGCAAGCGCTTTCGGCACATATACTCCGCCTAATGTCCAGTCAACGCCGGTGGAACTGACGTAGCTGTAATCGAGTTTTGCCTCTGACCAGGTGCCAAGCACCGTGGCGCCAGTGTTGTCATAATCCCACGACAGGATGTTGCCACCCGCTGACAGATTACTGCCTCCGTTGTTTTGGTAACCCGTCTGCCACGCTTTGGCAAAATCCGCCGACGATGAGAAGTCATCGACGAACAGATACGCCGGATTTGGCATTGTGAAGTTCCAGACGGCGCCTTTCCAAATGTTGGTGCCACTATCTTCATCAACGCGCCAGTAATAGGTGGTGCCGGAGGTAAGGATATAATCCGGCGCAAGATTTTTAAGAGGATAGCAGGGGTCATTCGTATCACCTCTGTAAATTGGAGCACCTGTTTCTGTTGTTGCGTTATTCACATCGTTAAAATCGGTGCCGAAATAAACCTGATGCCCATGTGTAGCTGCAACCATGCCGCCCGCTACCCAGATAAGTTCTGCTCTGTCTATATAAAATGTTGCAGTGCCTTCTGATATTGGCTTTGGACAATATGCAGACAACCAGATATTGCAATACTCTGGAAATTCATCTGCACCCATATCCACAACGGCATTTCCTTGACAATGGCCATTCATAATTCGGTTCTGGCCGTCGATATCTGTTTCCGGCAGACCTCCCGGAGGAGTATTTGTCCCGGCGTCAATACAAGGTGAACAGGGTGTCAAGTGCAACCCGTCCGGCTCCAACATCGGGTCTTCATTTATATTGCCCTGACCTGGGCAGCCGCCCTCAACATCGCTATATGTAACCGATGCCCAGTCAAGAATAGGCTGGCCTTCATTACCCCAAAGAATACAGTTGGTTATTGTTAAATTGCCGCTTCCAGGATATATGATTAAATATACTCCATCAACACCGTTTCCAACAAACGTGCAGTTTGTGATATTCACATCTTCAGCATATTTGTGTATTCCTCCACCTTTCGCAGCCCAATTGTTTTTGAACAGGCAGTTCATAATTTTATTAATGCTGCTATTATAGCCAGCAATGTATATACCTCCTCCACCATCATCATATCCTGTTCCACTGGCCGAATTCCATTTGAATGTGCAGTTTCTCACGATTGGGCTGCCGCTATAATTGAGCATTCCTCCGCCTGCATTTTGTAGATAATCCTCACCGTTGGCATCACCGCCTGTGATTGTAAAGCCATCTAATACGGCTGTATTGTTTACATCGCTTCCTGTTACGACGTGGAAACTATTTTCAGACCGGCTTGGGGCATTCAACATATCCTCGGGCTTTGAAAATTCACCGTCATTGCCTAAAAGGTCGCCGCTAAGTATTGTTTCATAAGCAGCGGGATTTCTTTGCTGCCACGTTCCTCCGCCCGGCGGAAAACCACCATAAATAGCAACATTATTTAGAAGCTGGAACGTCGCTGTCCGGTCACCCGATCCACCGGGATGCGCCGAATCAATATCTGGCTTATAGATTCCCTGTGCCACGAGTATCTCGTTACAGTTAGAATCTTTTGCTGCCTTGTGGGCATCCTGCAGATTTTTGAAAGCATCCGCCCAGGAATAACCATTGTTTCCGCCTGTAGCGTTTGCGTCCACATAAATCGGACACCAGGATGAACAGATAGAATTGATTTTACTTGCACCTATATCAATGTAGTCGCTTTTGAGTTCACAATAATTCGTGATTGTGCCGCCTATGACATTATTTTTAACCTGAGTCGCCAATGTGATACAGCCGCAGGCATCCGGCGGAAAAGAAGTTAAGCTCCAAGTAACAGTGTTGGCATCAGAATAATGATGATAGGCCCCGGCAGGATTAGATGAAATATAATTCACTTCCTTCGGCAGGTAATCAGTAATAACAACATTCGTATCACCGCAACCGTTCGCATCATAGCAGATGTTATAGGTTATATTGTCCCCTGGGCCGACACAGCCAGTGATATTATCATCCTTCACAATTATTGGGTACGGATAGCTTGGGCATAAAGTCATGGGCTCTTCAGCTTTGTTATAAGGAATACCGCTACTTCTTATTTCGCACTCGTTTGTGATTTTGCCTCCTCCTGGTTTTAGAAATTTTACTTTGACTTTCAGCGTAATAGAACCTGATTCACCAGGTGATAAAGTCCCGAGATTCCAGATAATCTTGTTAGAATCGACAATATTATTAGGTGCCGGTATTGATGATATAAATTTCAATTCATTTGGCAGATTGTCAATAATATTCACATCATTTATATCCGGAAAGTTCAGCCCGGCAGGATAATTATAATCAATCGTGTAATTCACATCACGACCCGGCCAAACACAATCGCCAGCGTTCACATCATTAACTTTAGTAAGATGCACGACAAAACGTCTAAACCGAAACTGCTGTTGCGGGTCGCCGAATAAATTCAATTCGTAATAGCACCAGCGAATACATTCCCCGTTTATGTCCCAGAGGTTATCTTCCTTGCTGTCCTGATTGGTCCTGCCGAGCTCAAGCTTGTCTTCTCCCAGCGATGCATCCCAGAACTGCCTTGCAAATCGCTGGCTGGGACCGTCGGTGCTGTTAAATTGGCCCCATCCGTAACGGGCGTTCATAACAACGGCAAACGCACCGTTCTCCATCGTTGTAATAACCTCGGCAAAGCAATTGGAAGTATCGAATGCGCCGGAATCGCAGCCCTGTGAATAGGCGAAGAAATAGTCGGTATTCGTCAGCGATCTTAAATCAGAGGTATCTAATTTCATATTGTATGTTTCATTGGAGTGGCCAATATGGTTTAGGATGTTAACGCCTGAATTCATAAGATTAATCAGTTCGCTTTTAGGCCAGTCGTACGTATTGGAGTCATATAGATTGGTCGAGGTATTAAAGTCGTAAAAATCCGGCTGTATATTATTTTCGAAGCCGTAAGTGAAATAGCCATCGTAGCTGCCACCCAGGCGAACCTGCTCCATCATATCGGTTGCATATTCCGAAACTCCGCTAAAACCCAGATACTCGCCGAGCATTGAAACGCGGGTCAGGTAATTGCTGTTTGTTGAGTTGTAAGCCAGGGTCTTTTTTACGAAATTTGCCACTTCCGTCGCGCTTTCCACAGGGGCTCTGCCTACGTAAATTTCTGCATACAAATCAACGTCGCCGCCTCCAACGCCGTCGTTCGTCTCGCCATATATGCCATTGGCATTGTGATCAAAATTACAGTCTGGTGGATCAACACAACCATAATACATATCCACCGGCATAGTATCTGCCTCGCCGGCGTGTGAATCAACCCAGAACATCCTAGCAGGCACAATGGCGTTAGTGCCCCCAAGCAGGACATACTCAGTACCCCAGTGCTGATAGGCATCAATGAGGAAATTACGGATTCGCGTCTGGTTGTCCGAGCCGCCGTTGGGTTTCGTGCCATCGTAATTGGCGTATATCCACTCGGTTGTTACAATCGTGGCCGAGATGCCTGAGGCGATTTTCGCGTCGCGTAACCCCTGGAAACTATATTGCCCTGATACGCCGGCCAAGTTTTGATTAGTGATTATGACGTATTGGTATGGGCCGCCTGGCAGTAACGATGTTGTCCCATTGAGTGTATCATCGGACGTTGTTTTGGCAGAATCGTAGCGTGCCAGATCAGTTGGGTTGTCGATATGCTTTTTTAATGCTTTTATCGTTTCCGGTGTTGGTCTCAGCATTCCTTTCGACTGTGAATCTGCCAGGTCAATTTCCAGACGCATCTTGGTCGCATAAGTAATCTTGCCCGTCGCTGGTACATATTGAACAGGAAACAGGTTTACTGTAAATAACTGGTAGCCCCGCTTGGAATGAATGGCTGTCTTTTCGTGGTTTTTCTCCGGCCAGGGGCTATTTTGGCTGTAAATGGCCGGGTCAGGCCCGGTATGCTGTAATTTGCCTGCATAATTTAGGGGATATGGTTTTTGCGCGGGCGCCAATAAATAAGTTCCCGGCAATTCCACGCTATCAAGAACAACCACCCTCGTACTGACGACTTTTTTGCCGAAGGGAACCAGTATTGTTGCGGGACGCACCGGGACAACCGGGGCGCCGGTTCGCTGATACGACTCCAGGCCTTTTATTTGCACTGAATCATAACCTGCTTTGCTTGAGACAATAGGTTCACCGAATTTATATTCCAAAACTATTTTGTTTCTTTCGGCTCCCTTTTCTATAACGGCTTTTGCCTCGGTCTCATTGCAAATGCTGGCAATGATGATAATTAGTGATGAAATCAGAAAATACTTTTTTGCAAACATTTTTGCTCCTCCTTCCCTCGACCCTGCTCGGGACGAGAAATTAAGTGCGTTAATATGCATATTTTTGACAAACCGTTCTTATGCCCTCTAACAAAGAGATTTTTAGCCACAAAGTCCGCCACCCCCGATAACGACGTTCCCCAGCTAAAGACATGCTGGGGCAGGCGAGGGCAGGCAGAGCAAACAAAGACAACAATTAGAAACAGTAATACAATCCTTCAACTTCTTGTTTTTTCTGTTCGTATTTTCTTTCTTCTTTTTGTAACCGCTTTATTCGCAAGCAGTTACGATACTTTTTTGTCTTTTAGTTTTTTCTTTAAAACCGTGTTAATCCGTGTCTAAAATTAACAGTGTCTGTCTGCGTCTTTTTATTAGTCACAAACATGCCTCATAGGAGCATAAGAAAAATCACTAAGCCGAACTCTTCCATAGTTGAGATTAACCACATTATATAATATAGAGTCCACAAAGGTCCAAAAATGTTTGCATTTTCTTCTTAAAATCTCAAAAAATGTTAAAATGTAACTATGGGGGACTTCCCAATGAGTGCAAATGTTAAAATGGGCAATATAATCAGGCAAATGGGGCTTATTTACCGCAGTCGGAGTTTTGAAATCAGCGAAATCTGCGTTATCTGCGTAGCCCGGCGGAGTCCCGCCTTTCGGGGCGGGGCGTCTAAATATTTTGTGCTTTATGCGGAGCGCAGCGAAGTCCCGCTTTTAAGGGCGGGGTGCCTTTTTGCGGCAATCTGCCGTAAAAATGTGTTACCAGTTTTCCAAAATTGAATTGGGCGACCACTCAACCTGCCCTTCCAATTCACTTTCATTCTTTGGCTGTTTTTGCATTTCTTCTTTAATTTTCTTTTCCAAGCTCAATTTCCATTTCTTTGCAAAAGAGCCGAGAGCTAAATGTAAAGTAACAGTATCGCCGTCTGCAACCATCATAAGCACGCCTTTATCGTATCCTGGATGAGTGAACTCCAGGCCGGAGGGTCTATTGAGTTTCGTCGCAAGCGCCGGCGATTCGTCGAGCTTCACCCTTGCGGCATCAATTGCCTGGCCGATGAGCATCCCGCATATTGCTATGTCCTTGTTGTCGGCGCCGACGTCGGCGGCGTCCCTGCGTGAGTCCTCGCCGACCTGTTTGAGTATGGCGATTCGCCTGGCGTTCTCGTTTGCGTATGGCTCATCGAGGACCTTCTTCGACAGCACCATTTGGCAGTCGTAATAAACGCCCTCCCACGGCGCAACGAACAACTGTCTGGGCTTTTCGTCCGAAATGAAAACGTATTTGCGATTCGCTATCAGTTCGTTCTCCTCGAAGGAAACCATATCGAACCACATCTTGTAGCCCTTCTTCTTATCGCCTGCCAGGACGATAATGCTTTTGCTCTGGCTCAAGAGGGCATAGTCGGGCCTATCGAATAACATCAGCACGTCGGCGGCGTTACTTTTCTTCAATTCGATTTGCCGGTAAGTTTCGTAAATCTTCTGGTTCGATGGCTTACCCTCCGGCCTGAAAAAATCCACCACCGAGCACCCCGCCAGCAGCCCGCAAACCACCAAAACCAATAATCTTATCGCCTTCGATGTCATTCTTTTCACCTGATTTTCTGGTTCCCTGATATTCTGCTTCCTGATTACCTGATACCCTGATAACCTGCTTTACACTTCCTTCACATCAATCCACTTCATCATCCTGCGTAATTTCCGTCCGACGTTTTCGAGCTTGCCGGTATAGTCCTTCTTGTAAAGCGAATTGAACTTTTTCAGTCCGGTCGCGTTTTCCTTCATCCACTCTTTGGCGAATTTGCCGCCGGTGATTTCTTTCAGGATTTTCTTCATTTCCGCTCTTGTCTTCGACGTGATAATCCTCGGCCCTCGCGTCAGGTCGCCGTATTCGGCGGTATCGGAAATACTATACCTCATATAGCTCAACCCGCCCTGGTATATCAGGTC
>JBELAA010000059.1:0-11038 GCA_049509315.1 Sedimentisphaerales bacterium | reverse complement strand
GACGCGGCCCTGCGAAAATCGCTCGATAATTTTTATCCCAATCTCAGGGATATGCACCTTATTGATTACAAGGTCCGCGTGGTCAACGCCAGGGAAGGCACCGCCGCCCGCGTCCGCGTCGTTATCGAATCCCGCGACAAAACCGACATCTGGGGCACCGTCGGTGTTTCGGAAAATATCATCGAGGCATCGTGGCTTGCGCTTGTTGACTCCGTTGAATACAAGCTCCACAAAGACGCAGGCGCATCTAAATAATATTTCGCCCTGCTTGTCTCGGCATAGCGCCCTGTCCTCCGAAGTGTAAACGAAGGAGGAAGCGAAGACGGACGGCGACGAAGATTGCAGGCTGAGGTTGCTTACGCTGTGTTTGCTTAAATTGATTCACCAGACTCCCCCTATGTGTTTCAACATTCGATTTCCTGATTTCCAGATTTTGCGATAAGCAGAATGCCTCTTGTTTCCACGTACATTATCTTCTATAATTTCTTCGGATATGAAAGTGCGTGGCAAAGTAAAGCAGATACTTGAAAGCTCAATAGATGCTGCACTCTTGGGGGTTGAGATCTATAATAAACCACGGACTTGTTTCCGAAGTCAGAATTATATTGTATTGATGATAATTGCTTGGACACGATTATTTCACGCCCATTTCCATAAGATCATCGGTGATAAGTATTATTATAAAAGGGATGGTAAATATGTAATCATTGATGGAGACCGACAAGCATGGGAACTTAGTACTTGTATTGATAAATTTGGAAAACTCAATAAATCTGTAGAAGCCAATCTCAGATTTTTCATAAAACTTAGAAATAAGATTGAGCATAAAACAACACTGGTATCGCAAACCGATACCGTGATTTTTGGAGAATGTCAATCTTTGCTTTATAACTATGAATCCGTCTTACAGGATTTATTTGGTCCTGAGTACGTTTTACACGAAAATCTTGTCTTTTCGCTCCAATTTTCACGACTTCGAAAACCAGAACAGAAGTTAGCAAACAAATCAGCACTTCTGCGAGAAATGCAGGATATCTTGGATTATATTACCAAATATAGAGATGCCTTGTCCGAAGAAGTCTATAATTCACAGGAATTTAGTATTAAGTTAATTTGCGTCCCGCGTATTTCTAATACTAACAGGCAGGACTTAGCGGTTGAATTTGTAAAATGGAGTGAATTAAACGAAGAGGATAAACAGAAGTTTGCGAAACTTAATACGATTATAAAGGAGCGAGTGGTAGAGAAAGAGACAATTAAATCGATCCGTGTTGTGGATCATATTGATGGTCATGAACCTACCGAAAAATTATTAATTAAACCTACCTCAGATCCTAAACAAGCAACAACAACATTAGTATACGAGACTCTTTCAAGTGGTTTGTTTGATGATGTGAACAAAATTCTTCAAGCCAATGCAATCCTCTCAAAAGGCAAACAAACCTTCAAATTTGATCAATCCATTTACTATCGAGTATATGCGGGGCGTGATGATCTTCGAGATGCAGATGAAAATAACAAAAAAATGCTGGCAATTACAGGTTTGCGCCTATATGCGCCTTGTCTATTTTGGTTTAACCTATTATCTGATAAAGTTTTTGCAGAGACACTAGCGGAATTTGTCGCTATTCCTAAATTTCCCAGTATTAAGACTGCTTTAACAATAGCCGTATTGCTCGGTAGTGATGCATGCGCATGGATCGAACGAAAGCTTGATGCCAGTCGAAATCGTAATAGTTACTTGGTAGACGATAAGACGTTTAAATCTCTAAGAAAAATGAAAGAGTTAATCGAGAAAGACGACATTAGGTTAGCAGCTATTCAAAGGAGACGATCCTCAGAAATTATCTTTCCCGATAAAAGCAAAATCAGAGTCACACAATTATTGAATGACCTCCCTAAAGTAATCATGTCTTTAACCAATTCTTGCCAAAAAGTTTCGGAAGGTTTCAAGAAATACAATACAGCATGCAGACACTTAGATGCAATAGCGTACGGAAATGAAATCCAAAACCGAAGCTATAGAATAGTTAAACTACTCACATAACCGAAGGCCTGTTGTATCTATTATAATCGTGGGATAACCGAGAACGGCCAGCATTCATTATTTCCCTTTTTACTTCCCCCCAATTCTACCCAAACCGACCGTGTCCCGGAAAAAAACCTATTCGGGAGTCCTTTCCGCCAGTGGCGGATTTATCCGCCGAAGACGGATAAATTTCAACGGCAAAATCTTGCCTTGGCGAAGAAAGACGGCAATACAAATCGTAGGCCGTAACGCTGGAAACTCTAATACGTAGTGGCACAATAAAGGGGGAAGGTCGCCAGAAGCGATGCACTTCAAATTAAAATGAGCCTAACCATTCAAATATTTTCCAATTTGCTATAGTTTACCTTATTATTTAACGTTACCTTTCTTCCTTACAAGTAATGCGATCTTCTCTACAAAATCTTTTTCAAATCTCATGTGTATATTTGATAAATTTATTCGTCCTCCCCGCAAAAATCCCCTTTGTTTAATGCTTTGTATTTTTTGAGCAAACTCTTTTTGTTTTTCATCCCAGTTATTCATGTCACCATCTATCATATATACTATGATTTTTTGAGGATTAATTGTGTAAGCCGCATCAAATTCATGTTCACAAATCGATTTACCCCTATATTCATCGCCATAACGACTACCTAATATAGCAACAAAAAAATGACATTTTCGTGCTTCGTCCTTGCACTTCTTAAAAGCATTTGCATCATTTTGTTGCTCACTTCTTATAGCAGCAAATTCTTTATCTATTACCATCTTTTCTATCTTATTTCTGTATTCGGATAAATCCATGGTAGAACTAATAAAAACCGTGGGGCGACGCATATTTTCGGATGGAACTTGCTGAATAGTATTCCATGGCCGATCGCAACCAACTATATTTACTTTATCAATTTGCTCTGTATATTTATAACCGCTGCTTCTTGTTCTAATAAGATGATCTAAAATCGGATGTATAAGATAATGAGTTGAATCAGGCAACAGACCCGCATCGTCATATATTCTCTCTCCTACTGTAGCAAATTTTTGTACAAATAAATTTTTTTCTGTTGGATCTTCGGTAACATATCCCAACAAACCCATTTTAAAGAGTTGACAAAATATATGATTTTTATCAGAACAGTTTTTGCAATCCCTGTCCATACAACTAGCATCATTTCCATTGAATTGCATACATATCTTTTTTATTTTTTGTTTCTCTAATATATTAGAGTCAATCAATCCGAACACGCGGTCTAAATCTTCTTTCGTAACCGTTAGGTGTGGTATATTTTCTTCAATGTAGGTTTCGGCTATTTTCGTAGCGGCTTCGTTAATAAGATTCTTAACTTTACTTATTCCATTTGGATTTTCAGGATTTCTTTCGTTCGTAGGGCAAGTCGAAATTCTATTCCCAATTACCATAAAATCACGCGGCCTTTTCAATGTGTGCCGATATATATAATCGAATATTTCCTCTTTCTCAGTAACAACATGGCCATGCTGAACTTCTTTAATGCCGATAAAAGCATAGATAGGGTCTGTACGCAAAGAATCTTTACGAAGGAGTCTTTCCCTTTTTTCGGCATTTATATTCTTAATAAATATTTTTTTCAATTCATCTTTATGATATGAAATATCAAGACTTATCCCCTCATATTGCAAATACATTGTGTTGTCTTTTTTTAATTGTAAAAATGCTTCTTTTCTTATTGATGCAAATAATTTTAGCTTTCCCGGATTTAGTCTGAATAACTCATATATTGCTCTGACCAAGCTACTTTGAGCTGTATTCCAAATTTTTATTTCTTCGTCTTTAAAGCACTCATCAACATTATCAATAAAAAGCGCTATGCTTTTTTGAATCGTCCGTATCGTAGGTATCAATATGCGATTGTACTCATCAGCCAACCTCCCATAAAATTCATCTCTTTGCACTAACACTATAATTTGAGCTAAGATGTCTGTTGCAGTATTCGCTTTTTCTTCAAGCAACCTCAGCAAAGTATCAGAGATATTCCCTTTTTTAATTTCCTCAGTCAACTCGAGATTTTTAATGATAGCAATGGCAATTGATATTGACCATAATAATTGCATCGTCTTATCACAACGTAACCTGGAACGGCCGCTTTCCCCCAAACTTGCGATTGTGAATGCCGGAATATCTAACAGCGCACTTCTGGGTATCATATTATCAATACGTTTGTCTTGAAGGATTTTCCTTTTCGCAAGTAGTAATAATGATTTTCCAAGTCCTTTGGTGGCTACGACAAAAAAATAGCGGTCTTTAGACAAAAAATCTTCAATCCCCTCTGTTTGTTCAATCAAACTTTGCCGAATTTCGGACGTATTCCTTATTGCTTCTCTTGCGTCAACACTCCAAGGTTCCATTTATCCTCTCCTAAAAAATAAAAAAGAAACATTCTTTCCCGGTTTATCCGGGGACATCATCCTTATTTCCTCACTCTTTATAAAGGCATATTCCAAATAGCAAATTTATCCCTTAGGGACCTGTCCCATAGGGAGGCCTGCACTGAGCTTGTCGAAGGTGACGGGCAAAGGTGTAGTTCTCTCCAGCCGTTTCCAGCCATAAAGCTACAATATACCCCCAAACTAATATAAAATACAAGCGTTTTCTCTTGAAAATCCGAGGTTTTGATTAAATCGACATTCGGCAATCGTCAATTATTTAATCCGTGTATTTTGTCAGCCGTTAAACGCCTTTGGCGTTGCCCCTAAGGGGCGGCAGACGAGAGAAAGGTATTGCGCACAAACCACGTTTGGAGCACAGACCTTGTCGAGTATGCTTATCCGGCTGACAAAATCCGTGTTAATCCGTGTCCATTCGTGGTTAATCTCTGTGAACTCTATGTGCTCGGTGGCTAAAAAAACAGCGTAAATCTCGAAGCGTAGCGCAGACCCCGCAGTTGTTTGAATTTTCCACAGGAAAATTCTTGCGGGGCGTGTTCTTCGTGGTCAAATCTTATGCCAAAGGCACTCAAAATCCTATTAATTCTACTTATAATTATTTTATGAAACAGGTGCTAAAAACCCATCAAAAAGCGCGCGTTTCCGTTCAAAACATCTTCACTTCTGCGCATTTTGTGCATTTTTGTGGCCCTTTTTGACCGCTTTTCTAAATGAAAAAATATTTTCACCCTACCCTATCTTACCCATATTGCCCATCTTCGTTAATCTGGGCTATCTGTAACGTTTATACGCCCGTTTTGACCTCCAAATTTTTTCAGAAATCGTCAAATTGATAAGTTATCCTTATGTCTTTTTAACCTTTTTAATTTCTGGCACGTAATTTATTCTTAATTGGCTTTATGCGGGGGCTAAGGAGAACTGGGCGTAGGGGGAAAGGGGGTAATCTTTCAAAAGGGCGTTAATATCGGCCACTGTTACGGCTTTTATCGCTGAGACCTCCTGCTCGATTTTGCGGTATTCACACAGATAAGTCCAGTTGAAGCCCAAATCAACTAACCGACCCATCGGAATCTCATTTTTTATAACAAGCGCGCTTAAGACCTTGTTTTTGGCCTTTACAAGCTCGTCTTCGGTAATGCCCGTTTTGGCCAGGTCTGCGAAAATCCGGTCGATAATTTCAAGGGATTTGCCGGCATTGGCGGCGCCGCAGCGAACGTATGTGTAATTAGCGCCTGTGCCATCCATCGCGGAAAATTCCATCGACGCTGTCTCGGCAATCGCCTTATCGACTAATTCCCAGAAAAACCGCGAGCCGACGTCGTCGCCGACAACCATACTCAAAAGCGATGCCGCGAATCGTCTCGGGTCCTCTGCGCTGATTGAGGGACTCATAAGGGCGATATGCTCGCGAACGAGGTTTGCTTTTTCGAGACGCTGTTTTTCCTGTGTGCCGCGGGTATCCGTAAGCTGCCTGGGGGTGTCGCGTTTTTCCCATTTTGAGCAGCCCTTTTCGATGATATCGCGGATTTTATTCCAGTCGAAATTTCCCGCGATGCAGGCGACCATATTATTGGGGGCGTATCGGGAGTTAAAATACTCGCGCATCTGGTCGGCAGTCATTGCGTCGATTGTTTCAACGCTGCCTAAGACGCTGTGGCCGCAGGGGTGGCTGCCGAAATATAGCGCCCTGCACCTGTCGTAAACGTCATAATTGGGCTGGTCCTGATACATCGCGATTTCTTCTTTTATGACGTGCTTTTCGATATTGAAATCGTCGGTCCGCAGCGCGGGCCTCATCATCTCGACCCAAAGCTGTGCGATTTCCGCCAGAAATTCAGGCAGGACAGCCGCCCAGAAGACGGTGTTTTCCTCGCTGGTAAAGGCGTTATATTGCGCGCCTGTCTTGTCGAATTCCTCGTTGACTGCCAGTGCGCTTAATTTTTCGGTACCCTTGAAAACCATATGTTCGAGGAAGTGCGATACGCCGTTGATTTGCTGGGTCTCGTCGCGGGCGCCGGTCCGGACAAAAAAGCCCACTGCCGACGATTTGGCGCTTTTGTTTACCTCGCCGATAATCGTCAGGCCGTTTGACAGTTTGTGAATTTTGAATTCCATAGGCGCTAACCTGTTTTTATCTCTTTTGGGCCGATTGTTACGACCGTGAAATCTTTAAATGGGTGTTTCCGTAAAAAGCTCAGGACCGAATCGACGGTTGTTTTGTCGATGGCGGATTTTATTTCATCTAAGAGGCGAACCTTGCCAAGCATATAATAATCGCCTGCGATTGAGCCGGCCCTGCTGCTGGATGACTCACTTTGCATAATCAGCGACGATTTAAGGCCGGTTTGCGCCCGCTGCATCTCATCTTTGGTGATACCTTCAGCTAAGCGATTAAACTCGCCGATTATGACATCGTAGGTTTGTTGTGCCTTATCGGGGGATGTGCCCGCGTAACAGGCAATCCCCGCGGCTTCCTTGAGGGCGTGGTATTGGGCGCCGACCGCGTAGCAAAGGCCGCGTTTTTCCCTGACCTCGGTAAATAACCTTGCGCTCATCCCGCCCGAAAGAACCCCCACCGCCAGACGCGCGTTGTAATAATCTTTGTCGCCCATCAGGACGCTCGGTGTCATAAGGCCGATATGCACCTGTGCGCCGTCGTTGGGAATATACTTATATTTGCCGCCCCTGGTTCCTATTGTCAGGGATTTGGCCGCGTGTTTTTTTACGCTGCCGAACAGTTTTTCGAGCTGCTTTTTTACCGCGTTAAAATCATACTTTCCCGCAACTGAAAAAATTGCTTCCGATATATTAAAACTGTCTGCGACAATTTCTCTGGTCTTGCCGGGGGTCAGTTTTTCAAGCTGGTCGATTTCGCCGACGGTGCTCCGCCCCAAAGGCGGCGGGTAAAACAATTCGCGCAGCTTGAGCATAACCTTCTGGCGTGGGTCATCATCAAGCCCTTTTATGCCGTCGATTACTAACTGCCTGGCGGGGGCGAATTGCTCATCCTGCAGTTTGGGTTTGAGGATTATATCGCCGAAAAGGTCGATTGCTTTGGCGAGGTTGCTCGATTCGAGGGCAGCGCCTATTGAGATATGTGCGGTATTGCTCCCGCCTGAACGTTGAAGTCCTAATCCGTCCAGCGCGTCGCCTAATTGCCTGTTGTCCCTGTCGCCGGCCCCCCTGAATATCCAGTCGGAGATAACATTAGATACCCCGCAGCACCCCTCGGGCATAAGCGCGGCGCCTGCCGGCAGCATAAAGCCGAACGCCACCGATTCCACGGCTTCCATCCGCTCGCCGAGGAGCACCATTCCGTTGGTCAGTTTGTGCTTGTCGATATTTTGTCCCATATTCACTACTCTCTAAAAAGAGGCGGTAATTCTATCAGGAGTA
The DNA here is from genome assembly GCA_049509315.1 of Sedimentisphaerales bacterium. Classification (GTDB taxonomy): domain Bacteria; phylum Planctomycetota; class Phycisphaerae; order Sedimentisphaerales; family Anaerobacaceae; genus Fen-1362. Next base: position 3,192 of record JBELAA010000059.1, on the reverse strand, counting down.
TCCCCGCCTTTCAAATAAATAACTCGGGAATTGGCTCAATAAAGATGCGGTTAGAAAAAAATTGGCGACAGTATTAAGCGAACAGTTTGGAATAATAACGAATTCTATCTGCGTCTTTTAGCAATGAACGCTGCGCCAAGACCCAAAAGCAGAATCGTCGCGGGTTCAGGAACAAGATACGAGACATAAATATCGCCTGGTTGACCCGGTATGGCCGCACAGAAATACATAGCTGTTCCATCCCAGCTTATTTTGGGCTGAGCGATGTTCATACCGGGAAGATTTATCGGCAAATGTTGAATATTGCCGAAGGGGCTGGAAAGCGATGCCCTGGTAGTCGAATAGATTCCATCATCTCTGCAGAAATACATTGTTAAACCATTAGGTGTTATCGTCGGATGAAAATCATCTGCTGAGGTATTAAGCTCTGATAAATACTGTATGTTAAAATCAGAGTTCCTGTCCGTCCGTGTGGCAAGATAAATATTGCGGTTGTCTGCGTCGGCGCTGTCAAAAACCATTGTAAGCTCATCGGCCGTAAGAGAGGGATATAAAGGTGCGTTTAAAGAATCTAAATTGAGAATAGTCCCTTCAGACCAGGGGTCGTTTACGGAAGCCCTCTCACTCATTCTTATGGTCCATGCAGTTTCCTGATGATAATACATTCGAAGGTTGTCCTGCGAAACCCACGGCCCGATAACATGGCTGTATGATTGATAAACCTTATTGACCGAGGTAAACGGTCCTGACGGCTGGTTGCGCTTTGCCTCGAATATCTGAAACTCCCATGAGTCATTTGAATAACCTTGTGCAAAATACAGCGATAGACCATCGTAAGACAAATAGGGCGTCCATTCATCATATTGAGTATTAACGCTCGTAACCGCAACAGGGGCACTCCATTCGGCTGCCGGCGACGAGCCGGCCAAAATAATTGAAAGCAGGATTGCTGTGCAAATAGTTGAATGTCTCATTTTCTTCTCCTTCTCGAAAAAGTAATAATTTTTTATAAGGCAGGGGAATATAAGTGCGGACTAATCGCAGCCAAGTCACTCTCTTTTGACTTGCTCATTCTCACTCTCCGGCCTTCATTTGTCCTCGCAAAGCGAGACTTCGCTTCGCTACGCTTTTGCCCTGAGAAATTTCGAAGAAATTTCTAGGACCAAGTCCCGGAAATCCTCCGGATTTCTCGGGGCCCTTCAAACAAAAGACATAAATAATTATACCCTTTTAAGGCCGACAGTCAAAGGAAATTCGACAAATTTTTCAGTATTTTTGGCTATTAATTTCAGTTCGACCCTGTTTTTCGCTATAATTTTTACGCGTATGCCGGTTAAGCAGTTGAAAAAAATATACGATTTGCTTTATGAGCGCTTCGGGCCGCAGCACTGGTGGCCGGGGGGGACGCCTTTCGAGGTCATAGTCGGCGCAATCCTGACTCAGAATACCAACTGGGGCAACGTAGAAAAAGCAATTGCCAACCTTAAAAAAGCCAAATCGCTTACCCCTGAAAAACTGCATAAAATCGAAACCGCCGACCTGGCAAAGCTGATTCGCCCCGCGGGCTACTATAATATAAAGGCCAGCCGACTAAAAAATGTAATCGACTGGCTATTTAAAAACTGCGCCGGCAAGCTCGCCAAACTTAAAAATATCCCCACCTTTCGGCTTCGCGAAGAGCTGTTAGGCGTAAGCGGCGTTGGCCCCGAAACCGCCGACTCAGTTTTACTCTATGCACTCAATCGCCCCGTTTTTGTCGTCGATGCCTATACCAGGCGTATCTTATCGCGCCATCGTTTAATCAAGTTTGACGCCGAATACGAACAGATTAAGGCGCTTTTCGAATCAAATCTTCCTGCGGATATTAAGCTTTTTAATGAGTATCACGCGCTTTTGGTTCACACGGGCAAGGAATTCTGCAAACCAACGCCCTTATGCGATGATTGCCCGCTGAATCATTTACGTAAGTTTTAATCCCGAAAATCAGAACGACCAGCCAGAATATCAAATCTATAAAACGATAAGTCATATAAACTATCCTTTGCAATTAATACTGGTACGGTACTCTTTCGCTATCTAAACTTCATATTTGTTTACTGCTGCCTCGCCCTGCGAAATTTGATTCGCAGGGCGAGGCCGGGTATATCTTGCCGGTTTTCCCCTTGTCCGACCTTACAAAATATATTAGCCGAACATACAAAATGTTGAATCAGCATAATGCCTATTTCGCAGCCGCCTTTTGCTTAATAAGTAGTTTGACAACGATTCTGCATATTATTAGAATTACATCGCTTAATTTGTTTATCGAATTAGAACCGCTTTATTGGAATAACTGATGGCAAGAATAACACTTCCGGACGGCTCCGTTATCGAAGCCGCAGACGGCATATCGGCAAAAGAGGTCGCGGCAAAAATCGGCGAGGGCCTGGCAAAAGCAGCAGTCGCGGCGAAAATTGATGGCCGTTTAGTTGACCTAACGACTCCGGTAAAAGGCGACGTTAAAATTCAAATCGTCACCTCAAAAGATAAAGAAGGCCTCGACATTATGCGCCATAGCTGCGCACACGTTATGGCAGAGGCGATTTGCGACCTGTGGCCCAAGGCAAAACTGGTTTATGGCCCCACCGTCGAGGAGGGCTTCTATTACGATATCGACCTCGATGAGCCGATTCGCCCCACCGATTTCGAGCGTATCGAGGAAAAAATGAGTCAGCTCGTCAAGGCAGACAAGCCCTTTATCCGCACGGAAATGAGCCGCGACGAGGCGCTGAAGAAACTTGCCGGCGATAAATATAAATCCGACAACGTCAACCGCGCCACAGGCGATATAATCAGCTTTTATTCCTCGGGCGAGCATTTCGAGGACCTTTGCCGTGGGCCCCACGTTCCCGGCACGGGTAAAATCGGCGCATTCAAAATTATGTCGGTGGCAGGCGCCTACTGGCACGGCGACCCGACGCAGAAAATGCTCCAGCGGGTTTACGGAACGGGGTGGCGAACCAAAAAAGAGCTTGACGATTACCTCACCCGTCTTGAAGAAGCGAAAAAACGCGACCATCGCGTAATAGGCAGGCAATTAGACCTTTTCAGCTTCAATGACGCGGGGCCGGGCTTCGCGTTTATGCACCCGAAGGGAATGATTATCTGGAACTCAATCGTCGATTTCTGGCGGGGCGTTCACGCGAGATTCAA